>NZ_JAELTJ010000028.1 GCF_016428805.1 Achromobacter sp. ASV32
TCGAGCAGCTCCAGGCCCGCATGGACGAAGAGCTGCCCCGCATCGTGGCCCGGGTGCTGCAGGACCTGCGGCCGGGTTGAAAGCGGCCCTGCCGCCCCCACAACCCGACTACACTCCTCTACACCTGCCCTCATTCTTCCAAAAACTGGATTCTTCAGGGAACTGTAAGGTATCCTTGGCATCTAAGCCTTCAAGGCAAATAAATTTCTGCCGTACACAGGAGTCCTCCATGAACGAATATCGTCCGTCCCCCTTTAACCGTTCCGGCGCCATCGCCGGCGCGCCGGGCGAGGTCGCGCGCAACCAGGTGCTGCGCAACACCTATTGGCTTCTGGCGCTCTCGCTGATCCCGACCGTGCTGGGCGCGGCTGTCGGCCTCTACACCGGCATCAACCGGGTCATGGGCGCCAGCCCCGGCCTGTCCGCCATCGTGTTCCTGGTGGGCGCCTTCGGCATGATGTTCGCGATCGAAAAGAACAAGAACAACTCCCTGGGCGTGGTGCTGCTGCTCGCCTTCACGTTCTTCATGGGCGTCATGCTGTCGCGCCTGCTCGGCTTCGTGATGGGCTTCAGCAACGGCTCGCAGCTGGTGATGACGGCCTTCGGCGGTACCGCGATCGTGTTCGGCACCATGGCCACGCTGGCCACCACGATCAAGCGCGATCTGTCCGGCCTGCAGAAATTCCTGTTCATCGGCGCGGTCGTCATCCTGGTCGCCGCCCTGGCCAACATCTTCCTGCAGCTGCCTGCCCTGATGCTGACCATCTCGGTGCTGGCCATCGTCATCTTCTCGGCGTTCATGCTGGTTGACCTGCAGCGCGTCGTGAATGGCGGCGAAACGAATTACGTTTCCGCCACGCTGGCCATCTACCTGGACGTCTACAACGTCTTCTCGAACCTGCTGATGCTGCTGGGCATCTTCGGCGGCAACCGCGAGTAATCGCGCACCGCTTTACCGGCAAACCAGGGCCTGCATGAAATATGCAGGCCCTTTTTCATTGGAGCGCGCCATGTCCGACCGCCGTCGATTCATCCAGACCGCCGCCTGCCTGCCCTTGCTTGCCCCACCCTGGGCGGCCAACGCCCTGAGCACCAAGCGCCCCATGCACGCCCGCAAAATCTGGTCCAGCGGTGAAATGTTGCCGGTCCTGGGATTGGGGACGGCCGACACATTCAACGTCGCGCCGTCAGACGCGGCCGCGATGGCGCCCTTGGCGCAGGTGCTGGACACGCTGCTGGACGCGGGCGGCACGCTGATTGACACCGCCCCCAGCTACGGCCAGGCCGAAGCCGTCACCGGCGCGTTGCTGGCGCGTGCGCCGGACCCGCGGCCCCGCGTGTTCCTGGCCACCAAGATCGGCACCGAAGGGCGTGAGTCGGCCATGCGCCAGATCCGGAACTCGCAGCGTGCGCTCAAGTCCGACAAGCTGGACCTGATCCAGATCCACAACCTGATCGACACCCGCAACCAGCTGGCGCTGCTGCGCGAACTGAAGCAGCAGGGCCTGACGCGCTATATCGGCATCACGCACTACACCGATTACGCCCATGACGAACTCTCCGACCTGGTCGAACGCGAAAAGCCCGATTTCCTGCAGGTCAACCTCTCGGTGGGCGCCCGCAACGCCGAAAAGCGCCTGCTGCCGGCTTGCCTGGCCAATGGCGTCGCGGTCCTGATCAATCGCCCGTTCCAGGATGGCGCCCTGTTCCGGCAGGTCAAGGGCCGGGCGCTGCCGGACCTTGCGGCGGAAATCGGCTGCGCCTCCTGGGCGCAACTGTTCCTGAAGTTCATCATCGGCCACCCCGCCGTCACCGCCGTCATTCCCGCCACCTCCAAGCCGGCCAACATGGCGGACAACATCCAGGCGGGCTTCGGCCCCCTGCCGAACGCCGCGCAGCGCGAACGCATTGCCGCCCTGCTGGACTGATGCCATGCGCCTGGCTGCCGGCTCCTGGCGCCAGCGCGCGGCGCACGCCTTCGGCATCCGTGCCGAGGAACTGGCGCCGGGGGCTTGCGGCTTCGCCTTTTTCTTTTTCCTGTTCTGTGGCTATTTCATGCTGCGGCCGATCCGAGAAACGCTCGGCATCCAGGCCGGCGTGGATCAGTTGCAGTGGCTGTTCACCGCCACCTTCGTCGCCATGCTGGCGGTCGTGCCGCTGTTCGGCTGGCTGTCCGCGCGGGTGCCGCGGGCCACGCTGATAACCTGGGTCTACGCCGTCTTCGCCGCCACCATGGCCGGCTATGCCGCGCTGTTCCATTGGCGTCCCGACAGCGTCTGGGCCGCGCGCAGTTTCTATGTATGGCTATCGGTGTTCAACCTGTTCGTGGTGTCGCTGGCCTGGAGCCTGATGGCCGACGTGTTCCGCATGGATTCGGCCAAACGCCTGTTCGCCTTCATCGCGGCAGGCGCCAGCGCCGGCGGCCTGTGCGGCCCGCTGTTAGGCGGACTGCTGGCCGCAACGCTAGGCCCGGCGGGCCTGCTGTTGCTATCGGCCCTGCTGCTGGCGGCGACGTTGCCGCTTAAGCGCTGGCTGCTGCGCTGGCGGGCGGCCACCCATTCCGATGCGGACACCGCCGACATGGCACGGCCGATTCCGGGCGCCCTGCTGGCGGGCCTGGTCCGCGTGTTCCAGTCGCGTTACCTGCTGGGCATCGCCGCGCTGGTCGTGCTGCTGGCCACCCTCAATACCTTTCTCTACATGGAACAGGCCCGCCTGGTGGCGGGCGCATTTGCCGATACCGCCCAGCGCATCCGCGTATTCGCGGCGCTGGACTTCGCGGTGCAGGCACTGGCGCTGCTATCGCAGCTCTTCATCACCGGCCGCGTGGCGGCGCGGCTGGGCGTGCGCTTTCTGATGACCGCGGTGCCGTTGGCGATGGCGCTTGCCTTCCTGGCGCTGGCGGCCTACCCGGTGTTTGCCGTGCTGGCGGGCGCCATGATCCTTCGCCGGGCAGGCGAATATGCGCTGATCCGGCCCGGGCGTGAAATGCTGTTCACAGCGGTCTCGCCCGAGGACAAATACAAGACCAAGAATGTCATCGACACCGTGGTCTATCGCGCCGGCGATGCCGCCAGCGGCTGGGTCAAGGCAGGCGTGGACGCGCTGGGCCACGGCGTGGCGCTGATCGCCATGCTGGGCGCCGTATGCGCCCTCGCGGCCGCGGCGCTCGGGTATGGGCTGGGGCGCCGCGCGGATCGCCAGCCGTCTGCGGACGCTCCCCCCAAAACGTTAGATTCACCTGAACAGCCATCTCAATAAACCGAACGGATTTCCTGACGGACCGCCGCACAATAGCGCAGCCCATCGCGCAGCCTGATCGCGCCGCCCTCCATGTTCCGGGAATCCGCCATGACACGCCTCACCCGCCTCGCCGCCTTGTTGCTTTGCCTGGCCGCGCAACCCGCGCTGGCTGATTATCCCGAGCGTCCGATCACCCTGATCGTGCCGGCCGCGGCGGGCGGCAATGCCGACATTACCGCCCGCCTCGTCGGCCAGGAAATGAGCCGCACGCTGGGGCAGCCCGTCGTCGTCGAAAACCGCGTAGGCGCGGGCGGACGCATCGGCACGCAGGCCCTGGTACGCGCGGCCCCCGACGGTTACACCATCGGCTATGCGCACGTGGGCACGCTGGTCTTGCACCGCTATCTCTTCAAGCAACAGTTGTACGACCTGGACCGCGACATCGTTCCTATCGGTCTGGTGGCTGAAACCCCGAACGTTATCGTCGTCAACGCGGCCTCCCCCTATCGCGACCTCAAGAGCTTCATCGCGGCCAGCCGCGCGCAACCCGACCGCCTGACGATGACCTCGGCCGACCCCGGCACCACCAGCGAAGTCGGCGTCAAGCTCTTCATCGCCCAGACCGGCGCGGCCGTGCGCCAGATCCCGTACAAGGCCACCGCCGCCCAACTGTCGGACCTGCTCGGCGGGCATGTGGACTCGATGATGGAGAACCTGCCACCGCTGATCGGCAACCTGAAAGACGGCCGCCTGCGCGCGCTGGCGGTCACCACCAAGACGCGCGCCGCGTCCAATCCAGACGTGCCGACGGTGGCCGAGCAAGGCTACCCCGATTACGAGCAGTCGGCCTGGAGCGCGCTGGTGGCGCCGGCCGGCACCCCGCCCGCGGCGATCGCGCGGCTGAACGCCGCCATGAATGCCGCGCTGCGTTCCGACGCCGTCAGCAAGGAGCTGCGCAGCCGCTCGCAAGAACCGCTGGGCGGCGCGCCCGACGCCGTGAAAGTCCAGATTCAGAAGGAATTGCCCAAATGGGAAAGCATCATCAAAGCCGCCGGCACCACGCTGGACTGACGCCGCGCCCCCGATTGCCCGGAGCCGTCTCATGGTCAAGGTAAGCCGCGAAGACTTCACCTGCGCCGCCGCGACCAATGCCTCGGCCTACCGGCGCGTCACGGTGCCCGTGCTGAAGATCGAAGCCAGCCCTGGCCCGGCCGTGGCCCTGATGGCCGGCGTGCACGGCGACGAATGGGAAGGCCAGGCCGCCATCCTGCAATTGTGGCATCTGCTGCCGGGCGTCCTGCAACGCGGTACCGTCTATCTCCTGCCCGCCGCCAACGCCGAGGCCTCGCTGGCCGGCACCCGCCTGTCCCCGTCAGATGCCGGCAATCTCAACCGCGCCTTCCTCGGCGCCCCCGTGCGGGGCTACACGGAAAGCGTGGCCGCCGCGCTGGAATCCCGGCTGCTGCCCCGCATCCAGGCGCTGATCGACGTGCACAGCGGCGGCGCATCCCTGCGCTACCTGCCGTCGTCGGTCATCACCCGCTACGGTGACGACCCGTTCGACGCGCGCCTGCCCGCCCTGGCCCGTGCCTTTGGCCTGCCCCATTGCGTATTTTTCCGCGGCACCGAAACCGGTTCGCTGCCCGCGGCCGCCAGCCGCCAGGGCGTGCTGCGCCTCAGCGCCGAAATCGGCGGCGGCCGGGAGACCACCCGCGACCTCGTCGAGCGCTGCCGCGATGGCTTGCTCGGGTGTCTGGCCGAGCTGGGCCTGCTGACAAGCGCCCCGCCTGCCGCCGCCCGCCCCTCGCTCTACGACCTGGACGCGCCCGCCGCCACTTTGCGCACCCGCGAAAGCGGCGTCTTCATCCCCGGCGTGGCCTTGGGCCAGACCGTGACCGCCGGGCAGACCATCGGTCAACTGATCGAACCCGCGCGCCCCGATACGCCGCTGCGCAACCTGGCCAGCCCGCAAGCCGGCACCATCGTGTGCCTGCGCGCCATCGCCCGCAGCGACGACGGCGACTGCCTGCTGCAGGTGGCGCCCGCCCTGTCCCTGGACTCCCTTGCCTCGTTGTACTGACCTTGTCCCTATGCAGATGAATCCCCGCTTATCCGGCCTGCGCTGCATCCGCTGCGAAGCCCTGCTACCGCCCGGGGACTACCCCGAAGGCTGTCCCCAATGCCTGCAAGCCGGCCATCCGGCCTCTCTGGCGTGCCACTATGACTTGGCGGCCGGCCACACCGCCATGGCGCTGCCGGTGCTGAACCCTGTGACACTGGGCGAAGGCGCCACCCCCTGCCTGGACGCCGCCGCGCTCGCGCAAGCCGAAGGCGTTGGCCGGCTATGGCTCAAATGCGAAAGCGCCAACCCCACCGGCAGCCACAAGGACCGCATGGCGGCGCAGTTGGTGTCACGGGCCCGGCTGGCCGGCGCATCGCGCGTGGCCGCGGCTTCGAGCGGCAACGCAGGCGTGTCCCTGGCAGCGTACTGCGCCGCAGCCGGCTTGCAGGCCGACATCGCCATCACCCGCAATTGCCCGCCGTTGCAGCGTGAGGCCATGCAGCGCTTCGGTGCCCGACTGACTGCGTTCGACGACAGCCTCGGGCGCTGGCCGTACGTGGCGGACCTGTGCCGCAACCAAGGCGCCTTCGCCGGCACCAACTATCTGAATCCGCCGGTCGGCACCCATCCGTATGGGGTCGAGGGCTACAAACCCATCGCCCAGGAGATTTTCGACACTTGCGGCCTACCGACCGACATCGTCGTGCCGACCGCGCGCGGCGACCTGCTGTGGGGCATCTTGCTGGGCTGGCAGCACCTGCTGACCGCCGGCCTGATCCCGCAGCTGCCACGCCTGCATGCGGTCGAGCCCTATGCCCGGCTGTCGCGAGCACACGCGGCCGGCGACGCACGGGGGCAGTGGGAAGGCGCCACGGACCAGTATTCGATCGCCGGCGGCACCACCACGCTGCAGTCCTTGCAGGCCCTGGCGCGCTCGGGCGGCTCGCCGGTGGAGGTATCGGATGCCGCCGCCGCCCAGGCACAGCAACGGCTGGAGCACATGGGATTGGCGACCGAGCTGTCGTCGGCCGCCGCGCTCGCCGCGGTGACCCGGCTGCGCCGCGCCGGCCAATTGGATGCGGAGTCCGCGGTGGTTCTGATTCTGACGTCCGACGGACGCCGCGGTTGAGGATTTGAACGGCTGCCGGCCCGGCGCAGGCGCATGCACGGACAGGCCCTAGACCTGGTCGACCCCGTAGCGCTCCAGCAGCGGCGCCAGTGCGGCGCGCAGACAGGTCGCCCAGTACTTGCCGGCCTCGGACAGGGGCCGGCTGCCATGCACGATCATGTGGCATTCAAAATGCACCGGCGCGCCCAGCGGCCGGTGGCTCAGCCCCGCGGCTTCCAGGCTCACCGCGGTCGCGGGATTGGCAATGCCGACGCCATGGCCGTCCAGCGCCAGTTGGCAAATGGTGGCCGAGTACGGCGTCTCGATCGCGATCTTCAGGTTCAGCCCGGCCTGCAGCAACAACGCATCCAGGCGCTGGCGCGAGGCGTCCTCGGCGTTCAACGCGATGACATCGGCGTCGGCCATCTGCGCAAATCCCACCTGCTCCAGCCGCGCCAACGGGTGCCCCTTGGGAAACACCACCACTGCGCGCAGGCTGGCCAGGCGATGGCCTCGCAGGCCTTCCAGCTCGGATTCATCGGCCACGGCCGCCAGATCCAGCTCGCCCGAGACGACCATGTCGCGCAAGGTGTTGGAATCGCGGATCTGCAAGTACAGCGGCGTATCCGGATAGCGCTGGCGGAACCGTGCGATGGCATCGCTGACGACCGCGCCGCTGTAGGCATGGATACAACCGATGCGCAAACGCGGCTGCGCCGCGCCGCGAATGGCGCGGATCTTGCGGCCCAGGCTTTCCAGGCCGACATTCAGGCGGCGGATTTCCTCATACAGCAACGTGGCTTCGGGCGTGCGCAGCATGCGCTGACGCACGCGCTCGAACAGGCGCAATTCAATACTGGCTTCCAGGGCGGCCAAGGTGGCGCTGACGGTGGCGGGCGACACGTCCAGCCGCCTGGCGGCGGCGGTCACGCTTTCCGTTTCATAGACCGTGCGGAAGGTCTCGACCTGTTTGAGCGTAAAGGTCATGGCCAGGCGCGCCGCACGTTCAGATGCGCTGCAGGTCCATCAGCACCCGGCGCGTCGCCAGGGGCCGGCCGGCCAGGTTCTCGGCCAGGCGCTCGCGCAGGTCGCGGCGCAAGGCGGGCTCGATGACCGGATCGTCGAAGTCGGGCTCGGCTTCATCCACCCCATAGCCGGTTTCGCGCAGCAGCGTCCATTCGAAACGGCGCAAGGCGCCGGCGGCGCGGGTGCCGCCCGACAATTGCTGCAAAGCCATGTCGTACGCGTCAAACAGCAAGGGATGGGCGTCTTCGCGCGGCAGCAGCCGCAGCAGCAGTTCGTTCATGTACCACGCCGACATCAGCGCGGTACCGCTCAGGGCGCGCACCCCCATGATCTCGGCGCGGGTCAGGGTCTTGACCTCGCCATTGCCGGTCCAGGACAGCAGCAAGGGCTGGAAGGCCGACAACACGGGACGTAAAACGGAATATGGGCGCTTGGCGCCCTTGGCGACCATGGCGACGCAGCCATGGTCGCGCGAGAAAGTCTGAACGATGAGGGATGTCTCACGCCACGCGGTAGCGTGCAGCATGTATCCCGGGCGATCCTGGACGCGTGGCGCCCGTTTACTCATAGCCCAAATCGCGCAGCGCACTCTCGCGGTCGGACCAGCCCTTGCGCACCTTGATGTAGATTTCCAGGTGTACAGGCTTGTCCAACAGCTTGGCGATGTCCTGCCGCGCTTCGGAAGCGATGCGCTTCATGTGCATGCCGCCGGTGCCCAGCAGGATGGGCTTGTGGCTGTCGCGCTCCACGACGACGCAGGCCGCGATGCGCGCGCCCTTGTCGTTTTCTTCCCATTGCTCGATCACGACCGTACAGCCATAGGGCAGTTCGTCGCCCACCAGGCGGAAGATCTTCTCGCGCACCAGCTCGGCCGCGATGAAGCGCATCGGGCGATCGGTCAGGGTGTCTTCCTCGAACATCGCCTCGCCTTCCGGCAAGCGCGTCGCGATCTCTTGCAGCAGCTGGTCCAGTTGCTGGTTCTTGGTGGCGCTGACCGGCACCACGGCGCCGAACGGATGCAACGCCATGATCTTGGAGACGAAGGCGAACAGCTCGTCCCGGTTCTTCAGCGCGTCGATCTTGCTGACGACCAGGATGGTGCGCTCGGGCGAGGGCAACAGCGGCAGCAGCTTGGCGTCGCCTTCGGACCACTTGCCGGCCTCGACCACGTGCACCACCACGTCGACATCGGCCAGGGCCTGGGTCACGACGCGGTTCATCATGCGGTTCATGGCGCCGCCATGGCGCGTCTGGAAACCGGGCGTATCAACGAACACGAACTGCTCATGGTCGCGCGTCAGCACGCCATGGATGCGGTGGCGCGTCGTCTGCGCCTTGCGCGACACGATGGAAATCTTGGAGCCGATCAGGGCATTCGTCAGCGTGGACTTGCCCACATTGGGGCGGCCGACGATGGCCACGAAGCCGGTACGAAAAGGGGTATCGCTCATTTAGTCTCTTGGGACACTGCCACGGGCAGCGACAATTGCGCGGTTTTGCGCGCCTTGCCCGACTTGCGGGCAGCTTTGGCCGCCGGGCTGACGGCCTGCGCGGCTTCGAGCGCCAGCTTGGCCGCCGATTGCTCGGCGGCGCGGCGGCTGGCGCCAGGAGCCGTCACTTTGATCTCGAGCGCCGGAATGGCGCACTCGACCTCGAATTGCTGGCTATGGGCCGCGCCATGCGTGGCCACGACCGTATACACGGGCAGGGCCAGCTTGCGGCCCTGCAAAAATTCCTGCAGCAAGGTCTTGGCATCCTTGCCCAGGGTCTTGGGATCGACCGAGGCCAGCACCGGCTGGTACTGGCGCACGATCACGCGACGGGCGGCATCGAACCCGGCATCCAGGAACACGGCGCCGAACAGGGCTTCGACCGTGTCGGCCAGGATCGACGGACGGCGGAAACCGCCGCTCTTGAGCTCGCCTTCGCCCAGGCGCAGGTATTGGGACAACTCCAGGCGCTGGGCAATGTCGGCCAGCGACGCCTGCTTGACCAGGTTGGCCCGCAGGCGCGACAGATCGCCCTCGTCGATTTTCGAATAACGCTCGAACAGCATCGCCGCGACGACGAAGTTCAGCACGGAATCCCCAAGGAATTCCAGCCGCTCGTTGTGGCGCGCACCATGGCTGCGATGCGTCAGTGCCTGTTCAAGCAATGCTGGATCACCGAAGTGGTGATCCAGCCGGTTTTCTAGCGTGGCTAGCGACATAATCAGTTGAACCGGCCGATCCGGCTGAGATCGCTGAAATTCATCCAGATGAAAAACGCCTTCCCGACGATATTGGATTCAGGTACGAACCCCCAGTATCGGCTGTCGGCGCTGTTATCCCGATTATCGCCCATGGCGAAGTAATGCCCCTCGGGTACTTTGCAGCGTACCCCATCGCGGGAATATTGGCAGTTCCCGAGGGACGGAAATTGGTACTGCGGCCGATATTCTTGCGGCCGGCTCTCATCAAGCAGGATTTGGTGGCTAACTTCGCCCAATTTCTCTTTATATTGTGCGATATACGAGACACGGTCGGGTTCGAAGTAGTCGCCGTCGCGCACATGCGTCACCAATTCGCCGTTCACGTACAGTTTTTTGTCGATGTAGGCCACTTCGTCGCCAGGCAGGCCGACCACGCGCTTGATGTAATCGACATCGGGATCCACCGGATAGCGGAACACGAACACGTCGCCGCGCTGCGGCTTGCCGATATCGACCACTTTCTTGTCGATGACGGGCAAGCGCAGGCCGTAGCTGAACTTGTTCACCAGGATCAGGTCGCCCGATTGCAGCGTGGGCAGCATCGAACCGGACGGAATGCGGAACGGCTCGACCACGAACGAACGCAGCACGAACACGAACAGGATCACCGGAAAGAAACTGACCGCGTATTCAATCCACCACGGCACGCGACGGGCCTTGTCGCCGGCTTCGCGCCGCAGGCGCTCGGCCTCTTGCGCATCGCCAACCAGGGCCGCATCGTATTGCGCCATCGCCGCCTGGGCCCGACGCTCGCGGCCGCGCCGCAATACGGCCAGATCGAGCCCCCAGATGATGCCGGTCACGACCAGCAAAACAAACAGGATCAGGGCAAAGTTCCAACTCATCAGCTAACCGCCTTCTTGGGTTCTATTTGTCGTCCACTTGCAGGATGGCCAGGAATGCTTCCTGGGGGATTTCCACCGTGCCGACCTGTTTCATGCGCTTCTTGCCGGCCTTCTGCTTTTCCAGCAGCTTCTTCTTGCGCGAGATGTCGCCGCCATAACACTTGGCCAGCACGTTCTTGCGCAGCGCCTTGACGTTTTCGCGAGCAATGATTTCGGCGCCGATGGCGGCCTGGATAACGACATCGAACATCTGGCGCGGAATCAGTCCGCGCATGCGGGTCACGACGTCGCGAGCGCGATGGCGGGCATTGCTGCGGTGAACGATGACGGCCAACGCGTCGACCCGGTCGTTGTTGATCAGCAGATCCACGCGCACCACGTCGGCCGAGCGGTATTCCAGGAACTCGTAGTCCATCGACGCATAGCCGCGCGACACCGACTTGAGCTTGTCGAAGAAGTCCAGCACGATTTCGGCCAGCGGGATTTCGTACACCAGATGCACCTGGCGCCCGTGGTAGCTCATGTTGACCTGCACGCCGCGCTTGTTGTTGCACAGGGTCATGACCGGGCCGACGTAGTCTTGCGGCATGAACAGCGTGACCTTCACGATCGGCTCGCGGATATCGGCGATCTTGCCCACTTCCGGCATGCGCGACGGGCTTTCCACGGTGATCACCGAGCCGTCGCGCTGCTCCACTTCGTACACCACCGACGGCGCGGTGGTGATGATGTCCATGTCGAACTCGCGCTCCAGGCGCTCCTGCACGATTTCCATGTGCAAAAGACCCAGGAAGCCGCAGCGAAAGCCGAAGCCCAGCGCCTGCGACACTTCGGGTTCGAACATCAGCGCGGCGTCGTTCAGCTTGAGTTTTTCGAGCGAATCACGCAGTTGGTCGTATTCGGAGCTTTCGACCGGATACAGGCCGGCAAACACCTGCGGCTTGACTTCCTTGAAGCCTGGCAGCGGCGCGGCGGCCGGCTTGTTGGCCAGCGTGACCGTGTCGCCGACCTTGGCGTCTTCGAGCTGCTTGATGCCGGCGATGATGAAGCCCACCTCGCCCGCCGACAGGTGCGGGCGCTGCTGCGACTTCGGCGTGAACACGCCGGTCTGCTCGCACAGGTGAGTGGCCCCCGAGGCCATCAGCAGGATCTTGTCCTTGGGCTTGAGCACGCCGTTGACGATGCGCACCAGCATCACCACGCCCACGTAGTTGTCGAACCACGAGTCGATGATCAGCGCTTGCAGCGGCGCGTCCGGGTCACCCTTGGGCTGCGGCACGCGCGCCACGATGGATTCCAGGATCTCGTCGATACCCATGCCGGTCTTGGCGCTGGCCAGCACGGCCTGCGAGGCGTCGATGCCGATCACGTCCTCGACCTCCTGGCGCGCCCCTTCCGGGTCGGCCTGCGGCAGGTCCATCTTGTTCAGCACCGGCAGCACTTCCACGCCCAGTTCGATGGCGGTGTAGCAGTTGGCCACGGTTTGGGCTTCCACGCCCTGCGAGGCGTCCACTACCAGCAGCGCGCCTTCGCAGGCCGACAGCGAACGGCTGACTTCGTACGAGAAGTCGACGTGCCCCGGTGTGTCGATCAGGTTCAGGTTGTAGATCTTGCCGTCCTGCGCCTTGTAGTGCAGGGCTGCCGTCTGGGCCTTGATGGTGATGCCGCGCTCGCGCTCGATCTCCATGGAGTCGAGCACCTGCGCCGACATTTCGCGATCCGCCAACCCGCCGCAGCGTTGGATCAGGCGATCGGCCAGGGTCGATTTGCCGTGATCGATGTGGGCAATGATGGAGAAGTTGCGAATATGCTGCATGCTTGAATTTAAAAGGGACGGAACACTCGGCAAACTGCCGGAAGACGCCGCCACCCAGGTAGGCACGGCTGACGGGGTGTTAGGCAAACGCCTCGGGTTGCTGACCCGGCCGCCCTGCCGGGCCGCGATTCCCACGGCGTTCCAGGCAAAAACGAGGGGGCGCCAGGCGCCCCCTCTTGCGGCAACCAGCCATTTTAGCCGGTCTTGGGCCTTATTTGCTTGCGGGTACCGCTACCCACTGAGTCTGCTCGCCGCGGCGCACCAGCAAGCCTGCCGCGCGGCCCTTGTCCAGCTTGCCCACGAGCTCGGCGAATTGCTTGGCGCCAGTGACGTCGGTGTCGTTCAGGGCCAACACAATATCGCCTTCCTGCAGGCCGGCCTTGGCGGCCGCGCCTTCGGCAACCTTGACCTGCACGCCGCCCTTGATGCGCAGCTTTTTCTGCACGTCGGCAGGCACGTCCACCACGCCCAGGCCCAGCGCATTGGTGATTTCCGGCGCCGGCGTCGCGGCCTTCTTGCCCGCGGCGGCCTTCTCGGCGGGAATCTCGCCGACCTTGACCGACAGGGTCATTTTCTTGCCCTTGCGCCACACGTCCATGTCGGCGCGCGTACCCGGCTTGGTTTCGCCGACGATGCGCGGCAGATCGGACCAGCGCTTGATCGGTTCCTTGTTGAACGACAGGATCACGTCGCCCGGCTGCACGCCCGCCTGTTCGGCCGGCCCGTCGACCTCGACGCTGCTGACCAGGGCGCCTTCGGCCTTGGGCAGGCCAATGGCTTCGGCCACGTCCTTGCCGACTTCGCCGATCTGCACGCCGACACGACCGCGCGTGACCTTGCCGGTTGCGCGCAGTTGGTCCACTACCCGCATCGCTTCATCGATCGGGATGGCCAGCGAAATGCCCATGAAACCACCGCTGCGCGAGATGATCTGGGAATTGATGCCCACGACCTCGCCCGCCAGGTTGATCAGCGGACCGCCCGAATTGCCCGGGTTGACCGCCACGTCCGTCTGGATGAAAGGCAGGTATTCGCCGGTATCGCGGCCGATGGCGCTGACGATGCCGGACGTCACCGTGGAATCCAGGCCGAACGGCGAACCGATGGCCAGGACCCATTGACCCTTCTTGAGTTTCTTGGGGTCACCGATGACCAGGGGCGTCATGTCCTTGGCTTCGATCTTGATCAGCGCCACGTCGGTGCGCTCGTCGGTGCCGATCACCTTGGCCTTGAACTCGCGGCCATCGGTAAGGGTGACGAAGATGTCGGTTGCATCGCTGACCACGTGGTTGTTGGTCATGATGTAGCCGTCAGCGGAAATGAAGAAGCCCGACCCCACGCCGCGCGGCACGGTACGCTCTTCCGGTTGCGGCTGCTGCGGCTGCGGACGTTGGCGCTGGCCGGGAGCCTGGCCCGGCGGCTGGAAGTCCGGACCGAAGAACCAGCGGAACAGCTCGGCGGGGTCATTGCCCCCCGGGCCCACGCCACGGATCGGCACGGTCGCGGTGGTACGGATGTTCACCACCGCCGGATCGGCCTTCTCGATGATGCTGGTGAAGTCAGGCAACGCCACCGTCGGGGTGGGCGTATCGGTCGCGGCGGCCGCAGGCGTCTGCGCCTGGGACACCGGCGCCAGGGCGGCCGACATCAAGAGCCCCGCCGTCGCGGCCGCCAGAAAGCGCCGCAGACCAGGGTTCGACACCATCAATGCTTTCATAGATTGCTCCGAATTTACTTCTTGCCGCAGAGACCGCTCACTTGGAACCGGCCGCCGGAGCGTTCGCCACGGGTACGTATTCTGTCGCTTCCGCCAATTGTTCCAGCGTCGCCACGGGCACTTCGCCCACGGCGGTCAACCAGTAATCGGCAATGCGGGTGCCGTAGACGGTAATGGAACCGCGCTGCGCCGCGCCGGGCGGCGGATGATGGTCGCGCTTGCTGTCGTAGGGCTCGATGAACACCGAGATGGCCGCCAGGCCATCGGACAGCACCATCTGGTTCACCGTCGCGCCGCGCCCCATCGCGCGCGACACCTGCATGACCACGGCAAAGCCCTTGGGTGCCGGAATGCGCCAGCCCAGCGCGCCCAGGTCGACCGGCTTCATGGAGGGCTCCAGCACCTTCCAGTCGCGCGTGTTCCAACGCGATGTCAGCGATTGCGGATCGACGTCGGCCCCCAGGCGCAACGAGGTGAACGAGACCTGTTCGACCACGCCGCGGGCGGCGTTGAGGGTCTGCGCCTTCAGCAGCAGATTGGTTTCGACGTCTGCGCACAGGCGATAGCCATAGCGCAACTTGTCCAGCGGTTCGATAGTGATCAGGCGGCATTCCCGCCCGGCCACCCGGTGCAGGGCCGATTCGGCGCGAATCTTGTAGTGGTCGGTCAGGTTGGCCGGATTGCCCAACAGAAGACCGGGGAAGCGATCACCGCGGCGGCGCTCGAGCAGGACCGTCTTGCGCTCGGGGATCAGGCACTGGACGTCTTCGTTGTGGCGCAGGTATTCGCGTGGCTGACCGTCCAGGATCTCGAGCCTTTCACGTTCGCCGGTGCCGTCCAGGACGTGCACCAGGCGCGAGGACTGGATCATTTCGCCCTGCTGATACATGAACACGCCCGCGTAGTCCTGCTTGCGCGCCGCCTGCTGGATGCGCGACAGCAGCTGGACCACGTCGTCGCCCTGCGGAGCCGGCGCGGAATCAGCGGCACGCGCGGGTTCGTACGCGGCCAGGAAAGCGGTCAGGAGCGTAGCGGCAAACCAGCCGGCGCGGTGGGCTTGCCAGGAGGCGGCCCGTCCCAGTGCCGGCCAGCGGGTCGGAAGCACCAAGGCCATCAGCGTCCCGCTCCGACATCGAACGACACCTGACGCACTGCGCTGGGGCCAGCCATCTGGCGATGGGCCTCCAGGTAGTCGCTCAGGCCCGAAGTGTCGGTGCCGCTCAGGCTGGCGTCGGCCAGCACGCGTGTCTCGGTGCCGGACGATCCGCCCGCCAGGTACGGCTGGGCCACCCAGGCGACGGTCGCCACCGCGGCCGCCACGGCCAGACCGGACAGGCCCATGCGCAACGGCGAGCGGCGCCGAGGCGCCGCCACGATCGGCAATTCGGCGTCGAGCGCGCGCGACAGGCGGGCGTGAAAGCCCGCGCTGGGCGTCAATGCCAGATCGGTATTGCGCAAGGCATCGCCGATGAGATGATAGGTATCCCAGGTCTGCCGCCCTTCTCGGGTCGACAGGCCTGGGAGAATATCGTCGGATTCTTCACCGTCAATCCAGGCGGAAACCGATTCCTCCCAGGAGATCTCGGAAGAAACGACGGACTTGGCTGCTGTTGTCTGCATGACTGCCACTCCTTACCAGCGACGCTCGACATCGGTGCCAAGCAATGGACGCAACTTGGTTGCAATGGCTTCGCGCGCACGAAAAATGCGGGAGCGCACCGTACCAATGGGGCAGTCCATGCTCTGGGCAATGTCTTCGTAACTCATACCTTCGATTTCACGCAGGACGATTGCGGTACGCAATTCCTCGGGCAATTCCTCAATGGCCGCGTTCACCGTCTCGGCGATTTCGCGGCTGGCGACCATGGACTCCGGCGTGCTTATATCGGTTAGGTTGTCGGTTTCGTTAAAAGTTTCACCGTCTTCCGTTTCTATCGCATTGGGCGCACTCGGCCGCCGGCCCTGCGAGGCGAGCCAATTGCGGGCCGTATTGATGGCGATACGATACAACCAGGTATAGAACGCGCTTTCGCCCCGGAACTGGGGCAAGGCCCGGTAGGCCTTGATGAACGCTTCCTGGGCCACGTCCTCGATTTCGGACGGGTCCCGGATCATCCGGGCCAGCAGGCGAAGAATCTTGCGCTGGTACTTGAGCACCAGCAGATCAAAGGCCTTCTTGTCGCCCCGCTGGACGCGGGCGACAAGCTCAGCGTCGACTTCGCGCTCGCTCATGAGGCCTCCCGCAGGCGGACCGCCGGGGACGCACGCCGCGCCGCGCCAGCCAGCAGGCATAGACGCCGCCAGGATTGGGGTCGCAACGTCTGCTGCCAGACGGTGAAAGTTACATTGTTGTTGTTAAAGGCCGTACTCCCGGAGGGCAAGGGCTGCAAGGTGAGCGCGAGCCAAGCCGGTCCGCGGTGCTGGTGGACCAGCACCGCGTCCTGCCAGCCGCCAGGCAGGCGCACCTGCCAGTGGCCAGCCCCGGACGCCGTGCGCAATGCCGATACCGGGGACAGGCTGCTACGGACCGAGTGTAACAGGCCCGCCGCCGCCAGCAGGGACGCCAGCACGGCGGCCGCCGTCCAGGCGGCGC
Organism: Achromobacter sp. ASV32; assembly: GCF_016428805.1. Taxonomy (GTDB): domain Bacteria; phylum Pseudomonadota; class Gammaproteobacteria; order Burkholderiales; family Burkholderiaceae_B; genus Achromobacter. The sequence continues at coordinate 16,662 of NZ_JAELTJ010000028.1, forward strand.
CGTGCCAGGTCGCCGCGGTCACGGTGCTGGCCGCTGCCACGGCAAGCGCCAAGCCCGGAAGCGCCGCGACGCCGCGCGGCCGCAAGACAGGCACGCGAAACGTCCAGCGCCCCTGGCCCGGGCCTTCCAAATCAGACCCGGCGAACGGCCATGGAGCCGTTGGTGCCGCCGAAACCGAACGAGTTGGACAGGCCCACGTCGATCTTCATCTGCCGCGCCTCGTTGGCGCAATAATCCAGATCGCATTCCGGATCTTGATTGAAGATGTTGATGGTCGGGGGCGAGACCTGGTTGTAGACCGCCAGGGTCGTGAACACCGCCTCGATGCCGCCGGCCGCGCCCAACAGGTGGCCGGTCATGGACTTGGTCGAGTTCACCACCAGCTTCTTGGCATGGTCGCCGAAGGCCAGCTTCAGCGCGTCGGTCTCATTCTTGTCGCCCAGGGGCGTCGAGGTGCCGTGCGCGTTGACGTACTGGATGTCTTCGAGGTTCAAGCCGCCGTTGCGCAGCGCATTGATGATGCCGCGGCGCGGGCCGTCCTTGTCGGGGGCCGTGATGTGATGCGCGTCCGAGCTCATGCCGTAACCTGCGAACTCGCCATAGATGCGCGCGCCGCGCTTCTTGGCATGTTCGTATTCTTCCAGCACCAGCACGCCGGCGCCTTCGCCCAGCACGAAGCCGTCACGGTCGCGGTCCCAGGGACGCGATGCCGTCTGAGGATCATCGTTGCGGGTCGACAGCGCGCGCATAGCGGCGAAACCGCCGATGCCCAGCGGCGACACGGTCGATTCGGCGCCACCCGCCAGCATGACGTCGGCATCGCCGTACTCGATCAGGCGGGCGGCGTCGCCGATGCAATGCAGGCCCGTGGTGCAGGCCGACACGACGGCGTAGCTGGGGCCCTTCATGCCGTAGGCGATGGACAGGTGACCGGAGATCAGGTTGATCAGCGAACCGGGCACGAAGAACGGCGAAATCCGGCGCGGCCCCTTGGCCATGTACTCGACCTGGGTTTCCTCGATGCGCGGCAAACCGCCGATGCCCGAGCCTACGATCACGCCGACGCGCTCGGCGTTGGCTTCGGTGACTTCCAGGCCGCTGTCGCGCCAGGCCTGCATCCCGGCAGCCAGGCCGTAATGGATGAAGGTATCCATCTGGCGGGCTTCTTTGGACGAGATATAGGCGCTGATGTCGAAGTCTTTGACTTCGCCGGCGATGTGCGTGGTGATGGCCGAGGGATCGAAACGGCTGATGCGGCTGATGCCAGAACGTCCGTTGACGATATTGTCCCAAGCGGTGGTCAGGTCGTTGCCAACAGGCGAAACGATACCAAGGCCAGTGATGACGACTCGTCGCTTCACGGATGACTCCTCAAACAGACAAAAGAAAGGCGGCTTTCGGGATGCACTGCACGTGCGGAACACGCAAAAGCGGGTCGGGCTTTAACCCCCGTCCCGCGCGTGAACCACACGGCAAATTCCTGAAACCGCCCCGGTTCCCGGTTGATCCCGAAACCGCGTTTCGGGCAACCAGAAGGATATAGGCTGAGCTTACTGCTTACCGTTCGAATTGATGTAATCAATCGCTTGTTGCACGGTCGTGATCTTTTCGGCCTCTTCGTCGGGGATCTCGGTCTCGAATTCGTCTTCGAGCGCCATGACCAGTTCGACCATGTCGAGCGAATCGGCACCGAGGTCGTCAAGGAAGGAGGATTCGTTCTTGATCTCGGCTTCGTTCACGCCAAGTTGTTCAGCGACGATCTTCTTGACGCGCTGTTCGATGCTTTCCATGCAGATCTCCAAATGGGAAAAATCCCGCGAATTATAGCCAAGCGCAGAGTACTGCAAACGCCAGGCCGTGACAAAAATAACACCGCGCACTTCGATCTGTCGCCCTCGGGGCGCAGGAATACCGGTGTGCGGCGTTTCCGGTGAACCGCGCGTTGCCTCGCCGGTTGCCCGGCAACGGCGTGGCAGCTTGGGCTGCCCGCGCGCTTCGTGACTTATTGCATGTACATCCCGCCGTTGACGTGCAGGGTGGTGCCGGTAATGTAACCCGCCTGCGGCCCGGACAAAAAGGCCACCGCATGGGCGATGTCCGCGGGCGAGCCCAGGCGGCCCAGCGGAATCTGCTGCAGCAGCGCGGCGGTCTGGTTTTCGCCCAGGGCGCGCGTCATGTCGGTGTCGATGAAGCCCGGCGCGACGCAATTGACAGTGATGTTGCGGCTGCCCAGTTCGCGGGCCAGCGCACGCGACATACCGGCCACGCCGGCCTTCGCGGCAGCGTAGTTCGCCTGCCCGGGGTTGCCGCTGGAACCCACCACCGACGTGACGTTGATGATGCGTCCCCAACGGGCCTTCATCATGTTGCGCAGCACGGCCCGCGACAAGCGGAAGACGGAGGCCAGATTGGTATCGATGACGGCGGACCAGTCGTCGTCTTTCATGCGCATTGCCAGCGTATCGCGGGTGATGCCTGCATTATTGACGAGGATGTGGGGGCCACCGCCCTCTTTGCCCAACGTTTCGATCAGTGCGTCGCAGGCTTCGGCATTGGTCACGTCCAGCACCACGCCACGGCCGCCGAACGGCGCCAGGGCTTCGGTGATGGAGGCCGCGCCGGACTCGGACGTGGCGGTGCCGACGACGACAGCGCCGCGCGCGGCCAGTTCGTGGGCAATGGCGCGGCCTATGCCGCGCGTGGCGCCGGTGACCAGGGCGACCTTGCCCTGCAATTCGATCGAGGTGTTTTCCATGCTCTTAATTTCCGTTAACCGTGGCCAACGCGGCTTCGAGCGAAGCCGGATCCGTGATGGCCAGGCCGGTGAGTTCGGGATCGATGCGCTTGGTCAGGCCGGCCAGTACCTTGCCGGGACCGCATTCGATGACGTGGGTCACGCCCTGGGCCTTCATGGCGCGCAGCGTTTCGACCCAGCGCACAGGATGCCATGCCTGACGCACCAGCGCATCCCGGATTGCCCCGGGTTCGACGGGCGAGGCGACATCGACGTTGTTGATCACCGGCACCTGGGGGGCGGACACGTTCACGGTCGCCAGGGCGCCGGCCAGCACGTCGGCGGCGGGCTTGAGCAGGCTGGAGTGGAACGGCGCGGACACCGGCAGCAGCAGCGCGCGCTTGGCACCCGCCGCCTTGGCCAGTTCGCAGGCGCGTTCGACGGCGCCCTTGTGGCCCGCAATCACGACTTGCGCCGGGGCGTTGAAATTGACGGCTTCGACCACTTCGCCTTGGGCCGCCGAGGCACAGGCAGCGCGCACGGCGTCGTCATCCAGGCCCAGAATGGCCGCCATGGCACCGGTGCCCACGGGCACGGCCGCCTGCATGGCATCGGCGCGCACGCGCACCAGGCGCACGGCGTCTTCGAGCGCCAGCGAACCGGCAGCGGTCAGCGCGGCGTACTCGCCCAGGCTGTGGCCAGCCACGACGTCGGGCATGCGGCCACCGGCTGCACGCCAGGCCGCGAAGAACGCGACGCTGGCCGTCAGCATGGCCGGCTGCGTGTTGGTGGTCAGGTTCAGTTGTTCAGCGGGGCCTTGCGCGATCAGCGCGCCCAGGTCCTGGCCCAGCGCCTGCGAGGCGCGTGCCACAGCGTCGGTCGCAGCCGCGACATCGGACCAGGCGTCCAGCATGCCGACCGACTGGGAACCCTGGCCAGGAAAGACAAAAGCGATTTTCATGTTTGACCGTGTGGATTGATTCAGAGTCTGTGGGAATGTCGAGCGCACCATCCGGGCGGGCGCGGCAACGCACCCGGACCGGACTCGCCCTTACATGCGGGCCAGTACGGAACCCCAGGTGAATCCGCCGCCTACGCCCTGCATCAGGATGAGCTGACCCGGCTTGACGCGGCCATCGCGGCGCGCGGCGTCCAGGGCCAACGGCACACTGGCCGCGGAGGTATTGGCGTGGCTGTCGACGGTGATGACAACCTTTTCAACCGGCACTGCAAGCTTGCGTGCCAGGAAATTCAGGATGCGAACGTTCGCCTGATGCGGAATCAGCCAATCGACGTCGCTGACCTCGATGCCGGCTTCGGCGCAGGTATCGCGTGCCGAGCGGTCCAGCACCGTGACGGCCTGCTTGAACACGGCCTGGCCGTCCATGCGCAGGAACGGATCGCCCGTCACGTCACCATAGGCCACGTTGCCGGCAGCGCTGAGGATCTTCATCTGGCTGCCGTCGGCGTGCAGTTGCGCGGCCATGATGCCGGGCTTGTCGGAAGCCTTGAGCACCACCGCACCGGCGCCGTCGCCAAACAGCACGCAGGTGCTGCGGTCGTTCCAGTCGAGAATGCGCGAAAACACCTCAGCGCCAATCACCAGCGCACAGCGCGCGCGACCGGCGCGGATGAAGCTGTCGGCGGTGGTCAGGGCATAAACGAAGCCGCTGCACACGGCCTGCACGTCAAAGGCAGCAGAACCCTTGACGCCCAGATTGGCCTGCACCAGGCAGGCGGTGCTGGGGAAGACGAAATCGGGCGTGGACGTGGCCAGCACGATGAGGTCGACATCGGAAGCATCGACACCCGCATCGGCCAACGCACGGCGCGAGGCCTCGGTGGCCAGCTGGCTGGTAGTGACGCCGCGTTCGGCCAGATGACGCTGGCGAATGCCGGTGCGCTCAACGATCCACTCGTCGGAAGTGGCGATGTCGCGCGTTGCCAGCTCCGCTGCCAGGGCGTCATTCGAAACCACGCGTTCCGGCAGGAAGCTGCCGGTGCCCGCGATCACGGAATATTTCATTGCGGTATCCATCAAGCGGTGTCCCCAGCCGCGCCCGATTCAAGCGCCGAGACGCCCGAACCCGACTGAACGCGCTGGTTGATCTGTGCGACCGTCTGAGCGGTGCGCTCAAGCAGTTTACTCACTACGGCTTCGCGCGCCCGTTGCAGCGCAAAGCCGAACGCGTAAGCGTCGGCCGAGCCGTGGCTCTTGATGACCACGCCGCGCAAGCCCAGCAACGCCGCGCCGTTGTAGCGGCGGTTGTCGACGCGGTTGCGCAGACGGTTGAGCACCGGCTTGGCCAGCACGCCGGCCAGCAGCGTGATCAGGTTGCGTTTGAACTCTTCGCGAATGACGCTGGACAACATCTTGGCCAGGCCTTCGACGGACTTGAGCACGACGTTGCCGACGAAACCGTCGCAGACGACGACGTCGACCGTGCCCTTGAAAATGTCATTGCCTTCCACGTTACCGTAGAAGTTCAGGGGACTGGCGCGCAGAAGCTCGGCGGCTTCCTTGACGACCTCGTTGCCCTTGATGACCTCTTCGCCGATGTTGAGCAAGCCCACGGTGGGGTTCTCGCGATGGTCCACCGCCTGCGACAGCGCGGCGCCCATGATGGCGAATTGCAAAAGGTGCTCGGCCGTACAGTCCACATTCGCACCCAGGTCCAGCACCGTGGTGGCGCGGCCCGTCTGGTTCGGAATGGACGTGGCGATCGCGGGCCGGTCTATGCCGTCCAGCGTCTTGAGCACGTAGCGTGAAATGGCCATCCAGGCGCCGGTATTGCCTGCGGAAACGCAGGCGTCGGCGCGCCCGTCCTTGACGGACTGGGCGGCCAGGCGCATGGAGGAGTCTTTTTTGCGGCGCAGGGCGACCTCGACCGGGTCGTCCATGGTGACGACTTCGGAAGCCGCCACGATTTCAAGTCGATCGCGCGCCACGCCGCGGTGCTCGGAGAGCGCCGCTTCGATAGCGTCGGGAAGCCCGACCAGCAACAGCCGGGTATCCGGAAATTGCCGGGCGAACTCGATCGCAGCCGGAATCGTGACGGGCAGACCGAAGTCTCCGCCCATACAGTCTATGGCGATGCGTATCACGGGTGCCAGGTATCAGCGCTCAGCCGAATTGGTCCGAGTACGAGTTCGGCCCGGGGGCCTTATTCGTCGGCCTTGGTCTTCAGGACCTTGCGGCCACGGTAGAAGCCGTTGGGGCTGATGTGGTGACGCAGATGGGTCTCGCCCGTGTTGGGTTCGATAGCCGTCGACGGATTCACCAGAAAATCGTGCGAGCGGTGCATACCGCGCTTGGACGGGGACTTCTTGTTTTGTTGAACAGCCATGATGACTCCTAGAAACGGGGCGCATTGTACGCGATGCGGCCCGATGTTGATCTCAATCTTTGTGCTTCAGTTGTTCCAGCACCGCAAACGGCGACGGACGCTTGACAACGGGCTCTTGGGAAGCTTCGTTGTCGCTGGCCTGCGCGCCCGGGCATACATCATGCTTGGGCACATACGGAACGCTCAGAATGAGCTCATCTTCGATCTGGGCCAGCAGATCGAAATGATGCGAACCCACCACCTTTTCAGGTTGGTTGGACACAAAACCTTTACCTTCCACTTCTCCGTCTTCGTCGTCCTCGTCGTCGAGGCCAGCGGCGTGATCGCCACCGGCCATGCCGTCGTCGAGGTCGTCTTCAGACTTGACCAGCTGCAGCAGGACTTCGCTGTCGACCGGGTAGGCGAACGGCGTATTGCACCGTTGGCACACCACGACCGGATTCGCCTGCACACGGATGCGCAAGAGCGGCTGACCCAGCACCAGCCCCGTCTTGCCCATCTCGCCGCGCGCAGACCACGTCACGAGCCCGGCATCGCCCAGCGGCTGCTCGGGTAACCCGTCAACCGCGCGCGTCAACCGCACAAGAGGTATGGTGCCTTGCGCTTGCCTGCCCTGGTGGGCGAATGCGAATGCGTCGATGGGCTTGATAATCAGTCCTTTCGCACAGAGTCCTGTGCATTCGCGGCGTAGTGTCCAGTGCCAGGCTTTCAGTGCCAGGCGCCAGCACCAGGCAGGCTTTTAGCAACATACCGCGCTGCTATTGCACTGCAAAAATGCCGCAAAACGTTAGATAATACTGTGACTTACGTATCAGCGTCAAATACCGCATGCCCCCACAACCTAGCCTGATCCTCGCTTCCAGCTCGCGCTACCGCAAAGAGCTGCTTACCCGCCTGCGGCTGCCCTTTGCCGCCATTTCGCCCGATGTAGACGAAACGCCACACCCGGGTGAAACGCCCGAGGCGCTGGCCCTGCGCCTGTCGGTGGCCAAGGCCATGGCGGTGGCGGCTTCGCACCCGGGCAGCATCGTTATAGGGTCGGATCAGGTCGCCACGATTGACGGCCAGCCCATAGGCAAGCCGGGGGATTTTCCGCGCGCCCAGGCCCAATTGCGGGCACTTTCGGGACAAATCGTGGAATTTCACAGCGCGCTGGCGGTCACTGATGGCCAGCGGGTGGAAAAAGCCGACATTATTACGCGGTGCCGCTTCCGGCAGTTGTCCGACCACGCCATCGACGCCTACCTGCGCGCCGAAGAACCCTACGATACCGCAGGCAGCGCCAAGGCGGAAAGCCTGGGCATCGCCCTGATGGAAAGCATTCAGAGCGACGACCCCACCGCCATCATCGGCCTGCCGCTGATCGCCCTGACGCGGATGCTGGGCCAGTTCGGGCTGGATCCGCTGCACGCTCCGGGAGCGCCCGCATGAGCGGCTCGCTGCACCTGATCCCCGTCGGCCTGGGCGATGCCGCCCCCGAAAGCTGGCTGCCCGCCGACGCCCGCGCGCTGGCCGGCCAGCTGGACACCTACATCGCCGAAAACGCCAAGACGGCGCGCGCCTTCCTCAAGCAGATCGGCACCCGCCGTCCTCTGCAGGAAATCACCATTCACACGCTCACGGACAAGACCGACGCGGCGCAGATCAAGGCCTGGCTGGACCCGGTGCGCCAAGGCGCCGATATCGGCCTGGTCTCCGAAGCCGGCTGCCCGGCCGTCGCGGACCCGGGCGCCAAGGTCGTGGATGCCGCCCACCGGCTGGGCGTGACGGTCAAGCCCTGGGTTGGCCCCTCGTCCATTCTGCTGGGCCTGATGGCCAGCGGGCTGGACGGCCAGCGCTTCGCTTTCCACGGCTATGCGCCGGTGGACGCCGCCGAGCGCGCCAAGCAGCTCAAGGCCTGGGAACTGCACTCAGCCAAGCACAACCAGACCCAGTTGCTGATCGAAACGCCCTACCGCAATGCCGCCATGTTCGCGACGCTGCTGGCCAGCCTGAAAGGCGACACCAAGCTGTGCGTGGCGCGCGCCCTGACCACCGCAGACGAATGGATCGCCACCCGCAGCATCGCCGACTGGAAAAAGCAGCCCGCGCCGCAGCTGGACAAGATGCCCACGCTGTTCCTGTACCTGGCACGCTGACATGATCCGTTTCGCCGCCGTTCTATTGGCCGCCGCGGCCCTGGCGGGTTGCGCGCACCGAGGCCCCGCCGGCCTGGACCTGGACACCTCCGTCACCGCCGCCAGCCAAAGCAGCCGGGTGCGTTTCGTGGTGCTGCACTACACCTCGACCGACGACGCCCTGTCCATGCGATTGCTGTCTCAGGGCAAGGTCAGCGCGCACTACCTGATCAATACGTCGGGCCGCACCTACCGGCTGGTCGACGAGACCCGCGCCGCCTGGCATGCCGGCGAAAGCTCGTGGTTTGGCCTGAACGCCATGAACAGCACGTCGGTCGGCATCGAAATCGTCAACCCGGGCTGGACCGACGGTGACGACGGCAAGCCGCAATGGCACGCCTATGACGACAGGCAGATCCGCGCCCTGACCCTGCTTCTGCGCGACGTCATCCAGCGCAATGGCATCGCCCCCGAGAACGTGGTGGGCCACAGCGACATCGCGCCCCAGCGCAAGGTGGACCCTGGCCCCCTGTTCCCCTGGAAGCAACTGGCCGCGGCCGGCATCGGCCGCTGGTACGACGAAGCGGGCGCCGCCTCGCACCTGGCACGCCTGCAGGTCCAGGGCACGCCCGATGTCGCCTGGTTCCAGCAGCAATTGCAGCGGCTGGGCTACGCCTGCCCGCAGGACGGCAGGCTGGACCGCGCCACGATCAACGTGCTGGCCGCGTTCCAGATGCACTACCGCCCGGCCCGGCATGACGGCCAACCCGACGCCGAGACGGCGGCGATCATGCTGGCCATGCTGTAGGCATGCATGGCAGGCAGTGCGCCCGCACGCGCGGACGGCGCCCGGGCCTGGGGCCTGCTCACACTAGCCCCGGCGCCGGCGCCACCAGGCCGCCAGCCGCCAGCCCAGCAGCAGCGCCAGCACGCCGGCATACAGGGCGGGCTGGGCCAGGTCGTTCTTGCCGGCCTTGTGCCACCAGTAATGCAGCACCGCCAGCAGGCCAATGAGATAGATGGCGCGGTGCAGTTGCTGCCAACGCTTGCCCAGCTTGCGCATGGCCCACTGGGTCGAGGTGGCCGCCAGCGCCGTCATCAGCACGAAAGCCGCAAAGCCCACCGTAATGAACGGTCGCTCGCCGATGTCCTGCAGCATGGCAGCAGGGTCGAAGCCGCGATCCCACCACACCCAGGCCATGAAATGCATGGCCCCGTAGAAAAACGCGAACAGTCCGCACATGCGGCGCAGGCGCACCAGTGCCGGCTGGCCAGTCAGCCGCCGCAAGGGTGTAATGGACAGCGTGACGAGCAGGCAGACCAACGTCCAGGTGCCGGACGATCGCGTCAGGAACTCCACCGGGTTGGCGGTCAGTCCATTGTTGAAACCCAGCCAGAGCCAGCGGGCGAAAGGCGTCAGCCCCAGCAGGAACAGCAAGGGCTTGAAGCGCCCCACGGCCCGGGCCGACCACTGCGGCTTGCGCGTGGCGGCCGCCGTGCCGGCCACCCTGCTCGCGTCAGTCATGGGCGTCAGTAGTTGGCCTTCAGGTCCATGCCCTGGTAGAGCGACGCCACCTGATCGGCATAACCGTTAAACATCAAGGTCTTGCGCTTGGGCGAGAACAGACCGTCCTCGCCGATGCGACGCTCGGTCGCCTGGCTCCAACGCGGATGCGGCACCGTGGGATTCACATTGGCGTAAAAGCCATATTCCTGCGGTGCCGCCTTGATCCAGGAGGACACCGGCTGCTTTTCCACCAACCGGATCTTGACCAGCGACTTGCCCGACTTGAAGCCATATTTCCAGGGCACCGCCAGACGCACGGGCGCTCCATTCTGATTGGGCAGCACCTTGCCGTAGACGCCGAAGACCAGCATCGCCAAGGGATTCATGGCCTCGTCGATGCGCAACCCCTCGACATAGGGCCAGTCCAGGATGGCCGCGCGCACGCCCGGCATGTTCTCGCGCTGCACGGCGGTCACGAATTCCACGTATTTGGCGTTGCCGGTGGGCTCGACCTGTTTGAGCAAAGCCGACAGCGAGTAGCCGACCCAGGGAATCACCATGGACCAGCCTTCGACACAGCGCAGCCGATAGACGCGCTCTTCCATGGGCGCCAGCTTGAGCAGTTCTTCGATGCCGAAGGTGCGCGGCTTGCCAACCTCGCCCTCGACGCTGACGGTCCAGGGCCGCGTCTGCAGCTTGCCGGCGTTGGCCGCGGGCTCGCCCTTGTCCACGCCGAATTCGTAGTAGTTGTTGTAGGACGTGACATCGGCCAGGGACGTCTGCTTGTCCATGACGCTGAACGCGGCATTGGGCTGTCCGGCAAGCGCGCCGGCATCCTGCGCGAACGCGCTGCGGGCCGCCCAGCCGGGCAGCCCCAACCCCGCCGCTGCCACGCCTGCACGCAGGATCAGTTCGCGGCGCGAGCGCCACACCGTCTCGGGGGTGATATCGGACGGAAGAATGTCATCGGGCTTGCGTATCAGCATCGGGGTCTCCTGGGGGCCGGCGCGGATCGCTGGCGGCCCGCGCGCAAACCATGGACGTTGCGCGGCCCCATGATATTCCGCCGGCAGCGACAACGGGCATCAGGAATAGACCCGGAGCAGCAACCGGCGTTCCCCGGGGCTGGCGGCCAGCGTGCCGCCAGCCGCCGGCCATTCGGGCCTTGCCTCAGGGGAACAGCCGGCTCAGGCGGCCGCCGCCAGCGTGCGGCTGAGCAGCCATTCGCGCACCAAGGGCACGCTTTCCAGCACCGCCTGCGGCGAGCAACCTTCAAGTTCCTTCAGGGTATGCGCGCCGTAGGTCACGCCCAGGCCATGCACACCCGCGTTGGCCGCCATCTGCAGATCGTGCGAGGTATCACCCACCATCACCACGCGGGCGGGGTCGACGTCCAGCTCGGTCATCAGTTCGTGCAACATGGCCGGGTGCGGCTTGCTGAAGGTTTCGTCGGCGGTGCGGGTGGCATCGAACAGCGGGCCCAGGCCGGTGGCGGCCAGCGCGCGGGTCAGCCCGACCCGGCTCTTGCCCGTGGCCACGGCCAAACGGACGTTCTGCCCGGCCAATTCCGTCAGCAGCTCGGGAATACCATCGAACAGACGCAGCTCGGGATCGCGCAGCAGATAGTGGGTACGGTAGCGCTCCAGGAAGCGCGGCAGCATCGCCTGGGTCAGTTCGGGCACGGCGCGGCGCAAGGCACTTTCCAGGGACAGACCAATCACCCAACTGGCTTCCGAGGCCGACGGCACCGCCAGCTCCAGATCGCGGCAGGCGCCTTGAATGGCGGCCACGATGCTGTGCGTGGAATCCATCAGGGTTCCATCCCAGTCAAAAACCACCAGCGAATACGACATATCAGACCGACTCCAGTTGTTTCAGTATCTTCCGGCAGGCGGGCGGCAATTCCGCCGTCAGCGTCATCGGCTCGCCCGTCAGGGGGTGGGCCAGGGTCAATTGATGGGCATGCAGGAACATCCGGCCAAAGCCCAGGCGCGAGAACTCGGCGCGCACCTCGTCGTGGCCGTACTTGTCGTCGCCCACGATGGGAAAGCCGCTGGCGGCCAGGTGGACCCGGATCTGGTGGGTGCGGCCGGTACGCAACTCGGCATCCACCAGGCTGTAGCCGCCAAAGCGCTGCTTCAGGGTGATGATGGTGTGGGCCGTCTGGCCGTCAGGGTCGACCTTGACCCGGCGTTCGCCCGATTGGGTGGTCCATTTGGACAGCCCCAGCTTGATGTGCTGGCGGTCATTGACCCAATCGCCCTCGACCAGGGCCAGGTAGTGCTTGTCGCTGCGCCCCTCGCGCAACATGGCATGCAGGGCCAGCAACGCGCTGCGCTTCTTGGCGACCATCAGCAGGCCCGAGGTTTCGCGGTCCAGCCGGTGCACCAGTTCCAGGAACTTCGCATCGGGGCGGGCGGCGCGCAACTGCTCGATGACGCCGAACGACACACCGCTGCCGCCGTGGACGGCCACCCCGGCGGGCTTGTCCACCACCAGCATCGCGTCGTCTTCGAACACCACGGGGAATTCGGCGGCCGGAACGGGCTTGGGCGCACCCGGATCCGGCAGCCGCAACGGCGGGATGCGGACCATGTCGCCTTCGACGACGCGGTAATCGGCCGAGATGCGTCCCTTGTTAACCCGCACTTCGCCGCCACGGATGGCCTTGTAGATGTGGGTTTTGGGGACGCCCTTGCACAGGCGCATCAGGTAATTATCCAGGCGCTGGCCGGCATGCTCGGCGCCGACCTCCACCATGCGGACGGAAGGGGTTGCCATAGGGGAGGAAGTTTCTTTGCGCATTGCGGAAAGCGACATATAATCGGGACAGCCTTAAGGGGCTGAATCAGCCGCTGGCGTAGAGATGCAACTCAAGTACGCAACTCCGTCGAGCGCGTGGGCCGCCATTGTACTGCCTGCTCATTCAACCCCTGGGTCATTTGGTCGCCGGCGCAACCGCGCCCTGCCGGATAGTGGTGTGGCATTCATTTTGCCCGCTGTCCCAGCAGGTCCGTTGCATGCCGCAAGCGGCTTGAAGCACTGCAAGAATCGTCGCATATTTAAAGCACCAGCTGCGTGTAGGCAACCAATCCGACCGCAACTGCCGTTCACAGCACATTTCCGTCAAACCACATTCAGTGAAGCTGACCCTCCTGCTGAAAGAACCCCGTGCCCCACGGCACGACGTGCCCGCCTGACCCGCGGCGGATACGCCTGGGCGCCGCCCAGGTACGGTCCGCATCTTCTTGCTCGCTTCAGCCGCAGCCCGAGTGGCCCGAGGTCACGCGCCGATATCGGCGCGTCATGACAACGGAGAAACCCTCTCATGAAGCGCATGCTGTTCAATGCGACGCACCAGGAAGAATTACGCGTCGCTATCGTCGATGGGCAAAAACTCATCGACCTAGACATCGAGACTGCCGGCCGCGAACAACGCAAAGGCAACATCTACAAAGGTGTCATCACCCGGATCGAACCCGGCCTTGAAGCGTGCTTCGTCAACTACGGCGAAGACCGCCACGGCTTTCTTCCCTTCAAGGAAGTGGCCCGCAGCTTCTTCAAGGAAGGCGTCGACGTTCGCACCGCCCGCATCCAGGACGCCCTGCGCGAAGGCCAGGAACTGATCGTCCAGGTCGAAAAAGAAGAGCGCGGCAACAAGGGCGCAGCCCTGACCACGTTCATCTCGCTGGCCGGCCGCTATCTGGTCCTGATGCCCAACAACCCCCGTGGCGGCGGTGTTTCGCGTCGCGTCGAGGGCGAAGACCGCCAGGAACTGCGCGACACCATGGAGCAGCTCGAACTGCCCCAGGGCATGAGCATCATCGCCCGCACCGCCGGCATCGGCCGCAACGTCGAAGAGCTCCAGTGGGACTTGTCCTACCTGTTGCAACTCTGGACGGCCATTGACGGCGCCGCGCGCGACAATTCCGCGCCCATCCTGATCTACCTGGAATCGAGCCTGGTCATCCGGGCCATCCGCGATTATTTCTCGCCCGAAATCGGCGAGATCCTGATCGACACGGACGAAATCGCCGACCAGGCGACCGCGTTCATGAGCGTGGTAATGCCGGACAACGTCCAGCGCGTGAAGCGCTACCGCGACGACATCCCGCTGTTCTCGCGCTTCCAGATCGAACATCAGATCGAAACGGCCTACTCGCGCACGGTCACGCTGCCCTCCGGCGGCGCCATCGTCATCGACCACACCGAAGCGCTGGTTTCCGTTGACGTCAACTCGGCCCGCTCCACCCGCGGCGCCGACATCGAGGAAACCGCCCTGCGGACGAACTCGGAAGCCGCCGACGAAGTGGCCCGCCAGCTGCGCTTGCGCGACCTGGGCGGCCTGATCGTCATCGACTTCATCGACATGGAAGACAGCAAGAACCAGCGCGCCGTCGAACAGCGCCTGCGTGATGCCCTCCATTTCGACCGCGCCCGCGTCCAGATGGGCAAGATCTCGCGCTTCGGCCTGATGGAACTGTCGCGCCAGCGCCTGCGCCCGGCCCTGAACGAAGGCTCGCACATCACCTGCCCGCGCTGCAACGGCACCGGCGTGATCCGCGACGCCGAGTCCAGCGCGCTGCACGTCCTGCGCCTGCTGCAGGAAGAAGCCATGAAGGAAAACACCGCGGCGGTCCACGCCCAGGTGCCGGTCGACGTGGCGACCTACCTGCTGAACGAAAAGCGCGCCGACATCACCAAGATGGAAGCCCGCCTGAAGGTCAACCTGATGCTGATCCCCAACAAGCATCTGGAAACCCCGCACCATCACATCGAGCGCCTGCGCCACGATGACCCGCGCCTGGAAGAGCTGAAAACGAGCTTCGAGCTGGTTGAAGCGCCCGCCACGGACGCTCCCTGGCAGCCGCGCGAAAGCGAAATCAAGGCCCGTCCGGAAGCGCTGGTCAAGGGCATCACCCCGTCGCAGCCCGCTCCCGTGTCGACGCCCGCTCCGGCGCCGGCCCCTGCCGCTGCCCAAGCGCAGTCGGGCGGCCTGGGCGGCCTGTTCAAGCGCCTGGTCGGCTGGCTGACCGGCAACGCCGAACCGGCCAAAGCCGCCCCCGCCGTCCAGGAAGACACCAGCGCCAAGCGCGCCTCGTCGTCCTCGCGCGGCGGCAAGGGTCGCAGCGGCCACGACGGCCAGGAACGCCGCGGCGAACGCCACGGCTCCGACCGCAACCGCAACCGCCGTGGCGAACCTCGCGCTGAAGGCGCCGAGGCCAGCGAAGGCGGCCGCCACCACATCCGTGGCAACCGCCGCCCCGAAGGCGAGCGTGGCGAGCGCCAGGAACGCGGCGAGCGCAACAACCGCAACGAGCGCGCAGACCGTGGCGAACGCGAGCAGGCCGTGCAGACCGCGCAGGCATCGAATCGTCCTGACGTCACCGTGGACGCCACGGGCGAAGACGCCGGTGCCGGCCGCAACCGCCGTCGCGGCCGTGGCCGCAATCGCCGCGAAGAGGGCCAGTCCGACGCCCCGATGAGCGAACAGGAAAGCATGGTTGCCGCCCTGGCCCAGACGGTCGCCACCGCGCTGCCTGAAGCCAGGCAGCCCGCCGACGCGCCGGCCGAACAGGCCGATGCCGCCGAACAGACCGCCGATGGCGTTCCTGCTTCCGCGGAAGGCGCCGAAGCCGGTGCCGACCCGGAACGCAAGCGCCGCCGCCGCCGCAGCCGCCGTGGCCGCCGCAGCCAGGAAGAGTCCGGCGTGGCAGGCAGCGACGAGCAACTGGATGACGGCTCGGACGACGACACCGGCGAACAAGCCGAGGCCGTGACCACGGCCCCCGCAGCCGCCCCGGCCCAAGCGCCCCAGGCCGACACCCCGCACGCCCCGGCGCAAGCCCAGGCCACGCAAGTCGAGGCCCGCCCGGTCGAAGCCTCGGTCCCGGCCCACGCCGAACAAGCCCCCGCGCCGGTGGCTGCCCCGGCAGCGCCGGTCGCCGAGCCCGTGGCTCAGCAGCCTGTGCAGACCGCGGCGCCCGTCGTCACCCAGCCGGTGGCCGTCGAGCCCGCCAGCCAGGTTTCCGAGCCGGCCGCGCCTGTCACGGCTCCGGTGCAAGCCGCTGCCGCCGAACCGGTCGTGGCACCCGTCGCGGCGACGCCGGCCGAACCCGTGGCCGCACCGGCCCCGATCGTCGAAACGCCCGCGCCGGTCGCAGCGCCCGTGGTTGCCGCTACGACAGCCCCCGCCAGCGCCCAGCCCATCGTGGTGCCGGCAACGGCCCCCTCGGCCAAGGCCCAAGCCCTGCACGACGTGGTGAACGCCGCTGGCCTGCAATGGGTGGAAACCGATCCCGAGCGCCACGCCCAGACGCAGGTGCGAATCGCCGCCGCGCACACGCCGGTCCGCCTGGGCCGCGAGCGCAAGCCGGTGGCCGCGGTGTCGAACGAACCCCTGGTTCAAGTCGAAACCCGCCACTAAGCCGCACCTCGCACGCAAAAGCCCCCATCAATCGATGGGGGCTTTTTTTATGCGCCGGCGGTTCGCTGCCAGCGTCCACCCTCACGTGCCCCGGAAGGTGCACCTCGACATCCGCCGCAAGTCGGCCAGGACGCCCCGGGGACACCCTCTCTCCGGACGAAAAAAAACCCTCGTTGCCGAGGGTTTCTTCGTGCCGATACGGGAAGGATCAGAACTGGTACGTGTAGGTCAGCTGAACCGTATCCAGGCCCGGGTTCGGGCGCTTGATGCTGGCGTTGGAGAAGTGCGAGTAACGCACGCCGATGCGGTTGTTCGGGGTCAGGAGGAAACCCATACCCACGTGGTCGCCGAATTGGAAGGCCGTGCTGATGTTTTCGTTGGCGAAGCGGGTGCTGGAGAACACCGTGGCGCCGATACCGGCTTCCAGGAAGAAGCGCTCGCCCGTCCACCAGCGGAACATCGGGATGGCGTTCAGTTGCCAGACGTGCCCGGGCGAACGGCCGCCGTTGGCCCACCAGTACGAGGCGCCGAGTTCGGGCGTGAGATCCAGCCGACCCCAATTGCCACCGAACTGGTAGGTCCAGATCGACGGGGTTTCGTAGCTCAGGGTGAAGCGCTGGTAGTGATCGCCAATGCCATAGTGAGCGCTTATCCCGCCCTGGGTTCCCTCGGACGACTGCGCGCTAGCAAAGGTAGCGACACCGGCCAGGGCCAAACCGACAAGGCGCGTCAGCATTTTCTTCTTCGTCGACTGCATTGGGAGCAACTCCGTATTTGTTGGGACAAGACTCTCGGTTGAATTCACGAGATTTTCCGTTACTCCACAACATAGCAAAAACCGGGCCAGAAGGCTCGCAATGTGTCGCAATATGGCAACAATCTCAATGGAAAACACTGTTCCGCCAGACCGGCGAAATCAACCCGTCACACGCCATGCGGTTATCTGGCAAAACGCCGCTGGCACCTGTTGGTGCAAGCGGCGTTTTTTGGGTGGCACAGCCCCGGACGACAGGGCCCGGCACGGCGCGCAAAAACGGTCAGGCGGCGGTGACGACGTCGGCCGGCTGGTTGGTCAGCAGCGCCAGCAAGCGGGCAATTTCTTCACGCAGCTGGCGGCGGTCGACCACCATGTCGATGGCGCCCTTTTGCAGCAGGAACTCGGCGCGCTGGAAACCTTCGGGCAGCTTTTCGCGCACGGTCTGTTCGATCACGCGCGGGCCGGCAAAACCGATCAGCGCCTTGGGCTCGGCGATGACCACGTCCCCCATGAAGGCGAAGCTGGCCGACACGCCGCCCATGGTCGGGTCGGTCAGTACGCTGATGAACGGCAGGCCGGCAGCCGACAGGCGCGTCAGCATGGCGTTGGTCTTGGCCATCTGCATGAGCGACAACAGGCTTTCCTGCATGCGCGCGCCGCCCGAGGCCGCCACGCAGATGAACGGGGTCTTGTTGTCCAGGGCAGCCTGGGCGCCGCGCGCGAAGCGCTCGCCCACCACCGAGCCCATGGAGCCGCCCATGAATTCGAATTCAAAGCAGGCCAGCGTGGCCGGCACGCCGCGGATGGAGCCACTGACGACCACCAGCGCATCGGTTTCACCGGTTTGCTTGACGGCTTCCTGCAGGCGCTCGGGATACTTGCGGGTGTCCTTGAACTTCAGCGTGTCGACCGAACGCGTGGTCTGGCCGATTTCAACCCGGCCTTCGAGATCGAGCAGGGAATCGATACGGGCACGGGCCCCGATGCGCATGTGGTGGTCGCACTTGGGGCAGACATGCAGGTTGGCCGCCAGGTCTTCGCTGTACAGCACTGTCTCGCACGACGGGCATTTCACCCACAGGCCTTCGGGCACGCGACGGGCGCCGCTGTCGCTGGTCTTGTTGATGCGAGGAGGCAGGAGTTTTTCGATCCAGCTCATTGTTTTTTCATCCCGTTAGGAGGTCGCGCCAAGCCGCTCAGGCGGACGCGTTTTGTCGTTTTACTTGATCCAGCGCCTGCCGGATGGTGCGCAGCCAGCCGCCAGCGGCGGTGACTGCGGCGTCGGTTTGTTGGGCCGCGGGGACATTGGCCACCGCCTGCTCCATGGTTTCAATCAGTTTGCTGCCGATAACGACCGCGTCGGCCACGCCCGCCACACGCTGCGCGCTTTGGGCGTCGCGGATGCCGAAGCCCACGCCGACCGGGATATCGCGCACGTAGCGGCGGATGACGGCCAGGCGCTCGGCCACGTCGTCGGTATTGAGGGAGCCGGCCCCCGTCACGCCCTTGAGCGAGACGTAGTAGACGTAGCCCCGGGCGACCTTGGCAACGGCCTGGATACGGTCGTCGGTGGACGTGGGGGCCAGCAGGAAGATCGGAGCAATGCCATGCTGGCCGAGGGTTCCGGCGAATTCGACGATCTCTTCGGGGGGATAGTCGACCACCAGGACGCCATCCACGCCGGCAGCTTCGGCGCGACGGGCGAATTCGGCCTGGCCCATGCGTTCGATGGGGTTGGCGTAGCCCATCAGCACCACCGGGGTGGCCGTGTCCTGGCGACGGAAGTCGGCGACCAGGTCCAGCACGTGGCCCAGGCCCACGCCATGGGCGATGGCGCGGTCGGCGGCGCGTTGGATCACGGGGCCGTCGGCCATGGGATCGGAGAACGGCACGCCCAGTTCGAGGACGTCGGCGCCCGCCTGGACCAGCGCATGCATCAGGGGCACGGTGGCCTCGGGCGACGGGTCGCCAGCCGCGATATAGGGGATCAGCGCCGCGGCGCGGCCGGACTCGGCCGTGCGCGCAAAGGCAGCAGCGATGCGATCAGTGCGGGATGTCGTCATGTTAGAGCTCAATACCGGCACGTTCGGCGACGGTATGCATGTCTTTGTCGCCACGGCCCGACAGATTGACCAGGATGACGGCGTCGCGCGGCAGCGTGGCGGCCATCTTCACGGCTTGGGCGATGGCATGGGAGGATTCCAGCGCCGGCATGATGCCTTCGATGCGGCAGCAGTCGTGGAACGCCTTCAGGGCTTCATCGTCGGTGATGCCGACGTACTCGGCCCGGCCCGAATCCTTCAGCCAGGCGTGCTCGGGGCCGACGCCGGGGTAATCCAGGCCGGCCGAGACCGAATGGGTTTCCTGGACCTGGCCGTCGGCATTCTGCATGACGTAGGTACGGTTGCCGTGCAGCACGCCGACCTGGCCAGCCGCCAGCGACGCGGCATGCTTGCCGCTTTCCATGCCCTCGCCCGCCGCTTCGACGCCGATCAGGCGCACGTTCTCGTAGGGAATGTAGGGGTGGAAGATGCCCATGGCGTTGGAGCCGCCGCCCACCGCCGCCACGACGTAGTCGGGCTGGCGGCCGATGGCCTCGGGCATCTGCGTCAGGCATTCGTTGCCGATGACGGTCTGGAAGTCGCGCACCATGCGGGGATAGGGATCGGGGCCCGCTACCGTGCCGATGATGTAGAACGTGTTTTCGATGTTGGTGACCCAGTCGCGCATCGCTTCGTTGAGCGCGTCTTTCAGGGTGCGGGAGCCGGAGGTGACCGGCACGACCTGGGCGCCCAGGAGCTTCATGCGATAGACGTTGGAGGCCTGGCGGCGGATGTCTTCGCTGCCCATGTAGACCACGCACTCCATGCCATAGCGGGCGGCCACGGTGGCCGAGGCCACGCCGTGCTGGCCGGCCCCGGTTTCGGCGATGACGCGGGGCTTGCCCATGCGCTTGGCCAGGAGCGCCTGGCCGATGCAGTTGTTGACCTTGTGCGCGCCGGTGTGGTTCAAGTCTTCGCGCTTGAACCAGATCTGGGCGCCGCCGACCAGGTCCGACCAGCGGCGGGCATGGTAGACGGGGCTGGGACGGCCCACGAAATGCTTGAGTTCGTAGTTGAACTCTTCCAGGAAGGCGGGATCGACACGGTAATGGTCATAGGCCGCACGCAGCTCGTCGAGCGCGTGCATCAGCGTTTCCGCCACGAAAACACCGCCATAGGGGCCGAAATGGCCCTTGGCATCTGGAAAGTCGTAAGGTTTCACCAAGCATCTCCCCCGGCATCGCGGCAGACCACTGCCGGCCGCAAATCCGGTTTGCAACCCGTCATTTTACCTGACGCCGTCGGCGGCGGGGGCCACGCCCGCCGCCAACAGGCGCATCAGAGCGACTGCCCCAGGCGGCGCAGGAAAGTTTCGCAGGACGCCATCTGGTCCAGCGCAACGAACTCGTCGGGCTTGTGAGCCTGCTCGATGTGGCCCGGACCACAGACCACCGTGGGAATGCCGATGCCCTGGAACAGGCCGGCTTCGGTGCCGTAGGCCACTTTGCGGGTGGCGCGGTCTTCGGTCAAGGCCCGCACCAGCTGGGTAATGGCGGCTTCTTCGGAGGCTTCCAGGGCCGGGGCGGCGGCGCCCGTCTCGATCTCGATGTTGGCGCCATCGAACTCGGCCTTCATGCGCGGCAGGAGCTCATCACGCACGTATTTTTCGACTTCGGCCTGGATCTCGTCGGGTTGCATGCCCGGCAGGTTACGGAATTCGTAGGTGAATTCGCACAGCTCGGGAATGGTGTTGACCGCGATGCCGCCACGGATCTGATTGGTGGTCATGGTCGAGAACGGCACGTCGTAGAACTGGTCGTACGGACCGTTGGCCTTGAAGCTGTCGGCCAGGTCGCGGATACGGCAGATCAGGCGGGCAGCATATTCGATGGCGTTGCAGCCGCGCGGGGTCAGCGACGAATGCGCCGCCTTGCCGTGGACCTTGCAGCGAAACAGGTTGATGCCCTTGTGGGCCACCACCACCTGCATGCCGGTGGGTTCGCCCACCACGCAGCCTTCGGGGCGGATGCCGCGCTCATGCAGGTCCGCCAGCATGTACGGTGCGCCGGCGCAGCCGACTTCCTCGTCGTAGGAAAACGCCAGGTGGATCGGCTTTTTGCGCGGCATGGCCAGGAATTCCGGCACCAGCGCCAGCGACCCGGCGATGAAGCCCTTCATGTCGCAGCTGCCCCGCCCGTAAAGCCGGCCGTCTTTTTCGACCAGTTTGAACGGATCCGTGCTCCAGTCCTGGCCGTCCACCGGCACCACGTCGGTGTGGCCCGACAGGACGATGCCGCCCTGCTGGCCGCCGTCCTGCGCCGGCAGCGTGGCGAACAGGTTGGCCTTGGTGCGCTCCGGATTGTGCGCCAGCCACGCATCAACGCCCTGGCCCTTGAGCCAATCGCGGACGGTTTCGATGAGGGCGAGATTGGAATTGCGGCTGGTGGTGTCAAAGCCGACCAGCGTCTCCAGCCAGGTGCGCGCGTTCATGTAGCAACTCTCTTGGGTAAAAAGAAGAGTGTAAAGCCAGGACGCGCCGCCGTCGCGGGGCCAGACCAGGGCCTGGGCATAGAATGTCGCCCTTCAAAGCAAAGCCCCCCCCAAGGAGAAACCGTGCAGCACAAAGCAGTTCCCACGCGCAACATCGTGGCGGCAGTCATCGGCAACGCCCTCGAATGGTATGACTTCCTGGTGTTCGCGTTCATGACGCCGATCATCTCGAAACTGTTCTTCCCGACGGATCCCAGCGTTCCCGGCAGCGAACTGAACGCGATCCTGATGACCACGGCGATCTTCGGGGTCGGCTTTTTCATGCGTCCGGTCGGCGGCATCATCCTGGGCATGTACGGCGACAAGAAGGGCCGCAAGGCGGCCATGGTGATGGTGACCTCGCTGATGGCGGTGTCGATCGCGCTGATCACCGTGGCGCCCACCTACCACGCCGCCGGCATCCTGGCCCCTATCTTCATCCTGATCGCGCGCCTGCTGCAGGGCTTTTCGGCTGGCGGCGAATTCGGCACCTCGACCGCCCTGCTGATCGAGATGGCGCCCAACGGCAAGCGCGGCTTCTACGGGTCCTGGCAGATGGCCGGCCAGATGCTGGCGCTGCTGATCGGCGCGGCCTGCGGCACGCTGATCACCGAGTTCTTCACCCAGGAGCAGATCGCCGCGTGGGCCTGGCGCCTGCCGTTCGCCTTCGGCCTGGTGATTGTGCCGATCGCCATCTATATCCGCCGCAACATCGACGAAACCGACGCCTTCAAGCAGATGAAGGAAGAAGAACGCCAGGCCGCCGCCCGCGGCGAGGTGCAACGCCTGAGCCTGGTCGAGATGGTGCGCACCCACACCCGCGAAACGCTGATCGGCGTGGGGCTGGTGGTGACGGCGACGGTGTCGATCTACATCACCTTCACGTACCTGGTGACCTATTCGACCCAGATCCTGAAGCTGCCGCTGAACCAGACCTTCCTGGTACAGATGGCGGGCGCGGCACTGATGGTGCTGCTGACGCCGTTCATGGGTGCCTGGTCCGACCGTGTCGGCCGCCGCCCCATCGTGATCGGCTCGCTGATCGGTTACCTGCTGGTGCTGTATCCGCTGTACTACTGGCTGTCGGACGCCCCGTCGATCGGCCGCCTGCTGAGCGTGCAGATCGTGGTGTGCTTCTTCGTGTCGGCCTTTTTCGGCGTTTTCAGCACGGTGATGGCCGAGCTGTTCCCGGCCCGGGTGCGCTCGGTGGGCTTGTCGCTGGCCTATAACGTGGCAGTGATGATCTTCGGCGGTTTCGCGCAGTTCATCGTGACCTGGTTGATCAAGACCACCGGCTCGCCGATGGCCCCCGCGTACTACGTGATGTTCGGCGTCGCGTTGGGCCTGGTGGCGTCGTTCTACATGCGCGAACGCGCGCACGAGCGGCTGGATCACTGATCCCTGCGCGGGCGCTCCGGCGCCCGCGCGTACCAGGACGCGCGGCCTAGCGGCGCGTCGCCGACGACACGCCCGGCACCTCGGCCAGGGCGTCCAGCGCGCGGGCCAGCGACTCGCCCCCGCGCACCTCCACGGTGAACACCATGTGCGCCAGCGATTGCCGGCTTTGCGTGTTCACGCCCACCACATTCAGGCGCAACCGCGCGAAAACTTCGGACAGGTCCCGCAGCAGGCCTGAGCGGTCGTGTGCACGCACGCTGATATCGACCGGATAGAACGTGTCGGCCGGCGTTTCGCCCCAGGCCACTTCAATGACCCGCTCGGGCTCCCGCTCGGCCAGCGCGCGGTAGCTGTGGCAATCGCTGCGGTGAATCGAGACGCCGCGTCCGCGCGTCACGAAGCCGGCGATGGCGTCGGGCGGCGCCGGACGGCAGCAACGCGCCAACTGCGTCAGGAGCGAGCCTACGCCCACCACCAGCACGCCGCTCTTGCCGCTCTTTTCGGCGCTGCCCGCGCTGGCATGACGCAAGGCTGCCGGTTGCGGTTCGACGGCGGGCCCTGGCGCCTGGAACAGGGTGTCGATCTGGCGCAGGCTGAACTCTTCCTTGGCGGCGGCCACGTAAAGGTCGTCCGCGCGGGCAAAGCCCAGGTTCTGCGCCAATTGCTCCAGATTGACGGCGGTCTTGCCCAGCCGCTGCAGTTCCTTCTCGACCAGCGCCTGGCCCTGGGTAATGCGCTGCTGCAGTTCGATGGCGTTGAACCACATCCGCACCTTGGCCCGGGAGCGCGAGCTGGCCAGAAACCCCAGCTGCGGATTGAGCCAGTCCCGTGACGGGCCGCCGGACTTGGCCGAGATGATCTCGACCGTCTGCCCGGTGGCCAGCCGCGTCTGCAGCGGCACCATCTGGCCATCGACGCGGGCGCCCCGGCAGCGGTGGCCCAGGTCGGTGTGCAGGTGGTAGGCAAAATCGACGGGGGTGGCCCCCGCAGGCAGCTCGATCACCCGCGCCTGCGGCGTCAGCACGTAGATGCGGTCTTCCGAGGGCTCGGGCGCGGCGGCGTGACGGCCGCGCCCGGTTGCGGCCTTGCCAGCAGCGGGCTTGCCGCCATCGGATTTGCCGGCCTCCGCGCCGGCCGCCGCGGGCGCCTCGCCGGATTCGACATCGGTGTTCCACGCCAGCAGTTGGCGCATCCAGGCAAGTTGCCGGTCGTATTCGCTGGAGGCGGCCACTTGGCCGCCCTTGGCCCCGGCCTCTTTGTAGCGCCAGTGCGCGGCCATGCCGTATTCGGCGAACTGGTGCATCTCCTGCGTGCGGATCTGCACCTCGAACGGCCGGCCGTCGTCGTCGGCCACCACCGTATGCAGGGACCGGTAGCCGTTGGGCTTGGGCCGCGAAATATAGTCGTCGAACTCGTTGGACAGCGGCGTCCACATCTCGTGCACCATGCCCAGCGCCGTGTAGCAGGCGCGCACGTCGTCCACGATGATGCGCAGCGCGCGCAGGTCGTACATCTGGGCGAAGTCCAGCCGCTTGACCCGCATCTTGTTCCAAATGCTGTAGATGTGCTTGGGCCGACCGCTGACCTCGGCGTCGATGCCATGCCTGGCCAGCGCCGCCTGCAGGCGCTCGATGGCGCCGGCGATGAAGGCCTCGCGCTCGACCCGCTTTTCCTCGAGCAGGCGCGCGATCTGCTTGTATTTGTCCGGGTCCAGGAAACGGAACGCCAGGTCTTCCATTTCCCACTTGATCTGCCAGATGCCCAGCCGGTTGGCCAACGGCGCATACAGGTCCAGGGTCTCGCGGGCAAAATCGGTCGAACACGGCGTCTTGCTTTCGGCATGCCAGCGCAAGGTCTGCAGGCGCGACGCCAGGCGCATCAGCACGATGCGCAGATCGGCCGCCATGGCCAGCAGCATCTTGCGCTGCATTTCCTTTTGCGTGCCGCTCTCGGCTTCCGCGTCGCTGGCCTGGCGCGCCACCACGCCCAGCCGCAACAGCGCCCGGGTACCCTGGACCAGCCGGGCAACTTCGGCGCCAAAGGCGACGGCGACCGGATCATTGCGCAAGGCGGGCGCCGGCGCGGTCAGGTCGGTGGGCAGCGCGGCCAGCAGCGCCGCCGCACGGGTGGCCGAATCGGTGTGCAGGCCCGCCAGGATACGCACGACGCCGGCACCATGGGAGGCAAGCGGCTCGCCCGTCAGGGCCTGCTGGCCCTCGAACCGGGGAACCGACCAGGCCACGGCCCGGTCGATAAGGGCAAGGCCGTCGGCATCCAGGCCCGCGCCCACCTCCTGTCGCCAGGAAGCGTCGAAAGGCGGAGGCGCGTCGAGAACAGGCGGGGCGGACATCGCGGACGTATTGCAGGGTGGGAATGGAAGATTCCGACACTCTACACTAGGAAACAAGTACGGAAACGCCGGCACCGCCCGGGCATATATACAAGGAACCCAAGCTTATGTTGCGCTGGCTCAAGGGCCGGGGAGCACGCCCGTCGGAGGTGGCGGAAATGCAGGCCCGGATCGCTCCCGATCTCTGGCGGCAGGTGTTGCAGACCCACCCGTTCCTGGCGGCGCTGGACGCCGACGAAACCGCCCAGTTGCTGGCGCGCTCGGCCTGGCTGCTGGCCAGCAAGACCATCAACGGCGCCCAGGGCCTGGAAGTATCCGACTTCATGCGGCTGTCGATCGCGGCCCAGGCCAGCCTGCCGATCCTGAACCTGACGCCCACGCTGTACGAAGGCTGGGACGAGATCATCGTCTACCCCGCTGGATTCCGCATCCCGCGCAAGCGCCTGGACGAAGACGGCGTCATGCACGAATACGTCGAGGACGCGGCCGGCGAAGCCTGGGAAGGCGGACCGCTGGTGCTGTCGTGGGAAGACGCGCTGCTGTCCGAGGGCGGCTTCAACGTGGTGATCCACGAATTCGCACACAAGCTGGACCTGCAATCGGGCTTTGCCGACGGCATGCCGTCGCTGGCCGCGCACGGCGACCTGAAGCCGCGCGACTGGCGGCGCATCCTGGACGACAGCCTGGACCGCTTCATCGCCGCGGTGGACGCGGTGGAGGCCGCCATTCCGCGCGACGTGGACCCCGAAAGCGAGGAGGCCGACGCCTGGTATGGGCAACTGCCGCTGGACCCCTACGCCGCCACGGACGAGGCCGAGTTCTTCGCCGTCAGCTCAGAGCATTTCTTCGTCGACCCCCACCCCATGGCCGAAGCCCTGCCCGAATGGTTCGGCCTGCTGCAGGCCTACTATCGGCAAGATCCCCTGAGGCGCTACCCGTGAAGCAGTTGCTGATCGTCTGGCATTCCCGCACCGGCGCGGCCCGGCAGATGGCGCAGGCCGCTGCCCACGGCGCCCTGGCCGCAGCCACATTGCTGGAACAGCCGGACGAGCTGACGGTGGTGCTGCGCCGCGCTGCAGACACCACCGAGGCCGATGTCCTGGCCAGCGACGGATTCCTGTTCTGCGCGCCGGAAAACCTGGCCAGCCTGAGCGGCGAGATGAAGGAATTCTTCGACCGTTGCTACTACGGCGTGCTGGACCGCATTGCCGGCCGGCCCTATGCCTGCCTGATCAGCGCCGGCAGCGATGGCGCGGGCGCCGCCCGCCAAGTGGAACGCATCTGCACCGGCTGGCGCCTGCGCGCCGTGGCCCCTGCGCTGATCGTCAATCTGGACGCGCAGACGCCGCAGCAGATCGCGGCCCCCAAGACGGTGGCGCCGGCCGACCTGGCGCGCTGCGAGAACGCCGGCGGCCTGCTGGCCGGCCTGTTGGTAACGGCCGCCTAGCGACGCCCCCATCCGGGGCGCAAGCCCCGCGACGGGATGGCTTGCTTTCCCATGTGAAAAGAGGCTTGCGAAGCCGTTGCCAGCGACGGGGATTTTTAAATCACAACAATATAAAAGCGTTTAAATCCCGCGATATTTCCCATGCTATTTCTTTTGCCGGTGGCGGAAAGCCCAGCCTTTCCCACGCCCTCTCCCCCTTTTGACCCTACCCACACCCCACATGGCAAAATCAAACACGATCAAGAAATCCGTAGTATTGGCAACCCTGCTTTTGACGACAGGATGCGGCACGGTGGCGTTGCTACAGGATCGCAATATCACCAGGATGAGCGAGCCGGGCGTGAAACAACCGGAAGTCACCGCGATGCTGGGCAAGCCCGTGGCCGTCCTGGATACGATGAACGGCCAGGGCGTCTGCAATGACTATCTGTACACACCGCCCAAGGGCTCCGAAACGCAAATCTGGGTCCATTTTCGCAAGAGCGATGACATGCTGGTGGCGTTCAGCATGAACATTACCTGCGAGCAAGCCGGCAAGGCTGGCCATTTGAATAACCTGGTCCCCTACGCCGAGAGAAAGAAATAGGGTTCGCCAGGCTGGCGACGCCCGGGCTGGGCCGACAGCCGATTCGTTTTCGCCTTGGAAACAAGGAACAACCGCGCCCTCGCCGCCGGCGCCAGCGGGACGCGAAAAAAAAAGCCCTCCGGCACGCCGGAGGGCTTTTCATCGTGCACGCGCCAATCAGGCGACCGCAGCAGTCACGACGATCTCGACCTTGAAGTCGGGATTGGCCAGGCGGGCCTCGACGGTGGCGCGCGGGGGCGAGTTGCCGTCGGCGACCCAAGCGTCCCAGGCCTTGTTCATGCCGTCGAATTCCTTCATGTTGGCCACGTAGATCTGGGCCATCAGGATCTTGGTCTTGTCGGTGCCGGCTTCGGCCAGCAGGCGATCGATGGTCGCGAGCACTTGCTCGGTCTGGCCGGTGATGTCCAGCTTGGCATCGTCCGGCACCTGGCCTGCCAGGTACGCGACGCCGTTGTACACGGCCATGTCCGACAGGCGCTTGGCGACGTGGAAGCGCTTGATGCTGCTCATGAATATTCCCCTAGTGACGAGTTGACGGGTTGGAACAATGCGAAGAATGCCGAACTTTACCCTGCCGCGGCCTCAGGCGGGCGGCAGCTGGAAGACCTGGCGCAGATAGGCCAGGTAGGCCGGATCGTCGCACATGGTCTTTTCGGGCGCGTCGGAGACCTTGGCCACGGGCTGACCGTTGCAGCGGACCATCTTCATGACGATCTGCAAAGGCTCGTGGCCCAGGTCGTTGGTCAGGTTGGTGCCGATGCCGAACGACACCTTGCAGCGCCCGGCGAACTGGCGCGCCAGCTCGATGGCGCGCGGGAAGGTCAGCGAATCGGAGAACACCAGCGTCTTGGCGCGCGGGTCGACCCGGTTCTTGCGGTAGTGCTCGAGCAAGCGCTCGCCCCAGACGAAGGGATCGCCGGAATCGTGGCGGGCGCCGTCGAACAGCTTGCAGAAATACATGTCGAAATCACGCAGGAAGGCGTCCATGCCGTAGACGTCGGACAGCGCAATGCCCAGATCGCCACGGTATTCCTTGGCCCACACTTCCAGCGCGAAGACCTGCGAATCACGCAGCCGCGGGCCCAGCGCCTGGCAGGCCTGCAGGTATTCGTGGCCCATGGTGCCCAGCGGCAGCACCTCGTGCTGCTTGGCCAGCAGCACATTGCTGGTGCCGGCGAAATGCGGCCCCATCTGCGCCTTCATGGTCGAGACGATTTCCTCGTGCCACACCTTGGAGAAGCGGCGGCGGGTGCCGTATTCGGCCACGCGGAAGTCCGCCAGCGCCGGATCGTCCAGCACCAGGTGCATCTTGGACTGCAGGCGCTTGCGGCCTTCGGCCCAGTCGGGATGCTTGCGGGTGTTGCGGAAATAGACCTCGTTGACGATGGCCAGCACGGGGATCTCGAACAGGATCGTGTGCAGCCACGGGCCTTTGACCTCGATGCTGATCTCGCCCGGCGCATCGCCTTCGCTGATGTGGATGCAGCGCTCGGGCAGATGGAACAGTTCGAGGAAATCGACGAAGTCGCTTTTGATAAAGCGCAAGCCGCCCAGATATTTAAGCTCGTCGGCGGTGAAGCGCAGCTGGCACAGCTGATGCACCTCTTCGCGGATTTCGTCCAGGTAGGGGCGCAGATTGGCCCCCGCCGTGCGGCATTTGTAACGGTACTCGACCTGAGCAGCGGGGAATTGATGCAGCACCACCTGCATCATGCTGAATTTGTACAGATCGGTGTCGAGCAGCGAGGTGATTATCATGATTGCGCGTATCGTTTCGCGACACCATAGCATGAAGGCGCCGTCCCGCCCCGCAATGCGCCACGATGTCAACACGGGTATTCACGGCGGGTTGGCGCCGCATTGGGTAAAATCCGCCCAACAAAACACAAATGCCGCCTGCCCGGAGTCCCTGAATGACCCACGTCGTCACCGAAAACTGTATCAAGTGCAAGTACACCGATTGCGTAGATGTGTGCCCGGTGGACTGTTTTCGTGAGGGTCCGAACTTCCTGGTGATCGACCCCGACGAATGCATCGATTGCGCCGTCTGCATCCCGGAATGCCCGGCCAACGCGATCTACGCCGAAGAAGACGTGCCGCAGGACCAATTGAACTTCATCGCGCTGAACGCCGAGCTCTCGCCCGAGTTCGCCAGCATCAGCCGCGCCAAGAAGCCGCTGCCCGACGCCGACGAGTGGAACGGCAAGCAGGACAAGCTGCAATACCTGGAAAAATAATCCGCGAACGCGGGGCCTTCACGGCCCGCGACGCGCGATGCCCCGATGACCGACGATTCCAAATACACGCGCCAGACCGTCACCCATGTCCACACCTGGGTGCCCGACAAGTTGTTCTCCGTACGGGTCACGCGCGACGACGCGTATACGTTCCAGCCGGGCCAGTTCGCCCGGGTCGGCCTGCCGGGCGCCGACGATCCCGACGGTCCGCCCACGCTGTGGCGCGCCTACTCGATGGTGTCGGCCCCGCAGCAGCCGTGGCTGGAGTTCTATTCCATCGTGGTTCCCGAAGGCCTGTTCAGCCCGCGCATGGCGCGGCTGCAGCCCGGCGACGCGCTCTACGTCGAAAAAGCGCCCTACGGCTTCCTGACGCTGGAGCGCTTCGCCCCCGGCGGCGACCTCTGGCTGCTGGCCTCGGGCACCGGACTGTCGGCCTACCTGTCGATCCTGCGCGACCCGGCCGTCTGGCGCGCCTATCGCCGCATCATCCTGGTGCACGGCGTGCGCACCGCGACCGAGCTGGCCTACCGCGACGAAATCGAGGGCTGGCGCCGCGATCCAGCCCTGGCCGAGCTGTTCGCGGCCGATCCGCACAAGCTGGTGTACCTGCCGATCGCCACCCGCGAAACCCTGCCCGGCATGCCGCAAGCGCGCCTGACCACGCTGATCGCCGATGGCGGGCTGGAACGGCTGGCGGGCGTGCCGCTGGACCCGGAGCAGGCCAAGATCATGCTTTGCGGCAATCCGGACATGCTGGCCGATGCCCGCAAACTGCTGGGCGAACGCGGCTTCAAGCCGGGGCGCCGCGGCATCCCCGGCAACCTGGCCGTGGAAAACTACTGGTGAAACCCGGTCCGGACCGGGATGCTGGCATGGCCCGTCCGGCCTAAGCCGGATTTCCTCCTTTTGGGGCGATTGCCGACACCGGGTTCCGCCCTAAACTGGTGCACAAGGGATGACGGGTCGCATTTTTGCAACACAAAAGCCGATTTTCGGACGCTTTCGTCAGATGAATTGGAAATACCGTTACTCCCCGGCGCAATAATCGGGGCACACGCACGACCCAGAAGGACTTCCCCCAATGCTGTACCAATTGCACGAAATGCAGCGCGCCTTCCTGACTCCGTTCGCTGCTTTTACGGATGCCGGTTCCCAGCTGTTCTCCAGTCCCTACAGTCCCCTCGCCTACACCCCGATCTCGCGCCAGATGGCCGCGGGCTACGAGTTGATGACGCGTATCGGCAAGGAATACCAGAAACCCGCCTGGAACCTGCCCGCCACCGAAATCGACGGCAAGTCCGTCCGCGTGACCGAATCGGTCGTGCTGGACAAGCCCTTCTGCCGGCTGGTGCACTTTCACCGCGATGTGCGCCAAACCCCGAAAAACGACCCCAAGGTGCTGTTGGTGGCGCCCATGTCGGGCCACCATGCCACGCTGCTGCGTGACACCGTGCGCGCCCTGCTGCCGAACCACGACATCTACGTGACCGACTGGATCGACGCCCGCATGGTGCCGCTGTCGGCCGGTCCGTTCCACCTGAACGACTACGTCCGCTACGTGCAGGATTTCATCCGGCACCTGGGCCCCGATGTGCACGTGATCTCGGTCTGCCAGCCGACCGTGCCCGTGCTGGCCGCCGTGTCGCTGATGGCCTCGGCCAACGACCCCTGCCAGCCCCGCAGCATGGTCATGATGGGCGGCCCCATCGATCCGCGCCAATCGCCCACGCAAGTGAACCGGCTGGCCACCACCAAGCCCTACTCGTGGTTCGAGAACCAGGTGATCCACCCAGTTCCGCCGCGTTACCCGGGGTCGGGCCGCAAGGTCTACCCGGGCTTCCTGCAGCACGCCGGGTTCATGGCCATGAACCCCGACCGCCACATGAAGTCGCACTACGAGTTCTACCTGGACCTGCTGCGCGGCGACGACAACGACGCCGAGGCGCATCGCCGCTTCTACGACGAATACAACGCCGTGCTGGACATGCCGGCCGAGTTCTACCTGGACACCATCCGCATGGTATTCCAGGACTTCGCGCTGCCCAACGGCACCTGGGAAGTCGACGGCCAGCTGGTGCGGCCTGCCGACATCAAGCAGGTCGCGCTGTTCACGATCGAAGGCGAACTGGACGACATCTCGGGCCAGGGCCAGACCCGCGCGGCCATCAAGCTGTGCAAGAACATCCCGGCCGAGCGCAAGGCGCATTACACCGCCCCCAACTGCGGCCACTACGGGATTTTCTCGGGTCGCCGGTGGCGCGAAATGATCTGTCCTAAAATCGCGGAATTCATCCGGCAATCGGCCTGATCCGTTCTCCGAACCGTCTTCCACGGGGCCCGAGCGGCCCCTTTTCTTTTCATCGCCCGCCATGTCCTGTCGCACATTAGCCGACCGCATCGATGCCTTGCTGCCTCAGACGCAATGCACCAAGTGCGGTTTTGACGGTTGCCGGCCCTACGCCGATGCCATCGCCGAGGGCGCGGCCCCCATCAACCGCTGCCCGCCGGGCGGCGACGAAGGCATCGCCGCGCTGGCCAGCCTGCTCGACACGCCGCCGTTGCCGCTGGACCTGTCCCGCGGCGAACCCGGCCCGCTGCTGGTCGCCCATATCGACGAGGCGCATTGCATCGGCTGTACGTTGTGCATCCAGGCCTGTCCGGTCGACGCCATCGTCGGCGCCAACAAGCACATGCATACCGTGCTGACCGACTGGTGCACCGGCTGTGACCTGTGCGTGGCGCCCTGTCCGGTCGATTGCATCCAGATGGTGCCCGCCGGCCGCGCCTGGACCGCCGAGGACGCCTTTGCGGGCCGCCAGCGCCATCGACGCCACCAGGCGCGCATCGAACGCCTGGCCGCCGACAATACCCGCCTGATGGCCCCCGAACCCGCCGGCGCGCCCGCGGCGGCCCCCACTCCCGACGACGCGCAGGACGACGACCGCAAGCGCGCCGCCATTGAATCGGCCCTGGCCCGCGCCCGGGCCCGCCGCAACGCCCCGCGCCCATGAATGCCGCCAAACGCCGAGAGATCTTCGCCCGCCTGCAAGCGGCCAACCCGCACCCGACCACCGAGCTCGAATACGACACACCGTTTCAGCTGCTGATCGCGGTGCTGCTGTCGGCCCAGGCCACCGACAAGTCGGTGAACATCGCCACCCGCAAGTTCTTTCCACGCTACGGCACGCCGCAAGCGCTGCTGGCGCTGGGCGAGGAAGGCCTGGCGGAGTACATCAAGACGATCGGCCTGTATCGCACCAAGGCAAAGAACACGATCGCTACCTGCCGCATCCTGATCGAGCAGCACGGCGGCGAAGTACCGCAGACCCGCGAAGCGCTGGAAGCGCTGCCGGGCGTAGGCCGCAAAACCGCCAACGTGGTGTTGAATACCGCATTCGGCCAACCCACCATGGCCGTGGACACGCACATTTTCCGGGTATCGAACCGCACGGGCATCGCCCCCGGCAAGAACGTGCTGGAAGTTGAATTGAAACTGGAAAAATTCGTCCCGCGCGAATATATGCAGGACGCACATCACTGGCTGATCCTGCAGGGCCGCTACGTCTGCGTGGCGCGCAAACCGAAATGCCCGCAATGCGGTATTTCGGACCTGTGCGAATTCAAGGACAAGACGCCGGCGTAAATAACCGCGCGTTGAATTCCGTATGCGCTGCGCGGGCTCGCGCAGCGCCAGCCAGCCGGGTTTTCCCCATGCCCGCCGTGATGACGAATTGATGACGATCAATGCGGATTTGCTGCAACGCATTGCATACGCATATCGGGTTTTTACCCAATGAGGATGCGAATTGTCAGCCACCCGACAATTCACCTTTCCGCACTGCAAAACCTATGACAAACCCTCATGGAATTTTGATCTGGAGGTGCGCATACTCGCCGGCAACTCTTGTAGAAAACTGAGCGAATTGGGCAGTTTTCCAACCCTGCGGGGGCCCCGCGCATGACGCCGGGCAGAGTCCACATATAAATACAACGCCGGTGCAGCGGACATGGACGACACGATCCTGGAGACAAAAGGCCTCACCAAGGAATTCCGCGGTTTTGTCGCGGTCAATGGGGTCGATTTGCGTATCAAGCGAGGCGAGATTCATGCCTTGATCGGGCCGAACGGCGCGGGCAAGACCACATGCTTCAACCTGCTGACCAAATTCCTTTCCCCCACCTCGGGAACCATCAAGTTCAACGGCCTGGACATCACGGGCGAGCGCCCGGCGCAGATCGCCCGGCGTGGCGTGATCCGCTCGTTCCAGATCTCGGCGGTATTCCCTCACCTGACCGTACTGGAGAACGTGCGCATCGGCTTGCAACGCAAGACGGGGCTGTCATTTCACTTCTGGCGCAGCGATAAACGCCTGGCTGAACTGAACGAACCGGCGCGCGCCTTGCTCGATCAGGTCGACCTGGGCGCGTTCGCCGACGAAACCACGGTGAATCTGCCTTACGGCCGCAAACGCGCGCTTGAAATCGCCACCACGCTGGCGATGGAACCCGAACTGATGCTGCTGGACGAGCCCACGCAAGGCATGGGCCACGAAGACGTCGACCGCGTGACGCAGTTGATCAAGCGCGTCAGTGCCGGCCGCACCATCCTGATGGTGGAACACAACATGAACGTCGTGTCCTCCATCGCCAACACCATTACCGTGCTGGCGCGCGGCGCGGTGCTGGCCGAGGGGTCCTACGCCGAAGTCTCCCGCCATCCGGCCGTGATGCAGGCCTACATGGGCACCACCGACGGCGAACTCCAAGGAGCGCACGCATGAGCACCCCGGCACTGGAAATCTCGGGCCTGCAGGCCTGGTACGGGGAATCGCATATCCTGCACGGCGTGGATATGCGGGTCGGGCAGGGCGAGGTCGTGACGCTGCTGGGCCGCAACGGCGCCGGCCGCACCACCACGCTGCGGGCCATCCTGGGCCTGACCGGATCCCGCAAGGGCTCGGTGCGCATCCATGGCACCGAAGCCATCGACCTGCCCACCTACAAGATCGCGCACCTGGGCGTGGGCTATTGCCCCGAAGAGCGCGGTATTTTCGCCAGCCTGTCGTGCGAGGAAAACCTGCTGCTGCCGCCCGTCGTGGGTTCGCTGGGCGGTGGCATGTCGCTGGCCGAAATCTACGACATGTTCCCCAACCTGCAGGAACGCCGGCATTCGCCCGGCACCCGCCTGTCGGGCGGCGAACAGCAGATGCTGGCCGTGGCACGCATCCTGCGCACCGGCGCGAACCTGCTGCTGCTGGACGAAATCTCTGAAGGCCTGGCCCCGGTCATCGTCCAGGCGCTGGCCCGCATGATCACCGCGCTCAAGCAGCGCGGCTACACCATCGTCATGGTGGAGCAGAATTTCCGCTTCGCGGCGCCGCTGGCCGACCGCTTCTACGTCATGGAGCACGGCCAGATCGTCGAGCATTTCGAGGCGTCGGAACTTTCAGAAAAACAGGACACGCTCAACGAACTGCTGGGCGTCTAAAGGGCTATCGCCCGACATAACCTGTGTCACCCGCCGGACATCCCGGCACCATACACCGAAGGGAAGAGGAGTCATCCCATGAAGCTGCACACCATCACTGCTGCACTGGCCATGGCGGGCCTGGGATTTGCCGGGGCACCCGCTCAGGCGCAAGGCATCTCCGACGATGTCATCCGCATCGGCTTCATCACCGACATGTCGGGCGTGTATTCCGACATCGACGGCAAGGCCGGCCTGGATGCCATTCGCATGGCCATCGAGGATTTCGGCGGCTCGGTCAACGGCAAGAAGATCGAAGTGCTGTCCGCGGACCACCAGAACAAGGCGGACGTGGCCTCGGCCCGTGCCCGCGAGTGGTTCGACCAGCAAAAGGTCGACGTGATCATCGGCGGCACGAATTCCGCGACCAGCCTGGCGATGGCCGCCGTGGCGGCCGAGAAGAAAAAGCCCTTCATCGCCATCGGCGCGGGCGCCTCCGACCTGACCAACGCGCAATGTTCGCCCTACACCGTGCACTACGCCTACGACACCGTGGCGCTGGCGCGCGGCACCGGCTCGGCGGTGGTGAAGGACGGCGGCAAGAGCTGGTTCTTCCTGACCGCTGACTACGCCTTCGGCCATGCGCTGGAACGCGACACGATGGCCGTGGTGAAGGCCGCCGGCGGCGAGATCAAAGGCCAGGTGCGCGCACCGCTGGGCGCTTCCGACTTCTCGTCCTTCCTGCTGCAGGCGCAGGCGTCCAAGGCGCAGATCCTGGGCCTGGCCAACGCGGGCGGCGATACCATCAACGCCATCAAGGCCGCCAACGAATTCGGCGTCACCAAGACGATGAAGATGGCCGGCCTGCTGGTGTTCATCAACGACGTGCACTCGCTGGGCCTGGAAGCCACCAAGGGCATGTACCTGACCGACGGCTGGTACTGGGACCAATCCGACGCCTCGCGCGCCTGGTCCAAGAAGTTCGAAGCCAAGGTCGGCCGCAAGCCGTCCATGCTGCAGGCGGGCGACTACTCGTCGGTCACGTTCTACCTGAACGGCGTGAAGGCCACCGGCACCGACGACGCCGACACCCTGATGAAGTGGATGAAGTCCAACAAGATCAACGACTTCTTCACGCAGGGCGGCTATGTGCGCGAAGACGGCCGCATGATCCACGACATGTACCTGATGCAGGTCAAGACGCCGGCCGAATCAAAGGGCCCGTGGGACTACTACAAGGTTGTCGCCACGCTGCCGGGCGACGAGGTCTACACCAAGCTGTCCGAGTCGACCTGCAAGCTGGTCAAGAAGTAATCCCCATGTGACCTTCTCGATGCGATCCGGCCCAGGCGGCCGGGTCGCCTCTTGAATTTGCCCGCTTCCCCTCGTACGCGCAGGATTTTCACAAGATGACTGATATTTTCGGCATCCCCATACAAGCCTTGTTCGGCCAGCTGTTGCTGGGCCTGGTCAATGGTTCGTTCTATGCCATGCTGTCGCTCGGCCTGGCCGTTATCTTCGGACTGCTGAACGTCATCAACTTCGCGCACGGTGCGCTCTACATGCTGGGCGCCTTCCTCGCCTGGATGGGGCTGTCGTACCTGGGGTTGAATTACTGGGTCATGCTGATCCTGGCGCCGTTGGTCGTCGGGCTGTTCGGCATCGTGATCGAAAAGCTGCTGCTCAAGCACCTGTACAAGCTGGACCACCTGTACGGCCTGCTCCTGACATTCGGGCTGACACTGTTGATCGAGGGGCTGTTCCGCAGCTTCTATGGCGTGTCGGGCCAGCCCTACCCCACGCCCGATGCACTGCGCGGCGCCACCAATCTGGGCTTCATGGTGCTGCCCAACTATCGCGGCTGGGTCGTGGTGGCATCGGTGGTGGTCTGCCTGGCGACCTGGTTCGTGATCGAACGCACCCGCCT
>NZ_JAELTJ010000286.1 GCF_016428805.1 Achromobacter sp. ASV32
GACAACTACACAACCGCATCGTCGTCGGCAGCGTCAGATGTGTATAAGAGACAGAGACAGTCCCTTGCCAGCTGGCTGCCAGCTGCCCTGCCGGCCCTACCGCCAAACTGCCGGAGAAGCCGGACATTACGAGTAAGATTTCGATCGTTCCTTCCATTCCCACGTACTCCATCCAATCCCATCCTGCAACATCGATTTCCATTGCACATGAATTCAGTCGAAGCGTCATTGCCGGTTCCTGTCTCTTGTATTGAATCGACGAATAAGTTTTCCTCAAAGCCTCGCAAAGTCAATCAACCATGGCCGTGTTACCTCTGAACTCGTCCAAGCTGCGCCGTCGCACTGCATCACCTTCAACACGTCATTTACCCCTGCGTCTAGCGCTACACTTTGCAACACGCTACTTTAATCACGGGCTACCGCTTTCGTCCCCGGACGCGGGCACAAGTGTTGGCGGCCGTTCGAAATGCAAAAGCTAGCGTCAGGGAAACCCAACGTAGACATTATGAGTGAGACCTGCATGCAGCAGCTGCCGTACCGTGACTGGAACAGTAATGTGTTGCGTGTGCCGCGATTGCGCCTGATTCCATACGAGATACCCCTCATAATAAAAGGAGCAGTGTATGAA
>NZ_JAELTJ010000287.1 GCF_016428805.1 Achromobacter sp. ASV32
CAGATGTGTATAAGAGACAGCCGTATAACCGGAAAGTAGACCCAGGCCGAGAATGGCAATAATACCAGGAACAAGACCAAGAGTTTGAAGAATTGCCGGCAAGGTCAACATTCCCAGACCGACCTCGTTGGTTACAAGGACGAGAACGGTATCCCACAAGCCCATGGTACGGATTGACTTGCCGCCTTCATCAAACATGGTTGGCGTATGGTGAAGGTCCGGAGCACCATTAAGGTCAACCTTGTTATGGGAGGCATCGTCGACGGTAGAGCCATTGTCAAAGCTTGGATTTTCCTTCTTCTCGATGTCTCCGTGCTGAGGAGAATGGACCTCTTCAGGCCTCTCCGCCATTTCGTTGGAAGCCATGGCGACTGCGGACGATTTGAGGTTTCACCCGTCGCGTTCTATAGCAAAGTTTTGAGGTAGCACGCACTGTTCAACACGACAGTATAGAACAGAGCCTTGGTGGTCAACACGATCACGATCCTCCCAATGCAAGACTCGCAGACGTCCAAAGGCAAGCAACGTCTAAGAGGTGACGACGGTGATTGTGAGATGATGAAAAGAAAGAAAGGAGCCAGCTAGAGAGAGCCTGGTGGATGGGTCAAAAGTCAAGCGTAGGATAAGG
>NZ_JAELTJ010000288.1 GCF_016428805.1 Achromobacter sp. ASV32
TCGTCGTCGGCAGCGTCAGATGTGTATAAGAGACAGTGTCCATTCCGTTTGCCACTGTACTAATGATACGTTGACTGCTTCAAGGAGCTCATACAGCTCGGTAGTCGTCATATCTTCGTAGTTCTCAATAGCAGAGATGTACTCTTCAGGATCTCGAAGTTTTCTGTACCTAAAATATCGGCGCGTCTCTTGACCATCTTCCGAACCAGACATGCCTGCATCGTCGCCATCTTCCGCAGCAGGGGCAGGGGAGTTGGACGCAGTTGGCTCCAAGGACTCTGGAACCGGGGAGCCTCTAGTTGGTGTGTTCAGCGCTGGTGTCGATGCTTCTACAGCAAGGTTGTCTGGTGCCTCGTCATCGTCTTCTACCATCGGCTCCATGTCATTCGAATACTTGTCGGCCTCCTTTTCTGCATCTTTATCCGCATCCTTGTCGGTATCCTTATCAGCTTCCTTTTCGTCCGCTGTAGGCTCTTCCGCTGGTGTTTCATCATCTGGAATAGATTCCTTCTTTTCCGGATAAGTGATATATTCATCATCAACATAGGGAGTCAAGTTAGCCCAACGGCCAACCGGAGTCGGTTGCGGTTTGCGGACAACAGAAGTAGCTTGCGATTGTTGCATAAT
>NZ_JAELTJ010000289.1 GCF_016428805.1 Achromobacter sp. ASV32
GGGTTACACACCACCATTGCCGTTTGTAAGAGGAATATGTCTCGGTGATGAGAGACATCCCGCTGGCCGACTCCCCGATACGTACTGGCTTGGTGGCGCAAGCTTATTCCGTTTCTAACCCACATGTTCGCCTTGATCTGAGCGAGCCATGAGCATACTCTCAAGGGATAGTCAAAGGCAGCCATCAACAAGTCCTCTGGGGTAAGGTCCTTCTTTGGCAACTGTGGCTTGCCCATCAATCTTGGCTTGGCTTTGAGTTCTTGCAGGGTGAAGCTCAGAAGTGTCCGTACATTGGACGCTGGCAGTGACCTTCCACATTCAATTAGCCAAGACAGCGTATAATGAAGTGCGTGGTGGAAACTGATAGGGTCCTTCTCCACAACAAACTTGACCACGTCGTAGGACGCTGCGTCGTAGTCAAATTCAAAATCGCTTAGCGTTTTGAACTGAACCTCATCCTTTATCTCAGCCTGCTTGAACCTAGCGCGGTCTGCTCCAATAGAGTTCAAAATGACCGTTTTGGTAGTAAACCGGATCGCACGCTGGAGATAGTGCATCTCGTCGGGAGGGCAGTCCCGGAACGCCTCAGTTAGATTCCGTGCCTGAAGGTTTATTTGT
>NZ_JAELTJ010000290.1 GCF_016428805.1 Achromobacter sp. ASV32
TAATATAACGACGTGATGTGCAGCAGCCATGATACAATATAGACTTTCCTATAGAATAGCAAAAACTTGAGGTTTTATTTCATACACGCGTTAGTGCTCCATTACTCCTACTGCAAAACCAAAACCAAAAAACAATAATCATAGACCAGCCAGGATGCTCTGAATGCCCACCGAACCCGCATCGTCACGGCGCTGCACAAACGCCCGGAAATTAGACTTGGATAGCTTGCCCTTACCGCCACCAGTCTGACCCGGCGCCAGTCCGCGCGACTTTTCTCGCAGCGCCTCTGAGCCAACAATAAACAGTGAGCCAATCTCGGTTAGTAGCTCAACCATGAGCGCAACTTCCTTGGTAAGCGGCCAGTCCCGAACGACGGACACGTACTTTGCAATGTCCTGCGTCACCATCAAACCACCCGTGGCATTGACCTGGAACTTTTTAAAGTGGTCAAAGAGCATCCTGTGAAGCTCTACGCCCAGCTCGCTAAAGAATTTTTCGGCATTTTGCCCGTCCACGGCCGCGGATGCATGCTTGCCGGCGCGGCCGAGGAACGTGCAGATGGTAAGACATGTAGGCGTCTGCAGAGATTCCAACTCAACGTCCTTGGGGCGGAAATC
>NZ_JAELTJ010000291.1 GCF_016428805.1 Achromobacter sp. ASV32
GCCATGGGCATGTTCACCCGACCGAGCCATCAGTACGATGACTCGAAATACGCACAACGCCAGCAACAGATGAAGCAAGGTCGCGATACCCCCAATGGACGCAGCGAAAGCCATTCTAGGTCCTCAGACAATGCTTCGCGTTCTCGTTCAACCTCTATGCGCCGACGTGATCGGCATGCGTCAGACAACAGCTCTACCAAGGCTGACGCGAAAAGAGACTACCACGCCTCCTCATTCTTTGATGATAGCGACGAGCCCTCTACCCCCAACCATGTCACATCTTTCAACACAAGTCTGGGTGCGCAGCCCAGTGTGGAGCGGCCAAGCGATAACGACCATCCCGCGTTTCGAAAGTCCGCCCTCCCGACACCACTCTCGCTCTCGTCCAAGGCATCTGAGGACGGGGGTTCCCCCTCAGACAGGCATGAGGCTGGAAAACCCCACTTCAAAGAAGAGCCGCCGGAAGACTCACCAACCCTGCCACTGGATGCTGGCTTGAGTGGAATGGTGCGGCAGCATTTGCGCTCACAAAGTACCGCCTCGTCCATCTATGACAACGCACAGATGCCTGATGGCGCCACTGTCGGGGCAGGCTCTCCTGAGCTGCGTAATCG
>NZ_JAELTJ010000292.1 GCF_016428805.1 Achromobacter sp. ASV32
CCTCTGATGCATCTAAAAGCATAGCGGGATGGACAAAGGGATAGACGAGGTTGATGTGTGGTGGCCAGTTGCCATAAGCTTTGTCGTTGAGACTGCGCATCCGGTTGATGGCCGGCCAGAGGTTTTGTGGCGGTATTAAGCAGAGGGCTGTATCATGCGATGATGACCATGACCTGCTGGAGATTGGTTCTGCTTCAGAATCCATTTCGGAAGAGACTGTGTTGAAGGGTGTCTAAAATTGGATTAAGAGACGGAGGAGGAGGATTTGTAAAGGCGATAGTAGAGGGATGTAGAGTCAAAGTTGCAGGTGGCAGCTATTAGTAGAGGTGCGTGGCAAAAACGTCAACGCTGAAAGAATGCGATGCAATGTTATGTATTGAAAAGCGAAAAAAAAAAAAGAAAGATGCTATAAGCAGATGTACTGAAATAATCGGCAGCGCTCGATTATTTAATATGTAAGCACCCTCAACATTTGACACAGTCCCCAAGAATGCCTCGCGCTGGCTAGTGTCTACATGGTCTCTTTAGCCCGGTCTGGGAGGCTGAGCACGCTGTGAAAGCCCACCTGTGAGTCACGCCTAATGCGATTGCTGCGAATTGAAAGGACTGATTG
>NZ_JAELTJ010000293.1 GCF_016428805.1 Achromobacter sp. ASV32
CCCTTGGAAGGGTCGGCTTTGTTGTTCTCGTCCCGTGCGAACAGACGGCCTGCTTCGCCCAAAGGTCCATCTGCTGCGCCTAGGCCATCATCGCTGTACGGAAGGCTGACTGATGACGATGATGATGATGCTGCCGTTGATGAGGCGGCTACTACCCGGCGAAGAAGCGGCACCAACGCCGGAGCCATGGTGCTCACTATGTGTTTGCGGATCGATAAGCGGGTGGTTTTTTTATGTCTCGCTGCTTGCTTGCTATTCGGGGAATAAAGCTGTGCTCCTTTGGAATGCGGGTGCTGCCTCTTTTTGGTTTTGCGTTTGGAATGTCGTGCTCCTAAATGGGATGGGACGGCACGCCCGAAGGTGAGGAATGGAGTTACCGAGAAACAGAGATCCAGGTACAGGATTGAAAGATACGGCTTCCCGGAAAGTTAATACGGTTGAAACTGTGGTGATGGTTTTCGGGCTTCAGATGAGCTTCTTCATTGGTGTTGGAAAAGGAGAATAAGCAAGAGTGTGAAAAAGGGCCAAGGTGACGTGCGTGTGCTGTTCCTACAGAAACCGTTTACCAGGGTACTCGTACTGTCTCTTATACACATCTGACGCTGCCGA
>NZ_JAELTJ010000294.1 GCF_016428805.1 Achromobacter sp. ASV32
GAACCGGGGATATCGGATCCAGCCGAGTGGGCAGCAAACGGGTTCGTGTATGAATTGAATAAGCGCCTGTATAAAAATAGTGGAGGCTCCCCTTGACGTTTTGTGCAGGCGTTTTGACAGATCGAATGAAAACGCGATTAATTACCGTATACGCGCAAATCGAATCATGAATGATTGGGGGTTAGTGGTATCAAGGTCCCGCGTTTGTGCTCCGGTCCCGTCTCTCCTCCCCCAGCTTTTCAAATGTGCCAGTGGGCGTTGGTCACACCTCGGCACGGAGCGGTAAATTGACCCGCTCGTCCGTTACTCCAATGCCCGCCCAACATCAGGCCGTATTGTGGCCTTAATTACAAGGCGACAAAGAAGCATGGACGGCGATTTAGCTTTTCCGCTCCCGACGTCTTGACAGGTACGTACCTTGTTCCGTCGCCAATGTTGGATTCCAATTTGTCTTGTTCTCATTCGCCAGCCTTTACTCCCGGAAGCTCACCCATCCGTCTCAACTGACCGCAGTGGCGGACGATTGTCTTGAATCTCATTAGCTTGGACAAGGGGATTCGATCGATCTGCGGAGCAATATGCACCCGCAGTGCTTTCTGG
>NZ_JAELTJ010000295.1 GCF_016428805.1 Achromobacter sp. ASV32
GGCAATTATACCACGTCGTGGGATTTTATTGAGAATGACGGCGATGGTCCGCGAAAAGGGTGGCGGCAGCGCAACTTCGCCGAGTTTATGCGCTACATTAAAGAAATATTTCGTCTTGACTCCATCTTAGAACAGTCATTTGACTGGAAATCAGTTGGAAGCGGGACTGTTGTCGATGTGAGTACTCTGAAAACGATGCCCCGCGTATAATTGGCTGACGGAGGTTGACTGTTTGTCAGGTTGGGGGCTCTGGAGGCCACGATGCTTTTCATTTGGCGGATCGCTTTGAGAAGCTGAATATTGTTGTTCAAGATCTCCCTGAAGTCCAGTCTGCGTTCAGAAAGCATCTCTCAGCTGCTTTGAAGGACAGAGTTACATTTTTAGCGCACGACTTCTTCCGGCCTCAGCCCATGAAAGCCGACGTGTTCCTGATTAAGCTTATCCTTCATGACTGGCCCGATCAGGAGTGCGTGCGTATTCTGAGAGGACTTGTCCCAGCCATGCGTCAGGGGACCCGCGTGTTCTTTTTGGATTATGTAGGCAGGCAAGAGCCAAAGTGCGATGAACCGCAAATGCCGAGGTCCATACAGC
>NZ_JAELTJ010000029.1 GCF_016428805.1 Achromobacter sp. ASV32
CCCCCCCCCCCCCCCCCCCCCCCCCCCCCCCCCCCCCCCCCCCCCCCCCCCCCCCCCCCCCCCCCCCCCCCCCCCCCCCCCCCCCCCCCCCCCCCCCCGGGGCCCCCCCCCCCCCCCCCCCCCGCATTCGACGGCACGGCCCCGTCCACCGCACAGCCCCCAGCCATAACAATCGCGCCGCGCAAAACAAAAAACCCGCCACGGCGAGGTGTGCGGGTTCTTGATGGACTTGCTTCTTGCGTCGCGCGTTTTGCGTGCGCGCTTTTTGTATTGCTGATGGTGGGTGCTACAGGGGTCGAACCTGTGACCTACGCCTTGTAAGGGCGCCGCTCTACCAACTGAGCTAAGCACCCGTCTTGGTTGTGAATCTCGCTTTGCAACCGATGCATGCACATCAATGGCGGCATATCGAAAAACACTTGCCGGGGTACTCAAAAGCAATACGCGGGCCGGAGTATACCGGACCGCGTACCTGTCGGCAAATCACCGGGCGACGTGGCCGCGGAGATTCGCCTGGCCGTCGATCAGTTGACGGCGTCCTTCAGGGCCTTGCCCGGACGGAACTTCGGCACTTTGGCCTTCTTGATCTTGATGGTCTCGCCCGTGCGCGGGTTGCGGCCGGTACGAGCAGCGCGAGCCGACACGGCAAACGTGCCAAAGCCCACCAGGGTGACCGTGCCGCCCTTCTTCAGGGTGGTCTTGACGGCACCGATCAGGGCGTCGAGCGAGCGACCGGCGGCAGCCTTGGAGATATCGGCCTTGCTGGCGATGTGATCGATGAGTTCGGTTTTGTTCATTCAGGTGTACCCCTCACAAGGTATGGAGTCTGCCGGGAGTGCAGTTCATGCTGTCATGGGAAGGCCACGACCAGATGACGCGAAGACCCGACAAACGACGAACAGACTAGTGGATAAACTTTTTCTTGCGCTGCAAAGCACAACTTTTAAACTGCTGCGCCGCTTGGGTTTCAAGGGGTTCAAGACCCTCAAACCGTCAGCGACGCAGACATGTATTAGGCCTTGGCGTAGAGCGGCTGTCAAGCGAAAACCTCACCACAACCCGCACCGATACTAGCTTTTAGGCCTTTTCGCAATAAACAAAAACGCGCATTTAGGGGTTTGCGCGACACCGCCGCGCACCACTTTGCAGCAGCCTCACACGTCGGCCCAACGGCGCAGCAGATTGTGATAGATGCCGGTAAGCTGGATGATTGACGGATGCCCCGATGCATCCTGATTCAAGCGCTGTATGGCCACGTCCATGTCGAGCAGCAAGGCGCGCTGGCTGTCCTCGCGCACCAGGCTCTGCATCCAGAAAAAGGAACTGACGCGCGCTCCGCGCGTCACGGGGTTGACCTTGTGCAGGCTGGTCCCCGGATACAGCACCATGTGCCCCGCCGGCAGCTTCACCGCGCGCGGGCCGTAGGTATCGTCGATGACCAGTTCGCCGCCATCGTAGGAATCCGGGTCCGAGAAAAACAGCGTGGCAGACAGGTCCGTGCGCACGCGTTCCGCGGTACCGGTGATGCCGCGCACCGCATTGTCGACGTGATAGCCAAAGGCCTCGCCGCCTTCGTAGCGATTGAACAGCGGCGGGAAGATCTTGCGCGGCAACGCGGCCG
Source organism: Achromobacter sp. ASV32 (assembly GCF_016428805.1). Lineage (GTDB taxonomy): Bacteria > Pseudomonadota > Gammaproteobacteria > Burkholderiales > Burkholderiaceae_B > Achromobacter. Next base: position 1,622 of record NZ_JAELTJ010000029.1, read on the forward strand.
ACATGAACAGGTTGTTGCCCGCCAGCCGCTGCAGAATCAGATTGCCCAGCTCCTGTGCCAACGGATGCTGCTCGGGCAACTGGCGATTGCGCTTGACCTCGGCAGATTGATAGCCGGCCGTGACCTTGCCGTCGACCCAATCGGCGGCGTCCAGGCGGCTGCGGATGTCGGCCGCCTCGGCGGGAGTGAAGATGTCGGCGATCTGTATCAGCATGGGTTCTGGCCTTGTTGCGGCCGACGCGAGGCCGCGCCGGCACCCGCGTGAATTATCCCTGCAGGCAGCCGTTGAGCGCCTGATCGAAATCAAACAGCAGATCGGCCTCGTCTTCGATGCCGACCGACACGCGGATCAGGCTGTCGGCGATGCCCATCTGCTTGCGGCGTTCGGCGCCCATCTCGTAGTAGATGGTGTGCGCGGCGGGCAGCGCCAGGCTGCGGGTGTCGCCCAGATGCGTGGCCATCAGCACGATGCGCAGGCGATTCAGGAAGTCGAAGCAATCCACGCCATCGGCCAGTTCCACGCCCAGCAGACCGCCAAAGCGCGAACCGAACAGCGCAGCCGCGCGCGCGTGCTGCGGATGGCTGGCCAAGCCCGGGTAATGCACCTTGGCCACGCCACGGTGCTCTTCCAGAAAGCGCGCCAGCGCCAGCGCATTGGCGCAGTGCTTGGCCATGCGCAGCGCCAACGTTTCGGCGCCGACCGCGATGCGATGCGCGGGCTCGGCGGCCAGCGTGCCGCCCATGTCGCGCAAGCCCTTCTTCTTGATCTGGGTCAGGCCCCAGCTGGTGGGCGCGCCCTTGCGGTACGTGTCGAAGATGTTGGCGTAGCCGGACCAGTCATACAGGCCCGTGTCCGTCACCGCGCCGCCCAGCGCATTGCCGTGGCCGCCGATGTACTTGGACAGCGAATTCATGACCAGCGACGCCCCCACGGACGACGGACGGAACATCCACGGCGACGTCAGCGTGTTGTCCACCACGTAGACCAGGCCCTTTTCGCGGCAGATCTCGCCGATGACGGCCAGGTCCGCGACCTGGGTGCCAGGGTTGGCGATCGTTTCCGTGAACACCATGCGGGTGTTGGGCTGGATCACCGCGCGCACCTGCGCGGAATCGGTCGCATCCACGAAGGTGATCTCGACGCCCAATTCCAGCAGCGTGCCGAGCAGGCTGTTGGTGTTGCCAAAGACGTACTGGCTGGACACCAGGTGGTCGCCACGACGCAGCAGCGTGGTGAAAATGGCCGCCAGCGCGGCCATGCCCGTCGCGAAACTGACCGTGCCCTTGCCGCCTTCCATGTGGTTGATCTTGGCTTCCAGCGCCGTGGTGGTGGGGGTGCCCTGGCGGGCGTAGGTAAACCCCGCCTTGCCCTGGAAGACCGCCGCCAGCTCGCGCGCGTCGTCGTAGGCGAACTCCGAGGACGGATGCATCGGCTTGTGCACCGCTCCGTGCTCGACGGATTGCTGGCGGTCGGAATGGAGGATCGTGGTGGTAAAGCCGTTCTGGTGCATGATGGGCTACGCGGAAAAGAAGGAGCGACGGAAAAGAAGGACGGCGCCGGGTTATTGCTGACGCTGGCGCACGGTTTCGTAAAGGCAGACGGCGCTGGCCACGCTGACGTTCAGGCTTTCGACCGAGCCCAGCATGGGAATGTTGACCAGTTGGTCGCAGGTTTCACGCGTCAGGCGGCGCATGCCCTCGCCTTCGGCGCCCATGACCCAGGCCATCGGCTGGCGGGCGTCGATCTTGTGCATGCTGTCGGTGGCCTGGTCGTCGGTGCCCACCAGCCACACGCCGCGGTCCTTCAGGCTGCGCATGGTGCGCGCCAGGTTGGTGACCATGATGTAGGGCACGGTATCGGCCGCGCCGCAGGCCACGCGCTGCACCGTGCTGTTCAGGCCCACCGCGCGGTCTCGCGGCGCGATCACGGCGTGCACGCCAGCGGCGTCTGCGGTACGCAGGCAGGCGCCCAGGTTGTGCGGATCGGTCACGCCGTCCAGGATCAGCAGCAGCGGCGGACCTTCGATCACGTCGAGCACTTCGTCCACATCGACCGCCAGCTGGCGCTCGTCGGCCAGCGCTACGACGCCCTGGTGACGGGTGCCGCGCGCCAGACCGTCCAGGCGCTCCATGGGAACCGGATGCAGGCGGCGGCCCGCCTTTTCGGCCTGCTCGATCAGCGTCTGCATGCGCTTGTCGCGACGCGACGCCTCTACGTAGATTTCCTTGATTGACTCGGGCGCGTGGCGCAGCCGCGCGACAACCGCGTGAAACCCGGCCAGAACTTGGGTCGACGCCATAACTATGCAATACCTTTAGATAAACGAATACCCGCTCCAGAGCGGAGCGGGCCACCGGACGCATCCGGCCATCAGTGCAATGTTACCCCTTATGGGGCGCTTGCCCCACGTCCGGCCCGCGGCCCCGCCGCAAGACCGGACGCAGTTCCATCAATGCCGCTTGCGAACGGCCTTCTTGGCTGGGGCGGTGCGCTGGGGCGGCTTGGCCGGCTTGCCGGCCTTCTTGGCCTCGGCGCGCCGCTCCTTGGCGGTTTGCCCCTTCAGCGCGGCGGGCTTGGGCGCCGCCGCCTTCTTCACGCGGCGCGGCCCCTCATCGGGACCACGGGCCGCCGCCTTGCGCAAGGCGTCGAAGCTGGTGCCCTGCACCAGACGGAACTCGATGCGGCGCGCTTCCAGGTCGACGCGCGACACCTGCACCTGGACCTTGTCGGTCAGGCGGTAGCGCATGCCCGTGCGTTCGCCGCGCAGCTCGTGCAGCGCGTCGTTGAACTGGAAGTACTCGCCGCCCAGCTCGGACACGTGCACCAGGCCTTCGACATGCAGCGTGTCCAGCGTGACGAAGATGCCGAAGCTGGCCACGCCGGTGACGGTGCCGCTGAAGTCCTCGCCCACGCGTTCCTTGACGAACCAGCACTTGAGCCAGGCTTCGACGTCGCGCGAGGCTTCGTCGGCGCGGCGTTCGCTGGCCGACAGCACCAGGCCCATCTTTTCCCAGATGGCGTGCTCATGCTCGCGCTGGGTGCGGCCGATGACGACCGGCTGGTCATCCAGGCTGGGCACATAGCGTTGGCCGGCCAGCAGGGCCTTGATCACGCGGTGCGTGAGCAGGTCGGGGTAGCGCCGGATCGGCGAGGTGAAGTGGCTGTAGCCCGGATAGGCCAGGCCGAAGTGACCCAGGTTGTCCGGGCTGTAGATGGCCTGCTGCATCGAGCGCAGGCACATGGTCTGCAGCAGCTGGTAATCGGGACGCCCCCGCACCGAATCGAGGAACTCGCCGTAATCCTTGGCCGTGGGCGACTCGCCCCCGCCCAGCGACAGGCCCATGGTGCGCAGGAATTCGCGCAGCGATTGCAGGCGCTCGGGCGTCGGCCCTTCGTGGATGCGGTACAGCCCGGGATGCTTGCTGCGGGTCATGAAGTCGGCCGCGCAGGTGTTGGCCGCCAGCATGCACTCTTCGATCAGCTTGTGGGCATCGTTGCGCACCGATGGCGCGATCTGTTCGATGCGGCCCAGCTCGTTGCAGACGATCTTGGTCTCGACCGTATCGAAATCGATGGCACCGCGCTTCTTGCGGCTTTGCGACAGCAGATGGTAGAGCTCGTACAGGCTCTGCACCTGCGGCATCACGGCGCGCATGGCGTGGGCGGCGGGGCCGCCGGGCTGCTGCAGCGCCGCCCAGATATTGGTATAGGTGGTGCGGGCGTGCGAATGCATGACCGCGTTATAGAACTGGTACGCGGTGACCGTGCCGGCCTTGGCGCCCGAAGCCGGGATCACCATGTCGCACACCAGCACCAGGCGGTCCACATCCGGGTTCAACGAACACAGGCCATTGGACAGCGATTCGGGCAGCATCGGAATCACGCGCCGCGGGAAATACACGCTGGTGCCGCGCTCGAGCGCGTCGTCGTCCAGGGCGTCGCCAGGGCGCACGTAGTTGCTGACGTCGGCAATGGCGACCAGCAGACGCCAGCCCGGGCGCTTGCGCTGGCCGGTGCCCAGTTCCACGGCTTCACAGTAGACCGCGTCGTCGAAATCGCGCGCGTCCTCGCCGTCGATGGTGATGAGCGGCACGTCGCGCAGGTCCACGCGGTCTTTCAGGTCGCTCTTGCGGACCACGTCCGGCAGGCGAGCGGCCTGCTTGCGCGCGGCTTCCGAAAACTCCACGGGCACGTCGAACTTGCGCACCGCGATCTCGATTTCCATGCCGGGATCGTCGATTTCACCCAGCACCTCGGCCACGCGGCCCAGCGGCTGCGTGTGGCGGGTGGGCTGCTCCATGATCTCGACCGCCACCACCTGCCCATGCTGGGCGCCGTTGGTGTCGCTGGGCGGGATCAGGATGTCGTGCTTGATGCGCTGGTCTTCAGGCACCACGATGGACAGGCCGTGCTCATGCAGAAAGCGCCCCACCAGCTTGTTGGTGCGGCGCTCGATGACCTCGACGATGGTGCCTTCCGGCTTGCCCCGGTATTCGCCCGACGGCTTGACCAGGACGCGGTCGCCGTGCAGCACCTTGAGCATTTCGCGCGGCGACAGGAACAGGTCCGGCCCGCCGTCGTCGCGCAAGAGAAAGCCGAAGCCATCACGGTGGCCCAGCACCTTGCCTGCAACGAAATCCAGTTTGGTGGCCAGCAGCAGGACGCCCTTGCGATTGGGCATCAATTGACCGTCGCGTTCCATGGCGCCCAGGCGGCGCTCGAACCCCACCAGCGTCGCCGGACGCTCCACGCCCATGCGTTCGGCCAGTTCCACCGGAGACAACGGCGCCCCCGCGGATCGCAACGCTTTCAGGATGGCTTCACGGGACGGAACATCGGGGTCGAAGTCAGGCGGCGCTTCCGGCAACGGAGTGGATCTGTTGTTGTTCGATTCGTTATTCGATCGTTTTGCCAAAGCTAAATTTTCCGTATATAATGCGCAGCTTCTGTGGTTCGCCCAAGGCTGAACACTGAAGCAGAAGTGGTCGAGACGGATTGTAGATTGATTTTTAACTACATACTGTTTTGTGATTTCTGACCGCACTGGAAGCACAGGTAATGCAACTGGCAAAACCCATGCAACTGAGCGGCAGCGTATCACAAAGTCTTTACCGAAATCTCTCAGTGCCCAGGTGGCGGAATTGGTAGACGCGCACGGTTCAGGTCCGTGTGCCGCAAGGTGTGGAGGTTCGAGTCCTCTCCTGGGCACCACGGAATTCCGATCAAGGCGGCTGGCATCAAGATGCAGGCAGCGTTGATTCAAAAGTTGAAAGCCCCGGTAATCGAAAGATTACCGGGGCTTTTGCTTTATTCATCGGTCAACAGCCAGGCATGTAATGCCAGAGCCGCAGCGCCAGACCCGCAGCATCCCCCCTGCGCGTGCGGGACCAGACCCCGAGGCTCCTGGCACCAGGACGCTCAACGCCAAGGCACCTTGCGGTTCAGATGATGGCGCGCATACAGCTCGGCGCCCATGCCTTCGATCTGGCCATCGATCAACGCCTCGAACGGCCGCAGCAAGGCATCGAAGTTTCGCGGCGCCTCGATGGCATTGAGCGCATGCGTCACGGCTTCGATGGTGGACAACGCGCCCGCGATGTCGGCATGCCTGACCCGGTAGCGCGTCGTCAGCCCGGCAGGCAGCATCACGCGCGGCAGCGCGGCCAGCTCGGGATTGATGTGCAGCAGTTTGCGCGCATGCGTCCACGTGCCGTCCGGCACGATCAGCTGCATCGGCCCGGCCGCCGCTGCCGCGCAGCCCGGCGTGAGCACCTGGGCGCCCTCGCCCGGGAACAGCACGTGCGGCGCCCAGCCGGACTCGGCCCACTGCTCATGCCGGAAGTATTCCCCCACCAACCGCCGCGCCCCCGCCAGCCCCAGCACCGCCAAGCGCGCCGTATTCAGGGCATGGCGCGATTCGCTGGGATGCTGCAGCACCACCACGCGGGTGTGCGGCACCAACGCGGGAATCAGGGCACACAGGCAATGGGATTCAGGGCGCTTGCAGCGCAGACAGACGGTTCGTGACATGGGGCGACACTATAGCGAAAGCGGCCTTCCCAAAAAAATCCAAAAAAAAGTGAAAAAAAAGCCGCATGACTTGCACACTTCAAAAAAAGTATGCATAATCTCGTTCCTCTGCTGCTGAACACGAAACGAAACGCAAGCGGTTAGCTGAAAAGCCAACACGAAGCGCAACGCGGAAGGTAAAGCACCAGCGCCCAGGTGGCGGAATTGGTAGACGCGCACGGTTCAGGTCCGTGTGCCGCAAGGTGTGGAGGTTCGAGTCCTCTCCTGGGCACCAATTATTACATCACGAGGTACCTGTCGTGATGCGCCAAGAAAAACCCCGTTCGCGAACGCGACCGGGGTTTTTTCTTTTCCGGCGCAAACGTTTCCGACCCAGATGTTTCCGACCCACACACCGCTCCTTACCGGCCAGACCGTCCTGCGGCGGCAATCTGCGGTGGGCAAAACGTGACGGCCCGCGCTTGGCGGGCCGGCTCATCGCATCAGCCCAGCACCCGCGTCATGACGACGTGCGCAATACCCGCTTCCATGAATTCATCGCCTTCCACGCGAAAGCCATGGGCTTCGTAAAAGCCCTTGGCGTGGGTCTGCGCGTGCAGCACCAGCATGCGGTGACCATCGCCATGGCCCTGCCCGATCAAGGCGTCGAGCAGCAAGCCGCCCACGCCCATCCCGCGCGCCCGCTTGTGCACGGCCATGCGGCCGATGTGGCCGTCGGGCAGCAGGCGCCCCGTGCCCAGCGGCGTGCCGTCGGCGGCATAGGCCACCGCGTGCACCGACACCGCATCGTCATCGTCCATCTCGACCTCGGGCGGCACGTTCTGCTCGACCACGAATACGTCATAGCGCACCGATGAGGCATCGTCGCGCAGGCGGTCCCAGGTTCCCAGGGAAATCCGCACCTCCGGTTTTTCGTTCGCCATTTTCTTTTCCTTCGCGCTGACGCTATAGATGAATCCGTTGCCGCCATTTTCGCAGGGATGGCGCGCCGGCGAAACAGGCGTACGATCGCGGCTGGCCCACCCTCCGCCCACCGCCCGCCATGCCGCAAGCCGCGACGCCCGCCTGGTTGAAAGTCGCTCCCGCGCTTTTCCTGCTGCTGTGGTCCAGCGGCTTCGTGGTGCTCAAGGTCGGGCTGGCCTACGCCGACCCGCTGACGTTCCTGGCACTGCGCTACGCCTGCGTGGTGGCACTGCTGACGCCGCTATTGCTGGCTCTGCGTCCGCCGCTGCCGCGCGGCGCCAGCGCATGGGGACACCTGGCCATGGTGGGCCTGCTGCTGCAGGCGGGCTACTTCTGTTTTACCTATCTGTCGCTCAAGCACGGCATGTCGGCAGGCGGCGTCGCGCTGATCACCTCGCTGCAACCCATCCTGATCGGGCTGCTGGCGCCGGCGATCGCGCACGAGCGTGTCGATGCGCGCCGCTGGGCGGGCCTGGGGCTGGGCGTATGTGGCGCCGCGCTGGTCATCGTGGCCAAGGCCTCTGTCGATCTGACCTCGCCGCTGGGACTGGCGTTTGCCGTGGCCGCGTTGCTGTGCATCACCAGCGGCACGCTGTACGAAAAACGCTTCGGCGTGCAGACCCATCCCATCACGTCGAACACCGTGCAGTATGCGGTGGGGCTGCTGGTTACCGCGGCATTGGCTGTCTGGCTGGAGCCGATGCGCATTGCATGGACCGGCCCGCTGCTGGGCTCGCTGGCGTACCTGGTGGTTGGCAATTCGCTGGTGGCCATCACGCTGCTGCTGGCCATGATCCGCCAAGGCGAAGCGTCGCGCGTATCCGCGCTGTTTTTCCTGGTGCCGCCGGCCACGGCGGTCATCGCGCTGGCCATCCTGCAGGAACCCATTCCGCCGCTGGCCTGGCCCGGCATGGCGCTGGCCGCGCTGGGCATCCTGCTGGTGACGCGCTCGGCGCGGCCGCCGCAAGCCGCGCGGACAGTAGAATGAGCCCCTTTTCGCGCCCACGCCTCTTGTCGCCATGAATGCCGTCATCACCGCCGCCCTGCCGGTCTTCGCGTTGATCCTGACCGGATGGCTGGCGGCGCGCTGGCGCGTGCTGGGCCCCGGCGCTACCGACGCCCTGAATCGCTACGTGGTGTACCTGTCCTTGCCGGCGCTGCTGTTTCGCGCAATGACGCAAGTGGACCTGGCGCACATGGCGCACTGGGGGTTCGTGGGCGCGTTCGCTGGCGGTATCGCGGTGACCTTCCTGCTGTCTTTCCTGCCGCGCAAACGCGGCCCGCGCGAACTCACCGACCGCGGCATCGAGGGCCTGGCCGCCGCCTACGCCAATGCCGGCTACATGGGCATCCCGCTGTGCCTGGCGTTGTTTGGCGCCGAAAGCCTGGCACCCGCCGCGTTCACGACACTGCTGACGGCCAGCGTCTTGTTCGGCTTTGCCATCGCCCTGATCGAATTCGACCGCCAGCAGGCGCCAAACCTGGCGGCCACGCTGCTCAAGGTCGGCCGCGCGCTGATGCGCAACCCGCTGCTGGCCGCACCCGTGCTGGGGCTGGCTTGGGCCGGCACCGGCCTGACACTGCCCGAAGGCGTGGACCGCTACGTCTCCTTGCTGGGCGCCTCGGCCAGCCCGTGCGCGCTGGTGACCATCGGCTTGTTCCTGGCGCAGACCGAAACCGCCAGCCCGGGGCCCGGCGTGCTGCGGCTGGTCGCCAGCAAGCTGCTGCTGCAGCCGGCCGTGACCGCGCTGCTGGCATTTCAGGTGTTTTCCATGCCGCCGCTGTGGGCCTGGACCGCCGTGCTGATGAGCGCCCTGCCGATCGGAACCGGCCCCTTCATGCTGGCCCAGATGTACGGGCGTGACGCGCGCGTCACCTCCCGCGCCATCCTGGTGTCGACGGTGCTGTCGGTACTGACCGTCAGCGTGCTGGTCGCCTGGATCAGCGCGAACCCCATTTCCTAGACCACCGTCGTGCCTGCTGACTTTTATATAACTTTTAGTTATTAAAGAAGCACAAATAGATGCTTTGAGAAATGTTCAGCCGGCCTTAGACTTTTGGCCATCATGACGGGTGCGGCAACGCGCCCGTTTGCATTGACCTTACGATCCCCCGGGACTCGACCATGAGCACCAACGCCTCCACCCTGCCCCTGCCTTCCACGCTGCCGCCCATTCACATCAACCGCAAGCCGCTCTGGATCGCATTGCTGCTGGTGCTGGCCGGCGCCCTGTACCTTAATCAGACCGTCAGCTGGCGCCAAGGCGCCTTGTGGATCGTGGGCGCCCTGCTGGGCGTGGCGCTGTATCACGCGTCCTTCGGCTTCACCCAGGCCTGGCGCGTGTTCGTGTCGGATCGGCGCGGCGCCGGCCTGCGCGCGCAGATGTTCATGCTGGCCGTGGGCGTGCTGCTGTTCTTCCCGTTCCTGGCGCAAGGCTCGCTGTTCGGCCAACCCGTGACGGGCCTGGTCTCGCCCCCGGGCGTCTCCGTGCTGCTCGGCGCGTTCCTGTTCGGCATCGGCATGCAACTGGGCGGCGGTTGCGCCTCGGGAACGCTGTTCGCCGTGGGCGGCGGCAACACCCGCATGCTGGTCACGTTGCTGTTCTTCATCATCGGTTCGGTCATCGCCACCGCCCATTTCGGCTGGTGGTCCACGCTGCCCGCGCTGGCGCCCACCTCGCTCATCAAGACTTGGGGCCTGGCGCCCGCCATCGCCGCCAACCTGGCGGTGTTCGCCCTGATCGCCTGGATCGCCACCGTGCTGGAAAAACGCCGCCACGGCCACGTGGTGTCGTTCGCCTCGCGCACGGCGCGCCCCGCCTCCCTGCTGCAAGGCCCCTGGCCGCTGATCTGGGGCGGCGTGGCGCTGGTGGTGCTGAACTTCGCCACGCTGGCGCTGGCCGGCCGCCCCTGGGGCATTACCTCGGCTTTCGCCCTGTGGGGCGCCAAGGCGCTGGACGCCATGGGCAGCGACGTGGCCACCTGGGCCTACTGGAGCAAGCAGGCCGCGCTGGGTGCGCCGCTGCGCCAGGACGTCACCACCGTCATGGACATCGGCCTGATGCTGGGCGCGCTGGCCGCGGCCAGCGCCGCCGGCAAGTTCGCCCCCGTCTGGAAGGTGCCGGCCCGCTCGCTGGCCGGCGCGGTCATCGGCGGCCTGCTGCTGGGCTACGGCGCGCGCCTGGCCTTCGGCTGCAACATCGGCGCCTATTTCAGCGGCATCCTGTCGGGCAGCCTGCACGCCTGGCTGTGGCTGCCCGCCGCCTTTGCCGGTAGCGCCCTGGGCGTGCGCCTGCGCCCCCTGTTCGGCCTGGCGGTCGAGAAAACGCCCGCGCCGTCCAGCTGCTGAAAAACACCGTTCCAGCGAAGCCCCCGGCATGGGGGCTTTTTTACGCCCGCCGTGGTGTATGGTTGCTCCATTCCGAAACACGGAGATGGACATGCAATGGATTGCCGGCCGCTTTACGGCCTTTATCTTGACCCTGGCGGGCGCCGCCGTGACCACGGTGCTGGCGTTTACCGGTTCGCTCTGGTGGCTGTGGGCGGCGGTGCCGCTGGCAATGTTGGGCGCGCTGGGCGTCTACGACCTGATCCAGACCCGCCACGCCATCCGCCGCAATTACCCGGTCCTGGGCAACCTGCGCTTTCTGTTCGAATTCATCCGCCCCGAAATCCGCCAGTACTTCCTGGAAGACGACACCCAGGCCTCGCCGTTCTCGCGCGCGCAGCGCTCGATCGTGTACCAGCGCGCCAAGCGCGAGATCGACAAGCGCCCCTTCGGCACGCAGGAAGACGTCTACGGCGACCGCTACGAATGGATCAACCATTCCATGTCGCCCACCCACATCGGCGATACCGACTTCCGCGTGAGCGTCGGCGGCCCGGACTGTACCCAACCCTACTCGATGTCGGCCTTCAACGTGTCGGCCATGAGCTTCGGCGCCCTGTCGGCCAACGCCGTCCTGGCGCTGAACGAAGGCGCGCGCCAAGGCAACTTCGCGCATGACACGGGCGAGGGCGGCATCAGCCGCTACCATCGTCAACCCGGCGGCAGCCTGGTCTGGAACATCGGCTCGGGCTACTTCGGCTGCCGCGACGAGCAAGGCGCATTCTCCGAAGAAGCCTTCATCAGGAACGCCTGTACGCCGCAGGTGAAGATGATCGAAATCAAGCTGTCGCAAGGCGCCAAGCCGGGCCATGGCGGCATCCTGCCCGCCGGCAAGGTCACGCCCGAAATCGCCGAAGCGCGCGGCGTGGTCGCCTGGCAGGACTGCAACTCACCGGCCAGCCACTCGGCCTTCGACACCCCCATCGGCCTGATGAAATTCGTAGCCCGGCTGCGCGAGCTGTCCGGCGGCAAGCCGGTAGGCTTCAAGTTCTGCGTGGGCCATCCTTGGGAATGGTTCGCCATCGTCAAGGCCATGCTGGAAACCGGCATCACGCCCGACTTCATCGTGGTGGACGGCGCTGAAGGCGGCACGGGCGCCGCCCCGGTGGAATTCGTCGATCATGTCGGCACGCCGCTGCGCGAAGCGCTGCGCCTGGTGCACAACACCCTGATCGGCGTGAACCTGCGCGACCGCATCAAACTGGGCGCCTCCGGCAAGATCATCACCGCCTTCGACATGGCCCGCGTCATGGCCATGGGCGCCGACTGGTGCAACGCCGCGCGCGGCTTCATGTTCGCCATCGGTTGCATCCAGGCCCAGGCCTGCCACACCGGTAAATGCCCCACAGGCGTCACCACCCAGGACCCGCTGCGCCAACGGGCCCTGGTGGTGCCGGACAAGGCCCAGCGCGTAGCCAACTTCCACAAGAACACCCTGCACGCACTGGCCGAGTTGCTGGCCGCCGCCGGCCTGACGCACCCCAGCCAATTGCGGCCGCACCACATCGCGCGCCGCATCTCGTCCAGCGAAATCCGGCTGCTGTCGGCGCTGTTCCCCGAGCTGGCGCCGGGCGAACTGCTGCGGGGCGAATTCCGCCACCAGGTGTTCCGCGCGGGCTGGGCGATGGCGCAGGCCAACTCGTTCCAGCCGACCCACGACATCAGCACCGCGCTGGCGCAGGAACACGCGCTGGCGCGTCCGCCCCAGGCCGCGCCCGCCTGACCGGCGCTACAGCCAGCGTTCGAACATCCGCGAAAAGAACTCCATGAACCGGTCATCCACGCCCCGGGCCCGCCAGGCCTCGGGCGTGATGCGCACCGAATCAGCCACGTCGCGCTGGAACAGGGCCTCCATGTCAGTCGCGAAATCCGGCCCCAGCACCACGGCGTTGACCTCGTAGTTCAAGGCAAAGCTGCGCCAGTCCATGTTGCTGGAGCCCACCGTGGACCAGACGCCATCCACCACCGCCGTCTTGGCATGCAACAGCGCATCGCGCCGTTCGTAGATCTTCACCCCGGCCTTGAGCAGCTTGCCGTAGTGCGAGCGGCCGGCATTGAACACCAGCGACGAATCGCTGAAACCCGGCAGCACCAGCACGACATCCACCCCACGCGTGGCCGCGTCGGCCAGCACATCGACAAATGCAGGGTCCGGCACGAAATACGCCATGGTGATGTGGATGGACTTCTGCGCGCTCTCGAACGCGGACATCAGCGTCAGATACACCGTGTAGCCATCGCTGCGGTCGGGCTGGTTGGCCAGTATCCGGACCCGCGTCGGCCCCTGCGGCGGCGCGATCGTCTCGCCTGCGCCCCTGAGCGGATCCTTGGCCTGGGCTTCCCAGCCGGCGCGAACCACGGTTTCCAATTGGGCGACGGCGGGCCCCTCGATGCGCAGATGCGTGTCGCGCCACGGCGCGGCGCGGGCATCGGTCTTCCGGGCGTCGGGGCCGCTGCCACCGCCCGATCCGCTGCCACCGCCCGAAGGCGACGACGCATAGACACCGCTGACATTGATGCCGCCCAGGTAGCCGACCTTGCCGTCGACCACCAGAATCTTGCGATGATTGCGCTGATTGGGCGACCAGCCGGCGCGGCTGCCGCTCACGGGGCTCACCGGGTTGAACACGGCGACCTGCACGCCCGCGTCGCGCAGGCGCTGGAACAGCGCATCCGGCGTCTTGATCGTGCCGACGGCATCCACCATCAACGCCACGTCCGCGCCGCGGTTGCGCGCCGCGATCAAGGCCTCGGCGAACCGGGAGCCCTCTTCGTCATCATCGAAAATATAGGTTTCCATGTGCACGTAGCGACGGGCTTGCGCGATCGAACGCAACATGGCCTGGTACGTGCTGGGGCCATCTGCCAGCAGGCGCACGCGATTGCCCGCCACCAGCGGCGCACCGCTGACGGCCTCTTCCACCGCCAGGTGGCGGGCCAGGAAATCGTCTTTGGGCGTCTGCGGGTCAGCGGCCAGATCGCGGCCGCGGCGATAGCTATCCTGCGCCGCATCGGCCGACAGGCCGGCTTGCGCCTTGCGGGCGGCACGCTCCTGGGCATCAGGCACGCTGGCGCAAGCGGCCAGCGTGGCGGCAATACAGCCCAGCGCCGCCACGCGTATGCACCGCCACCATCCGGCCCGCCATGGCGGCCGGCCGCAAGCGGCCCGCGCAGGGACCGGTGACGGCCTCATGGCGTCAGCTTAGCGCCGGTTGGCCAGCAGGCAGCAGCCCAGCAACACGCCCACCAGCGTCGCCACGCCCACGGACTTCCAGGCGTTTTCATGGACGTATTCATCGGCATAGGCCTTGGCGCGCCGCGCCCGGTCCAGTGCCTGGTCCTCCCAGTCGCCGGCGGAGTCGCGCGCTTCGGCCAACTGGCGCTTCAGGCGCGCGCGGGCCGCTTCGATCTCGGAGCCGGTGTACGAGGCCGTCGAACGCAACAGGTCTTCGGTGCCGGCAAGCAGCTCCTGAAAGCTGTCGCTCACCCGGTCACGGTGCAGGGCAATTTCAGCGCGCTGGTTCTTTCGATTCATAGTCGCTCCTCGTGCTTAGTGCGGATTGGGCCGACCCGGGTTGTCGCCCGACCTGCGGGCGGCGATCCGGCGCGGGGCAAGCGGGCCCCGCCGAGCCATGGCGCCATTGTGATCGTCCGCAGGCAGCCCCGCCCGAGCTTTCGCAACCAGCCGTTAATTGATATTTCAGTGGCGCGGAACTTGCTGAGAGATCCCGGCCCCGCGGCGGCCGCGCTCGGCTCGCCCGGGGGACGGCATCTCGCCAGGCCACCCCGATTTCGTAAAAGTCCATTGCATTTCAGGAGCTTAGACTTGACACCAGAACCCCTCTGGCCGCCACAATAAGCCTTTGCAATGCGCTTCATCAGCCTCAAAAAGGAACTGAACGCATGGTTTCCCCTTCCGCACTGCTTGCCGGCGCCGCCCCGCATTTCCTGGCGCCCCAACCACAACCCGCCGGCGCAGAACAGCGCGAACTGTGCGACGGGCTGCTGGACCGCCCCGCCCACATCGACCCCAAGTTCCTCTACGATGCGCTGGGCTCTTCGCTGTTCACCGCCATTACCTTGCTGCCCGAGTATTACCCGACCCGCTGCGAAGCCGAAATCTTCGAGCGCCATGGTCAGGATATCGCCCGCCGCATCGGCCCCGTGCAATCGCTGATCGACCTGGGCGCAGGCGATTGCGTCAAGGCGGAGCGCCTGTTCTCCAGCCTGCGCCCCCGCCACTACGTCCCCATCGACATTTCTGCCGACTATCTGCAAGCGGCCGTGCGCAGGCTGCGCCTGTCCTACCCCGACCTGCGCATCACCGCCATCGGCCAGGACTTCTCCCAGGCGCTGGCATTGCCGCCCGAGGTCGCGCCCGAAGGGCGCCTGTTCTTCTACCCCGGCTCCAGTATCGGCAATCTGCACCCGGAGCTGGCCCACGCCATGCTGCAGCGAATCCGGCGCCAATGCCAAGGCGGCGGGCTGCTGGTGGGCGTAGACCGCGTCAAGCCCAGCGAAATCCTGGAGCCGGCCTACGACGACGCGCTGCACCTGACCGCCGCCTTCAACCTGAACCTGCTGCGACACGTCAACGGCATGCTGGGCACGGATTTCAACGTCGATGACTGGCGCCACGTAGCGCTGTTCAACAGTGAACACTCGCGCATCGAAATGCACCTGCAGGCGCTGCGGCCCGTCACCGTCCGATGGCCCGCCGGCGAACGGCGCTTTGCCGCAGGGGAACGCATCCACACGGAAAACTCCTATAAGTTCACGCCCCAGGCCTTTACCGACCTGTTGCAGAGCGCGGGCTATCACAGCATTGAGCACTGGTCGGATTCTCGCGGCTGGTTTTCGGTTTTCAGCGCCCGTGCGTAACGCGCGGCGCTCCCCTCAACCCGCCCCTGGAGGATCGCCATGGAACCTGCCTGCCTGCTGACCCACCCCGCCAACGGCCCCTATGCCGCCGGACAAGCGGGCCAGCACGACCGGTACGACGCCGTGCGCGCCACCAGCACCGCGCTGGCCGCGCCGCTCAGTCCCGAAGACTGCCAGGTGCAATCCATGCCCGACTGCAGCCCCGTCAAATGGCATCTGGCGCACACCACCTGGTTCTTCGAGACATTCCTGCTGACGCACTTCCATCCGCCCTACTCAGCCTTTCATCCGCAGTACCGCATGTTGTTCAACTCCTACTACAACGCGGTCGGCGCCAAGCACCCGCGCCCGCAGCGCGGCCTGCTGTCGCGTCCGCCGCTGTCGGACGTGCTGCACTACCGCCAACACGTGGACCAGGCCATGCACGACCTGATTTCGCGATTGGGCGGCAACGACCCGGCCTTCGATGCCCTGCTGGAACTGGGTTTGAACCACGAGCAGCAGCATCAGGAACTGATCCTGACGGACCTGAAGCACATGCTGTCGACCAATCCGCTGAAACCCGCGTACGTGGCCTCGGGTTCGCCCGCCTTGCCGCCGGGCACGGCTGCCGGCTGGACCCGCTACAACGGCGGCGTGGTCCGCGTTGGCCATGACGGCCGCGGCTTCGGCTTCGACAACGAAGGCCCCGCGCATGACGTACTGCTGGCGCCGTTCCATCTGGCCGACCGGCTCGTGACGCAGCACGAATACCTGGCCTTCATCCGCGATGGCGGCTACAAGCGCCCGGAACTGTGGCTGTCGCTGGGCTGGGAGCGCGTTTGCGCCGAAGGCTGGCGGGCACCCTTGTACTGGGAAGGCCAGCGCGACGACTGGCGCGTCTTCACCCTGCGCGGCATGCAGGAACTGGAGCTGCAGGCCCCCGTCACCCATGTCAGCTACTTCGAGGCTGACGCCTACGCGCGCTGGGCGCGCGTGCGGCTGCCGCGCGAGGCGGAATGGGAGCACGCCGCCCGGCAACTGCCCGACGGCGCCTATTCGATTCGCGCCAACCTGTTGGAAAACGGCCACCTGGACCCTCGGCCCGCACCGGCCCGGCTGGGCGCCAGCGGCCCCGCCCAACTGTACGGCGACGCCTGGGAATGGACCGCCAGTTCCTACGACGCCTATCCCGGCTTTACGCCGGGCGCCGGCGCGGTAGGCGAATACAACGGCAAATTCATGTGCAATCAGTACGTGCTGCGCGGCGGCTCCTGCGCCACGCCGCGCGGCCATATCCGACCGAGCTACCGCAATTTCTTCCCGCCGGAAGCCCGTTGGCAGTTCTCGGGCATTCGCCTGGCCCGGGATGCGTAAAAAAACGTGCGCCACCCAGTTGCATTGCCAAAAAATTTCATGCTAGAATTTCGTTCTTCGTTACTCAGCTTCATTTGAAACTGAGCGCGGCCAAGGCAAAAATGCTGAACAACGCAAAAATGCCGAAAGCCGTGCGGAACGAGAAGTTCAACGAAAAAAGATGGCGCATTAGCTCAGCCGGTTAGAGCGACGGAATCATAATCCGCAGGTCCCCTGTTCGAATCAGGGATGCGCCACCAAAGAATTTAAAAAGGCCTTCACGCAAGTGAAGGCCTTTTTGCATTGGGCCAATGCATTGGGCCAATGCATTGGGCCAATGCGTGGGCCAATGCGTGGGCCAATGCGTGGGCCATTTTTTTGCGCCGGACCCTTTTGCACCAGCTTGTGAATTTGAAGTACTGCGCGGAAAATACTGCGCGAATCCATCATGAAAGCCCTGCCATTGGAAGCCCTGCCATGCCCGTGAGCCCGCTTCGAATCCACAAGCAGTTTCACAAGCAATTCGCCATGGCGGCCCTGGCCGGCGCGCTCGGCCTGGCCGGGCCCTGCGCCCAGGCTGCGTCCGGCAACGTGCAAACCTCGCGCGTGGCCTTCGCGCCCACCGCTGAACAACAGCAAGTGGTGGATGCGTTCAAGCAAGCCCCGATCGATGCTTTTTCGTCCGGCGAATTCGTCCGCGCGGGCAAGACCGCGCTGCCCTACCGGCTCGTCGCTCCGCTCCCGGAGGAGTCCAAGCAGCAGGGAACCGGCGGAAAAAAATACCCGCTGTTGGTGATTTTCCATAGCTCGGGCGGCGTGGGCACGGATAACCTGCTGCCGCTCAATGCCTTCACCCGCACGTTCGGGTCGATGGCATCGCGCCGCGATTTTCCCGCCTACGTGCTGGTGCCACAGACGCCCGGCCGCACGGCCAACTACACCCAGGATGCGCACGGGGTGCGCATTTCAAAGGCAGGCGCCGACCTGGCCGACGTCATGCGCCTGGTCGACGACATCGCCAAGCGCTATCCGGTCGATGCCAAGCGCATCTATGCCGTGGGGTTCTCGATGGGCGCATCTGCCGCGCTGGACGCCGCGGTTGCCTCCCCGCACCGCTTCGCGGCCATCGTGGCCATGTCCGGCGTGCCGCCGGAACGGTCCCTGGCCAAACCGCTGGCGGGCATTCCCATCATGCTGATGCACGGCACAGCCGACCAGGAAAATCCCTACGAGGGCAGCCGGATCTGGGCCAACGCGCTGGCCGCGGCGGGCGGCCACCCGATATTCATCACCTACGATGGCATGGATCATCGCATCGCGCCGGAATTGCTGACCGCCAAGCCCTGGCGCGAATGGCTGTTCCAACAACGGCGTCCCTGATCGCGACACACGCGCTGCGCGGACGGCGATTGCCCGCGCAGCGCGGACCCGGTGCACGCACCGGGGGATTGCCCGCGCCACAAGAGCCGGCGCTAGATCGTCTTATAGAGCGTATCGCGGCGGCGCCCGCCCCAGGTCGCGCACAGGCTTGCCACGAAGGCGCCGATCAGCATGGACGCAAAGCCCCACAGCGCAAACGCGGCCGCGGCCTTGCGCGCCTGATCGGCCGCCTCGCGCGCCTTTTGCTTGGCGTCTTCGGCGGCCTTCCTGCCGTTCTGGATAGTCTGATCCACACGCTGCTGCGCCGCGGCCGGATCGGTGCCGGTCTGCGCCGCAATCACCTTGGCGACATAGTCGCGGTCGGCCGGTGTCATGTCGCCGCGAGCCAGACTCATTGCCACAATGCGGCCAACCTCCGCCCGGGATGCGGCCTTGTCGCCGGACGCATCGGGCCGGTCCGAACGCAGCAGCACGTCAGTCAGGTAGTCGCTCGCGTGATCCATGCTGCCCGCGCCCGCGCCAGCGGCCGCCGTTGCCGTGACGGCGGCCCCGGCACCGGCCGCCAGCGAGGCACCCGCCTTGGCGGCGCCGGAGGCCAGCGTGGCAAGCGCGGATCCCAGCAGCGCCGCGCTGACCACCGCGCTCAGCGCCCACACCAGAAAACCGTGCGCGGTATCGCGGAAATAGACCTCGTCACCGTGCGTGTCCACCCACTTCGTGCGCAGCCGGCCGGCAACATAGCCGCCGATGCCGTAGGCAACGATCTGCGTGAACAGCATCCAGGCGATGATGCTGATGCCCACCGCGGGTGCCGACATCCCTTCGCCGCCCCACGGCGAGACTGACAGAAAGCCCAGGCCGGATCCGCCGGCAAACAGCGCCAGCGACAACGCGGCAGCGATCACCGCGCCGGCGAACACCGCCGCCCAGGACACAGCGGATACCGCCGATTCACGTCCGGGCACGACGCCCGCATAGGGGGCGCCGCCGTACGGCTGGCCAGCCGAAGTTGCGTTTTCCATGGTTATTCCTTGTTGATTGTTGATGTGGCCGCGCCTGAAGGCCAGGCGCCGGCACAGGGCATCAGTGCCAGAACAGCGCCAGCAGGATGATGATGGGAATGGGTACCCCCAGCAGCCATAGCAGAATGGAACGCATATAAACCTCCTTGGTGTCGCGAAGACGGGTCGCGGATGTGCTGGCGCTCAGGCCAGGTCGATGGTGCCGGGCGCGCGCGGATCCGGCGCAGGGGGCGTCACGCCGGCGTCATCCGGGACGTTGGACGGACGGTTCGTATCCGGCCGCGGGTCGTCCGGGCGGGGATTGCCGGGCAACGGCGGATCGTCGGGCGGCACATCGTCGGGTGCGCCCGGTGGCCGGTGATTGATCTGGGTCATGGCGGGTCTCCTCGGCAGCGCGAATCGCGCCAGCCCGCTCTTCAGCAATTGCCGTGCCCAGCCCGCTTGCGTCAGGCAGCAAGACGAAAAAAAACCCCTCGTGCGAGAGGTTTTGCGGCAAGACCGAGGTGCGTCAGGATTTAGGCGGCTTACCGTCTTTGACGGCCTCCATGCCGTTTGAGCCGGTCTTGCCCAGAAATTCCACCACTGCCGCCTTGCCGGCCGCGGAGGCTTCGTCCTGGCAGGCATAGCGCCGTTCGGAATAATTGGTGCTGCGCACATTGCCGCTTTCGGGGTCCAGCAAGGTGATGATCCAGGCGAATTCGCCCGGCAGCAATTGCCTGACCTGCAATGTGGCGCGCGTGCCGGGGCGTAATCGTTGCGGCATTTCACGGCCTTGGGAGTGATTCGACGCCGCCATCGTAGCGCAAAGCACCCCGCCAGCGAGACTCGGTCGATGCTGCAACCGCACATGGATTTCATGCTGCACCCTGCGCGGCAAAAACGCCACACCCGCATTCAGCGTCAGGAAAACCCTAGCGCCATCCCCGCGAATACAGGCGCACAATCAATCAAACATATAGATCGCATCAGCGGCAGCCGCATCCCTTTAATCAGGCGAGGACGGAGACAACATGACTTACGTAGCAGTGGTAATCAGCTGTTTGATGGTTGTGGGTATCGTCGCGTTGGTGATTCAAACGGTTCAAAGCGCGGGGCCCGAGCCCTGGCTGAAGATATCGGCGGCGATTGTCAGTTCCCTGTTCGCTTCCCTGTTGCTCATTCCGCTCGGCTACGCCGTGGCGCAGACCATGGTGATGGATTGAGCCGCTGCGCCTGACCGGGGCTACCCGCCCCGGGCCGGCCTGCCTCGTGTCGCCGCCCAGCAAATCAGCGATCCGGCGGTGACCATTGCCACGCCCTGCCAAAACGTTGCGGTCAATCGCGTGGACAGCCATAGAGCCGCGAAAAACGTCGACAACACGGGCGTGAAATACGAGGCCGTGGCAAGCAAGGTCAAGTTGCCCTTGAGTATGCCCAGATTCCAGAGTGCGTAGCCGGCGGCCATCGCGCCTCCCGTCACGCACAGTTCAAGCGCGGCGGGCCCATTGAATGTCAGCGCGGGCTCCGCGCTGAATCCGTATTTGATCCACAACACGGCCGCGGTCAGCATGAAAAACAGCGCCACGCCATTCTTGCCATCGGCAAAGCGTTTCGTGACGTTGCAATATACGGCCCAGATAATGGCGCCGCTGAACGCAAGGCCATAGCTGAGCGGATTGCTGGCGATATTGGCGGCGGTGCGGTCCCAGGAAAGACCGCCCGAGCCGCCGACCACCCAGACGATGCCGCACAGTGACAGCGCGATACCGGGCACGACCCACGCGCTGGCGCGCTGGCCATTGATCAGGATCGCCAGAATCACCGTGAAGCAGGGCCACAGGTAATTGACGATACCGAGCTCGATCGCCTGGCCACGGTGGGTGGCGAACCCCAGCGACAGCGACAGGCAGATTTCATAGGCCACGAACAGGACGCTGCCCGAGATCAGGTAAGAACGCGGGAACGACCGCAGTTTGGGAAACCCCAGCAGCAGCACCAGGAATGCAGAACCGACCGTATAGATCATGGCCGCGCCGCCGATCGGGCCAAAATGCTCGCTGACACTACGGATAAGACCGACGACGGTGCCCCAGAGCACCACGGCCATCAATCCCAGGAACGTCGCCGTCTTCCGGCTGGGAGAAAATTGCATTACCGTTTCCGATTGCCCGATATTCATACGACAGGCCGCGCCGGGCAAAGCGCGCGCCAATAGCGACCAAAGTGTAGCGAAAACAGGAAAACCGCCGCCGCACCCGTTGGCATACGGGAGTCTCATGCCAGAGAAGCGCCAAGCCCGTTGAACAACAAACAAGAGGGAGAACGAGCCGCATGACCATCTCTATTCGCAGGCTGACCGACGTGCTCGCCACGACGGAGTCAGGCCGACTCTACCGGATCGAAGTGTTTTCGCAGGCGAATCCGCCCGCTTACGCCGCGACCATCCGCTACATACTCAGAACGTCGGAAGGGGAAGGCGTGATCGCCCTGGGCGACAGGCGCTATCGGCTGAAATCGGGCGAGGTGCTCACGGCCCTGGCGCCATCCGCCGCACCGCGTCCAGGGGTCTGAACCGGTTCGCTGGCAGCCCTGAGCGCTAGCGCTCGTCGGACGCCACCCTCCGCTTGCCCAGTTTCTTGGCCCGGTACAACGCCATATCGGCGCATTCCAGGAGCTGCAGCATGGTGACCCCGGACTGGGGAAACACGGCAATGCCCACACTGGCAGAAACCGCCACCCGGACCTGGGGATAAGGCAGCGACAGGCTTTCGACCAGCGCCTCGGCCACCGCCTGCGCATTGTCCCGGTCGGCGCCCATCAGCAGCACGGCGAACTCATCGCCGCCCAGGCGCGCGGCGACGTCCGACACCCGGATGGCACGGGCCATCCGGTCCGCGGCTTCTTTCAGAACGGTATCGCCCGCCGCATGCCCATGCATGTCGTTGACCGCCTTGAAACCGTCCAGGTCGATCGCCAGGATGGCAAAAGTCTCGCCGCTGCGCTGGGCCACGGCCAGTTCACGCAGGACCATCTCGCCGAACAGCACCCGGTTGCACAGGCCGGTCAACGGATCGTAGTGCGCCAGGTGCTGGGCGTGGGCCAGCATGCGCGAGGCCTGCAGCAGTGCCGTGCCGACCTCCTCGGCTTCCTTGACCTGGGTGCGAGGCAGCTCGACCGTGCGGCCTTCCCCCAGCGCCAGCGCCGGGCCTACCAGGCCCTGCACCGCGGACGTCAGGCGGTTGGCCAGCCTCAGGGCCAGCCACAAACCCAACCCGAAAGCTGTCAGCGTACCCAGCGCAAGCCAGGCAATGGAGCGATACAGGTCCATCGTGACCAACGTCATCGGGGCGCCGGCCGCGACCGTCCAGCCTGTCAGGGCCGATCGGCTGAAGGCGGTGTAGACCGGCGTGCCCTCTTTGGTGGTCGTCTCCAGGGAGCCTTCGCTTTCCTGTTGAATCGCATGCGACAGCGCCGGAACGGCCTTCTGGCCCACGAATTTGGCCGTATCGCGCGTACGCGCGACGATGGTGCCGTTCTTGTCCAATACCGCCGCGACCCAGCCGTCCGGCAGGCCGCGCCGTCCCAATATCGTGCCGATGCGTTCCGGCGACAGGCCGACATTCAGGCTGTAGATGACGTCGTCGCCGCGCACTACCGGCACCGCCAGCGCAATGGTCGGATTCTTGCTGATCGCCCCCGTGAACAGGCTGCTGAGCACCGGTTCACGCGCCCGGAATACCCGAACGGTCTCTTGCGACACCCCGGAAGGCGGCAAGGGCGTGCCGTAGGGCACCAGCGTGTTGATGACCTGATGCCCCTCTTTGTCGGTCAGGACATAGCTGTCCACGATCTGGAACTTGATGGCGTCGCGCGCCCGCTGGTGAAACCCGGCCAGATCTCCGCCCACCAGATCTGGCGACGAGGCCAGCATCTGCAAGCCTGCTTCGACCCCGGTCATTTCGCGATCCAGGATGGCGGTGAGATTGCGCGCCAGGAAGATCGTTTCGCGAAAGATGCGTTCCTTCTGGATCTGATAGCTTTCGTAGACCGCGACCGACGCCACCAACAACGCCGGGGCAATACAGGCGAACACCAACGCCAGCAAGCCGGTACGCATGGAATACCGGTGCTGCGGGCGAACCCGCGCGGCGACCAGGCTTTCGCCGTCTGGCATATTATTTTTCTCCGCGGCGTATTTGCCCGAGGCAACACGCCCGCCGATACTGCACCCCCTGACCCATAGCGCCTCTCCTGGAGCTTCCGTCCGAGCGATAGTGCTGGATCGGTAAAAAGTCAGAAATTATTGCAGAACCAGAATACCTACCCTATCCGCCGTCAAACTTTTGCCAGAAAAAGAAGTCGCAAACGATAGAAAAACGGCAATCTGAATTTACCTCAAAAACAAAGCCGAGCAACGGTTTCATTATGCTCCAGCACTTGCCGGCGAATATTGGCCGGCGTCGCGTCCACCTGGGCGGCGGAATCGAAATAAACCGGCCGGACATGATCGCAGTATTCAACCCCCGTTCGTGGGGGGGCCGCGACGCACCCACCCAGACTTGAGCCGATCAGCCACGGCATCGTCATCGCTGCGAGCCACCTCTTTCTGCACATCCCTGACCTCCTTGCGGGCGTCGGCCGCCCGCCCCTGGAGGCGGGCCTCATTGTCCGCGCGTTCCTGCGCGCGGCCCATGGCCCGCCCCCTCCAATAAACCCCGGCGACGGCGACCAATCCCGCCAATAGCGCCGCCAAGACGCCGAGGCCCCGCTTGATCCACTGTTGCAACATGCGCGGCGCTCCCTAAGCAATGGCCTGGGCCTGCGCCGACACGGCCGCCACGGCGCGTTGATACAGGTCGTCCCAGCTTTCCCGCTTGGGCTTGCCTGGCCGCCAGGTGCGCAGGTACAGCGCCCAGGCTTGCTCGCCATCGCCGATCCGCGGCAGGCTCGCCGGATCCGACCACAGCAGCAAGCGCGCGAACGCTGCCGCCAGCACATCGTCCTGGTCCAGCCGCGCATACACCGACGGCGCCGTCGCCACCACTCCGCGAGCCTTACAGACCTGGGCGGCCGCCTCGCGGCAGGCCGGATGCGTCAGCACCCCGCGCACCCCGCCGCCCTGCTCGAACTGCCAGAAGCCGCGCGCCGGGCCGCCGATCTGGCGGCGGTGGACAAAGCGGCTTTCCTGCAGGCCGATCGCCAGCAGCAGGCAATGGGCCTGCCGCGTATCCATCCTTGCGGGCAGCAGCGCCATCGCCGGCCGCACCGCGCTTTCCATGATCTGGTCAAGCGTCATGCTTGCCCTCCTTGTCTGTCTGCGTATCCCATCCCAGCGTCTTGCGCCGGATTTCCACCGCCCAGTCCACCAGGTCCTGGTTCTGCAACTTGGCGGTCAGGCGCAGATAGGCCCCCAGCACCCACCAGGCCGGCAACCCGGCCAGCAGCATGCAGGGCCCCAGCACGTAGAACATGGCCAGCAGCCCGTCTTCGCCCAAGCCGGTGCGCTCGGCCATCCAGTAGGCGGACGACATGATGCCGGGCATCCAGGCGATCATGCCGATCGCCAGGAGCGGCCCGAACAGAAATGAACTGACCACCGTGCAAGCGGTGCGCGCAACGAACTCACGTGGTGAACGCGGCGGCATCAGCAACATGCCGATCAAGGCCGCCATCGCGGCGGGCATGCCGAACGCCATCGCAATTTTCAGGGCGGCAAAGCCACCCAATCCCGTAGATCCCGGTTCCATGGTTACACCGCTCCTGTCGACGGCGCGCATTGCTGCCTCCCGCGAGCATCACGGGCGCCGCGGTGGCGCGCCGGATGGAAAATTTGAAATCCGGGCGACACTGTCGTCCGTTTGCCCCAGGCAGCGCCTGTAGCAGCATGTGTGTTATTTACGTTTATTGGTCTTACCTCCTAGCTCTCAACGTCATGAAACCCTGGACCCGCCGTCAGCCCCGCCGTAAGCCTGCCCCAACCCTCGCCGATGCGCTGACGCGCTATCTGACCGAAGTGTCATCCACGAAGAAGGGGCACACGTCTGAACAGTCGATTGCGCGCATCTGGCGCGCAACGCGCCTGGCCATCAGGCCTGTAGACAGAATTCGCAGTTCCGACCTGACCGAGCTGCGCGACGAGTGGCTCAAGGACCGTGCGCCAGCCACCGTGGTCCGGCGCATGGCATTCCTGTCGCATGTCTACACCGTGATCCGGAAAGACTGAGGCTTCGACCAACTGGCCAACCCTGTCCAGCTCGTACGCAGGCCGGCAGTGGATGACGCACGCGATCGCCGTCTCTTTGACCGCATCACGCTGCGCGGCGTCTCCGATGACGACTGCCCTCGCAAGGAACTGGAATGGATCATCCGCGCCACCCAGTCGGCCGAATTGCCGACCATTCTGACGGTGGCGCAGGAAACCGGCATGCGCCGGTCCGAAGTTGTCGGGATCCAGCGCGAGCACCTGGATCTCATGCATGGCGTGGTTCATCTACCGCACACCAAAAACGGCCGAGCACGCGATGTGCCCCTGACGCCTCGTGCACGCGAAGCGCTGCGGCGCTGGGCTACGGGCAGGCCAATGCGAGGCCGCATCTTCACGATGCAGCCGGGATCCGTCACCCGGGCTTTCATCCGGGCCAGGCGTCGTGCTCGCCAGCGCTATGAGTCCATGTGCCGCCACTATGGCCGGCGTCCGAACAACGCCTACTTTCGCGATCTGCGGTTTCACGACCTGCGCCACGAAGGCACGTCGCAACTCGCCTCAGTTTTTGCCATTCACGAACTGGCCAAAGTCAACGGCAACGTCGACACACGCATGCTGCTGCGCTACTACCACCCCCATGGGCGCGAACTGGCCCAGAAGCTTGCGCGCAGCCCGCTGGGCAGACGCCAGCTGGAGGAAATGCGCCGGGAACGCGAAGGAGAACTCGACGCTCTTCCCCTGGCGGCGTAAGGCCTAGGCGTCAACGCCCGCCTCCAGATCGAATCGCGGCGGCTCCTCCTGTGTCAACCAGGCCGGCAACGGCCCCCAACCCGGATAGCTGACGTTGCCGTCAGCACCGGTGTGCTCGGCACCAATCGAGTACGGCATGCCCGTTTCCACCACCCACAGCGGCGTGGTGCGATAGTCCTCGACCATGACCCACGCATCACCGACGCGCCGCGGCCATTGCCCGGCGGCAGGTTGCGGCGGCGTATCCACGTACGCGCCAAACGGGATATTGAACAAGCCGGGCGTCAGCACCAGCTCGTTAGCGACGGATTTATACAGAAACAGGCCATTGTCGTCGGCCTGGAATACTTCTTTATGCATAGGGATTACTCCTAAAAAATGAGATTTGCACTGCAAATGCGGAACGCATCATAGGTACCCGGCAGGCCGACGCATTTCGTTCGCATAGCCATATTGAGCAGTTCTCGTCTGGAAGCTCGGGCGTATACACCGTGGTGACGTTCTCTGGACAAAATGGGGTAATCAGCACCTCCAGCCTGCCCACGACCAACACGGGCGGAGCTGAAACCCGTCCACGCAACACCGCATATCACCCTAGGATCCATGCTTGACGTCCCCTTCACTGCAATGCAAGGCTGATGGCTAGCCGCCAGGCCGGGGACTTCGCCAGCCACTCTCATGTGATTCCCAACGAAACTTGGGACGCGTTTAGCGGCACGTCGGCAATGGGGGCTGGCGGCAAATCAGGCACAGTGATCGGGCGTGGCACGTCGAATACCGGAGGCAGGGAAACTCGGCCTATCAACGTCGCGTTTCTACCGCGAATTCATGCCTGATTTCAAGCATGAATCCTGGGGGGATACGCCGTATTGACTGGCCGAGTTTCAGCCCCGCCAGTATCACCAATGTACGTCGTGCTGGCCCCGGAACCGGCGCCAGTGTTCAAGCCAAAGACGCCGCCGCCCGCGGGGTTGGCTGACATTAGATAACCCAGTAGCTGATGCCGGTGCGATTGCAATGCGCCCGTCTGACGCGATGCCATCACTCTTGCATTTGCAGTGTCAGCGTCAGTTCCAGTAAATCGCCGGAACATATCGCGAAGATCCGGCACGCGGAACTCGGTCGCCGAGTAGTCCGAAAACCAGTGGGTGCCGCGATTCGCTTGCCAGACCGTCTCGGTCTTGACCAGGCCCTGTTCCTGCGCATAACCCCACAGAGCGGCGTAGGCAGTCTTCGAGATCAAGCCGCCGATGGCATCGACCTCGCTGACCAGCGGCACGCTGGTATGACCATCCAGGGGCCGACCGCAAAGCGGCGAGCGATAACCCTTGAAGAACTGGCTGGATGCCCACGTCCATACTTCTGCGCACTCGGCAACGATGATCGGCCCGACATCCTGCGTCGGCAGCGCGGCGATCGGATAGATCCGGGGAAAGTTACCCGTCACGAACGCCGTGGTGGCGATTCGGGTGCTCTTGTCGGCGGCGTCAGGCGTAGGCGCGGTCGGCACCCCCGTAAACGCAGGCGACGCCGCCAGCGCCGCCACGAACTTGGCCTGCAAAGCCGCCAGGTCGCCGTTGTCCAGCACGTCCTGGCCGGTCTTGTCAGCGATGTACTGCGCGATCATGGCCGCGACGAAGGACGCCTGGCGCCAGACGGTGTTCAGTTCTTTCGACTTGGCCGTGCCCGCCGAGAAGCCCGCCAGCCGGGCGGCGAGCGCCTGGTAGTCGGCAGGGGTCAGTACGTTGGCGCCGGGAACGGTGCCGAAGGGAAGTATTTGATTGATAGCCACGGAATGTCCTTATTCAACCGGCAAAAAGCGAACCCCAGAGTCCGCCATCGAACCCCGAGATGTATTGGTTTTGAACGTCAAAACCGAACAAAGGCCCCTCGCCCGAGGGGATGACGTAGTAACTGATGCGCACGCCCTCTGGCTTGAGCGGGATGTACCCGCCCGTCAGGAGCGCCTGGAACAAAGCGGAAGGCGGTTTGCCGGCAACGCCGATGTCGACCGACATGTCGCCGTTGTCCTGGATGAAAATATGGGTGCCGCCCCCAAAGACGCGGTCCAGGATGGCGGCCGATGTCTCCAGCGTGCCGTCCCAATGGTTCGCGCCGATCTTGGCGCGCAGCAGCAGGCGGTAGGTGTCGTCGTCCAGTTCGGTCAGGCCGCTGTCCGGATCGAACGGGCCTTGCCACACGCCCTGGTCAAAGCCCAGGCCGTCGATGTCGTGCGAGAAATAGACGCCAGCCAGCGGCGTCTTGATCCGCCGGGCCAGCCCCACCCACAGGCCCACCGCATCCAGCTGCCGCCCCACGGCCAGGTCCAGGTCAAAGGAATCCGGCAGCGCGCCGTACAGATTGCTTAAGTCCACCATGCCCTGGCACAAAGCCTGGACCGTGGCGGTGAATTTGGGCTTGCCGCGGTGATAGGCGGATAGCAAGCCGGTGTAGTCGCTGATGTCCGCCATGTCAGATCACCGTCAGCAGAACACTGTCCGGCGAGGCTGACACGGCCTGCTTGAACGTCAGGGCCACGTCCGGCGTGCCGGCCACGCCTGCCGCCGACAACGTCAACGCCGCGATCTTGAAGGTCGCGTTGCCCGGCACGCCGTTGGCGGCCGAGATGGCATCGCCCCATTCCACCGAAGCGCTCGCGCCACCGCCGATGGCGACGCTATTCACGTAATCCGCCACGGCTCGCTGGATCGCCACGCCCGTCGCCGCCGTATACCCAGCCAGGGCACGGATACGCACATCCACCGTGACCGGCAACAGCTCCGGCCGGAAGAAGTTGATGGGATGCGCAATGCCGTAGATATCGCTGACCACCACCGTGGTCGTGCCATAGGTGCCAGTGCCAGGCGTCTTCTTGCCCGCGATGGCGCGCGCGATGGCGGCGGCATCGCCGCCATCGACCACCAGGCTAATCGAGTGCGGCGGCAAGCCATGGCCGTCCGCAGCACTGGTGTCGTTCTCGTAGGCCGCATAGCGGTTTACCCCGGGCACCGTAGCGACCGCCCCAATGGTGCCTTCGAACACCGTCTTGGAGGGCAGCGCCACCGACACGGCCTGGCGCTTGCGCAGCGCGGCATCGCTCTCGACCGGTGCGCCGGGCGTCGCCGCTGCCGGATTGCTGGCGGCCTGCCAGCCCCGGGTCGGCGTGGCGATCTGGTCGACGGTATGGGCGGCGGCCGCAATCGCACCGATCTGCTGGCAAGTCGCCGTGACGGTGATCTCGCCTTCCGGCGGAATGGTCACCTGGGCCGGCAGCAGCCACTGGATGCCGTTGGCGTCCTTCACGATGCCGCCACTGATCAGAGCGCCGCCCTGGCCCACGATACGCAGGTCCACCGTGGACGGCGAGGCCAAGGCCCGGCTGATGCCGTTGATCTTCACATTGGAGGACAACGCGCCGCCCGCGGCAGTCGCCGGCGAGAATGCGTTATAGACATTGATGGCCGCGATGTTCGCGTCGTTGATGGCGGACGCGAACACGGCCAGCAGTTGGCCATCCTGGCTATCGGCCTCCAGGTAGGTATCCGGCCCGTAGATCGCCCGGTACTGTTCCTGCAGGTACTGCAGCACATCGCCATAGGACGGTGCGCGAATGCCGGAGGCGTCGACCACCGGCGCTGTAGAAAGTATCGTCATAATGCTGCCTGCACAATGGCGGTGCCATAAAGGGTTGAAATAGTGGCGGCCACGGCCAGTCCTCGCGTCTCGCTATCGAGACGGCTCGAGTACTCCGTAATACCCGTCACACCGGTGGTGCCCAGGATGCGTTCGCGGATCGCCCCGTCGTACGAAGCCTCGAAACGCTTGCCCAGGACCTCCGTCCGCCAGGGCATGCCTTCGCTGGTATCCAGGAACCACTCGCCGCGCAGCAGCATCAAACGGGTCTTGACCGCCTGGGCCACCGCCTGCGGCGTGTCCCGGTAAAAGTCAGCCTGCTGCCCGCCGAACGAGTAGTCCCCGTTAGCGTCCATTTTTCGATAGCGCATTGGTTTCCTTAGTTGGGCGGTGTCGTGACCGCGTTGGCCCCCTGGGCCGTATGCGTATGGGTGTCATCCACCCGCTTGCCATTGGCCAGGATCTGGCCGATGACGTTGAAGACGCCGGTGATCTGCGCGGCCGAGCCTTGCCCGCCGCTGCCGACCAGGCCGGCGACATAAGTCAACAACCCTTCGACCAGCACCTGGTCCGAGAAGGTCGACCGGGGCGCGATGACGTCAAAACCGCCAGGCGCCACGATCTGGACTTTCTGGCTTGCGGGGTCCAGCTCGATGTAGGTCGAGCCGTCGTCGCTGCGCAATTGCGTCGCACTGGTGCTGACATTGGCGATCACCTGTGGCTGCGACCGTACCCCCACGAACACAAAACCATCGGACAGGTCGTGCATCCGCAGTTCGGCCTGTTCCTGAATGCCGCCAGATTGCCACCAGCCATCAATGCAGCGCGACGAGAACACCACCAGGCATTCATCACCCGGCGTCACCGGGAACGTCAGCGTGCAATGACCCCCAGAGGGAAAGTGCACCGGGCAATCCACCAGCAGCGGCAGCGCGTCGGTAACGACCGTCCCCGATGGCAAGGTCCTGCGCGCCTTGATGGCCGGCTGCACCACGCAGGTCATGGCAACCGGATCAAACGACTGCACGATGCCCGGCAGCGCCGTCCAGGTCATGGCCATGGCGCCCCGGATCGCATCCTGCAGCGCCACGTTCGGATCATTTAGCCGTTCGCGTCGATTCATTTAGCGTCCTTTGGGTTGGGTTCGCCCAGTTGGCTGGGCAGTTCGCCCGGCGGATCCAGGGTGGCGTCCCAGGCCAGGCACGTGATCGTGGTGTACCAATCGGTCTTGTGGGTATCGCCGTTGTGTTCGGCCACCATGACGTAGTAGTAGCCGTTGTCCGCCAGCTTTCGCTGGGTGGCCAGGTCCGGTTCGGGCTTGGCCTGCTTCGCGCCCTTCGCCTTGCCGGCGACCTCCTGCGAACGCGCCGCCTCGGTCTGGTAGCGATACCGCCGGATGCTGTCGTTGTTCAGATAGACCAGGCGGCCGGCCTTCACCGACGGGTTGAGCAACATCTTGACCTTGATGCCCTTGTCGATCTGCTCCGGCCGGCCGATGACACCGGTTTCATCCGTCAGGACCTGCACCGTTTCTCGGACATAGGATTTCTCCGGTACGATCTCGAGCCGGCCGTCCTGGATGCGCCAGATGCAGCCTGCCGTGCGGCAGAGGTCATCCAGCACGTCGCGGCACATCCCCGCGTTGACGTTCGCCCGTAACGACGCGCCGGGCGGCAGGTCGGCCATATAGCCGGCAGTGACGCCCATGGGTTTCATGGCCGCTAGCACGGCCTGGACACGGTCATGCACGGTTGCCCCTTTTTTCAGGGTCTGGCTCATCGTCGCAAAGTTGTAGGGCAGGTCGCCGTCGGCCGCCACGATGTCCAGATAGGGATTGGTCTGCCCTTCCGTGCCGCTGACCGCTTCGATCAGGGTGCCGTGAAAGATCGTGCCCAGGTTGCCCCGGTAGCCAGCCCTGAGCATTACGACGTTGAATTCCCGCCGGATACGGTTGATGGTCGATTCGCTCAAGTTGTAGATACGGATCTTCGCCGTGTTGGGCTTGGAGGAGTCCGAATGCTTGATCTGGAACGTGAAATGAAAGTCCGACAGATCCAGGCCTTGGTCATTGCCGATCAGGAGCTCCGACTGGCGCAGCCACTGCCGGGTCTGGTCCATCCCGCCGTCCGCCTGTGTAGAAGTCTGCTGCGCCATGTCAACCCGCCTTCCAGTACAGCTTGGACTCGATGCCCAGGTTTTCATAGGTGGGCGGATCATCGGACGAAATGGCATTGATCAACCACAGGCCGCCTTCAAAGCCCAGGTGGCGGTACTGGCCCAGCAGGTCCACGCCCGTCACCAGCGGGATGCCCGCCACCAGCATGCCGCCGTCTGCGGCGCCGATGTCCAGCATCCAGCCGTCGCGGTATCGGACGGTCAACCGGTAATCCTTGCCGCCGAGGGCGATCGTGAAGCTCTGCGGCACCGGCAGCAGGGGAATCTCGTAGAAACTGGCCATCATGGGCTCCTCGGGTTCGCGACGGTCGCGTTGCGGGTACCGCATTCCATCGGCCCGCCGGTCTTTCTGGCATCCGCATGCCGCGGCAACGGCGGCACCGTCGTCTCCCGCGCATGCACGATTGCCACCTCGACCAAATTGGCCGTGACCCGCAAGCTGCCTTGCGTGTCCTTGGTGTGGTTCACCTTCAGGCTCTGGATCAGCATGTTGCTGTACTTGCGCCGGCAGGTGATCAGATCGAACGGTTCACGCGACTCCTGCAACGCCAGCAACTGCGTGTACACCGCGGTCACGTAATCGGACGTCGCGGCCTGGCCATTGGGCAACGCCTCGGCAGTGGCGCCAAGCAGCCCTTTGTAGTCCGCGTTGCTCCATCCGCACTCCATGACGACCTCGCGCGGCTTCTTGAACGCGTGGTCGTTGATCGTACGCGGACCATCCGGTCCACCATCCACCGGATGCGAGGTGATTTCCAGCGTATCCGTGTAGGTTTCCTGGATGACGGCCTGGATCTCGATCTGGCCGATCTTCTTGCTGTGCAGCAGCACCATGTCCAGGCCTGCCGAGCTCAAATCCATCATAGGTATGCTCCCTGGGTATTGCGTGTCAGGTCCGCGAAGACGCGATCCTGTTGTCCGGCCACTGCCGTCGCGGTCGCCATCGGATCAGCGGAACCCTCGACATAGATGTTGGTGGTGGCAGTCAGGTTGACTTGCGGGGACTCCACGTTCAACTTCACTTCCAGCGCACCGCTGCGGTAGCCGTCCCAGGGCGCGGACAAGGATTGGGGGATGGGCTCGCCGAAAGCGGGTAGACGCAGGATCGCGCTGTCCGAGGACGTGAGCTGCCCTCGGCTCGAGGCGGGCATGTCGTCAAGAAGCCGCTGGAAACGCTCACCGGCGGCGCGTGCGGCCTGATCGGCCTTCTCAACCATGCGTTGGCTGTCGGGAACATCCAGGCTAGGCGCCGTTTCGGGCGTCAATTGACTGTTCTCAGCGGAGTCCGTCGAGCCTTGAAAGGCTGGACGCGGTACTCGCGACAGGCTCGGAAAGCTGGACGGCCCGACCTTGACGCCTCCCGACCCTGGAGCTGCTGGCTTATAAAACAGCATCATCATGTCCATCGCCAGCTTCTGCACCAAGGTCGGCGTAGGTAACGGGAATGTGGACAGCCACTGGTCCGTGTTACGTGCTGTGCGATCGGCCTCACTCTCGCCAGGAACGTCTGGAAGCATCCACTCGGTCAAGCTCAGCGCAGCCCCAGTCATCGCACCGGCAGCGCCCACGCCCAGCAATTTCTTTCGCCCAAGGAACCGAAGCAAACCACTCAGTCCGCCGGCGGCGCCCAGCCCCTCGCTCGCCAAGCTCACCGCCCCGATCGCCTTGGCCAGATCCAGCAGCCCAGTGACCAGCTCGGCCCCCCCCAGCAACCTGAAAGCGGCGATCGCGAGCCCGATGCGAGTGCTCCAGCCACCTGTCATGGCATCTAGCTCGAAAATGGCGCCCGCAACCCAGCCAAGCACCGGCGCTACCGCCAAAGCCATGTCCAATATGGACTTGGCCACCTCGGCCATTCGCTCACCGATGAGCGGGCCGCTGGTCTCGAACCATTGCGAGAATTCCTTCAATGGTCCTTTCAACTTCTCCAGGACAACGCCCGCAACTTTGGCGGAAATATTGTCGATGGTGCGTCCGATCTCTCGGATACTGTTCATCGATTCGTGCGCGTTGGCCGATGCCGTATCCAGGCCCGTCGTGGCCGCCGCCTGGCGTATTTCCCGATAGCGCTGCAACAGTTGTGCCGCGCGCTGCGGATCCATCAATTCATCGTCGATGCCCAGGTTTTCCGCCAAACGGCGGGCATCCTGCGGCGCAAGAGAATGCGCCTGGGCAAGAATGTCGCCCATGACCTGAACGGTATCGCGCAGCCTGCCTGTGGTCTTGTCGACCGTCTCGACGTCAAGCCCGCTGTCTTTCAGGAAGTTCGCCGCGCGGCCGTCCTCCATGGCTTGCTTCAAGGACTTCAGGCTGCTTTCGGCCGTCTGCGCCGAAATGCCGAAGTCCTGAACCGCTCCACCAAACGCCCGCAAATTGCTGGCGGATGCGCCTACGCGTTGCGCGCCGAAATAGACTGCTTCCAGCTTCTCGGCCATCTGACCAACCCATTGGCTGGTCTGTGTCATCGACGAATTCAATCTCTCGAAGCCGCGCGCCATGATGTTCAGCGCGTCTTCGAGTCTCTGCAAGCTCTGGGCATCGATCTGGAATCCCAGCGAGACGACCGCCCTTTGCAATTCTGATGTATTAGCCATTCTTCTCTGCCATTAGACGGCGGTGCGCTTCCGCCTTGTTGTCTGCCCGGACCGACAGCGCGTCGTTCAAGAGCGCGATGTCGGCCAGGTCCAGGGAGCCGTCCTTGAGGGACTCGTACTTGCAGAGCCCCTCAAGCACCGGCGCCAGCAACCAGTCTTCGCCGCCCGGCAGGCTTTTCAGCCAGCCTGTGTCGCCTCGGGGCTGCTCGTCTGGCTCGTAAGCAGCCCTTGCATAAAAGGCCCCAGGTTGACGGTGATGACGCGCATCACCAGCGGCAACATCACGCCCAGGTCGATGTCCTGGAACATCGGCGTGCGCTGGCTGGCCGACCAGACGGCGGCCCAGCCATGCTCCTGCTTGCGCTGGACGACCTGCAAGCACGTGTCGAGCACGTACTCGGCATCCTCATCCTTCATCGCCGCCAAGCCGTCGGCCAGCGGTTGCAGGACATCGGCCAGGCCGCCGGGATCCTCCGACACCACCCGGTTGCCACCCGCCAGGCGGACGAACACCGGAATCAGCGTCGGCAGGATCGGCGCAATGCGACGCGAGATGTGGAACTGCTGCTTGGCATTCAGTTTTCCGATGGAATACCGATTGCCGTTCAGGTCGATTTCCAGAGACATGGCTTAGTAGGTTCCGAGAATGGTGTCGATCTTGCCGGCGTCGAAGACCCAGGCCACGGTGTCGCCGTCCTTCTTGTAGGTCAGGTCCGGACGCTTGCCGAACGCGCACGAGCGGCATGCGGTCACATCGCCGGTGGCCGGATTGGTGACCGTAATGAGGTTCTTGCCCCACAGGCGCGAATCCAGCGTCTGGGCGTCGTACAGGGCCTGCAGCTGGGCGTTGACCGGCGAGGTCTTCAGGTAGGTCAGCGTCACGGTGCCGCTCTTGTTGGCGTTCAGCGTGTGCATGACTTCGCCATCGGCGCCCACCGTCATGGTGTTGCGCGAGGCGGCCATGGCGACAGTGATGCCCTCGTCGGCAACGCCTGAGCCATAACCCAGCGAAATCGCCCCACCGGGGCCGATGAGACTGGCGCTGATATCAGCGAACGAATAGGTAGACATCTGCTACTCCTGTTTAGCGGTTGACCGTGACCAGAACGTCGACGGTGTGGATGGCGCCGGCTTCCTTGGCGGCGACCTGGAACGGAACGGCCTTGCGCGCTTCGCGATCGGCCTGGGACTGGGTGGCGATCGCCGGCGCGTAGACGTAGTAGCCCTTGGACAGCGTGTCGCCCTGCTTGAGCGCGCCAAAGCCGGCCGAATTCCACACGCCCGGAGCCAGGTAGCCGTTGTTCACCGCGGCTTCGCAAGCGGCCTCGATCACCGAAGCGATCAGCTGGTTGCCGGCGTCGGTCTGGGGCACCTTGGTGGGGCTGGTGTAGAGCAGGTTGTAGACGTCGGTCTGCACGCGGTTGCGGAACCAGATCGCGTTGTAGACGGAGTCGATGAAGATGCCGCTGGGCGTGACGCCGTACTGGATGATGGCCGTGTCGTTGTCGTAGTTGACGAAGACGTTGCAGTTCTTCGCGGCCAGCGTGTCCGCCTGGCTGCTGGTCAGGGTCTCGGCGACGATGCCGGGCTCCTGCTTGTACATCAGCGTGATGGTGGTGTTGTTGGCGTTGAAGTTCACCGTCAGCATGCGGCCCAGCAGCGAGGCCACCGCGTACGGATTGGCGCTGGAGAACTGCACGATCGAGTACTTGTATTTCAGCGCCTTGAGCTGGCTGGCAATGTCGTCGTGGTTGGTCGGGTCCAGCACCTGCGGCGCCTGGGTCGACACGCCATACAGGTGGCGCTGGTCGGCCTCGATCAGGCCGGCGACGGCCAGATGGTCGGCGCTGGACAGATCGGCATCGGCGAAGGTCAGGCCCAGGAACTTGTTGGCGAAGCGATCCAGGAACAGCGATACGGCATCGACCGGCGTTTCGGCGGTCATGCCGGCGACAGGCGCCGATGCCTTGGCGGCGGTCAGGCCCAGCATCGACGAAATGTCCGTGCCGGTGCCAGCCGCCGAGGCATAGCCCAGCGACGAGGCGGTGCCCGACGTGTTGGACGTCACGACGAATTGCGAGCCGTTCCACAGCACCGATGCCGAGACCAGCGCGGCCGAGATGATCGTGGCCACGCCGTTCAGGTTGGTGGCGCCGGAGAAGTCCAGGCCGTTGACGGTCTTGGCGGTGCCATCGACCATCATCGTGAACGCGCCGGCAGTGACGGCGGTCCAGGCCGACATCTGCTTTTCCGCGGCCGACAGCACGGCGCCGCGCAGCGTGGCCGACGTAGCGCCCTTGGCCCAGCGGCCGATGAACAGTTGCGAAGGTTGGGGCGTCTGCTGGAAATACAGCAGCGCCGCGCGGTACTCCGGTGCGGCGGTGCCGAAATCGGCGGCCACGGCATCGATACCGCCATAGGAGCGCATGCGCTCGCCGGTGTCGATGACCGGGGACGAGCCCAGCAAAAGCGCGGTGTTCAGGCTCGCGCCCTGTGCCGCCAGCGGCGACATATTGATCGTAACGTTGATCAGGCGTGATACCGGCAATCCATTAGCCATGGTAAATCCCTTAATCTGCAAGGTGGTTGGTGTGATCCGTCGGGGACAGCGACGCGGCATGCGTCGTGACTTGCGCCGACAGAAGATTCAGGACCGGATAGCTGCGCGTAACCTGGCGCGCAAAGCGCAAAGTCATGTCGAACTGCCGTATCCACTGCTGATTCACGAGTTCGTGCATGGCCGCAATCGGCCCCACGCCGCTGACCGCCATGCCTTGCGCCTGCAAGGGCTCTCGGTTCTGCGGCACGGCGGCGCCGTCGCGCAGCTGCGCCGCGTGGCGCAACGCACGGGGGCCGAACATCGAGCAAAGCACCTCGATGTCTTCGTGCCGAACGTATGAATCAGATCCTTCCCCGGCCGGGTCGTGTGCCACGACCGGACCGGCGTCCGCGGTTTGCGACCGGATGTCCATCAGGCACCAGGTATCGGTTTGCGCGGGCGGTTCCACGCCGGCGGCAGGCCAGCGTGTACGAACCAGGTTGAGGGGCAAGCCGGACACGCCGGCGATGAACCCCTGGAACAGCGCCTCGAGCTCGGCATCCTCCAGAGGCGGAGAAATGGCGAGAGGCGCCAGGTAGCCGCCAGTGGCCGAACTATTCGCCATGCGAAGCTCCTTGTCATGTTGTCGGGTAAAGGGGCGCAGCGGCATTCGAAGAAGCGCCTTCGAATGCCGCTGCGTCCTGGCAGGGGGTGGGAATCCAGCGTGCTGGAGGCGGATCGCCGACTTTGGTGCGCATCGGGCGCGAAGCCGCGTTGCTTGACGCGTGCGGCCGGGTTGCGGCGGATTCCGGCTGTCGCCCACCGGGCTGCCGCCTCAAGTCGTTTCTGGCCGCGGCGGGCGGGAGACAGGCCCGGGACCGGCGCAACGACGAGGCGGCAGGCCGCTGGACGCGCCATGCAAAACGCCCCGCGCTCTCAGGGAGAACGCGGGGCGCGGAAATGAAAAAGGCCCGCCGATGGCGAGCCTGTTCATGGATACGGCAAAGGGCACCTGCTGGACGCACGTACCCTCTCATAAATAAGGCCCGCTCGTGGCGGGCCTTGTTTTTTTCCGGAGGCGCTATCGGCGCAAAGCGCGATGGCATGAACGAATTGTGGCGCAGTGGCTGCCGCCGGCGCAATACCCGGCGTGTCGCACTTCGCGGTGGTGTCCTGCGCAATGCTGCCCGCCGGACGCACGTACCCTCTCATAAATAAGGCCCGCTGGAAGCGGGCCTTGTTTTGCGTACTGCGTGTCAGGAGAAGACACCTGCCGGGTGGGGACTGTCACCCCGTGACGGCATGAACGAATTGTGCCTTGAGGTCAGGCGTGAGCACAATCCTGCGGGTGTCGCACTTCGCGCCAGACATAGGCAAGCGAATTGCGGGCGTGTTCGATGCGCGCCACCTGTCCGCCTTCATGCAGGGTTTCAAGCACGCGCAGAATCGCCTGCCGCATCGCGTTGCGTTCGCGCCGCGTCAATTCGCGTGCGCCCGACGCCCCGCGTACCAGTTCCGCCATGCGCCAGGGGCGCCCGGGAAACGCCGACATCGTATCCAGCACTTCCTTTGCGTATTTCATCGGGACGCCCCCCGTTCAAGCGTGTCAGCCATGCCTCGTTATCCTTGTTCCAGGTTTTTGCCGGTTGTGTTGCCCTTCGAGCCGCCGTGGCCGTTGCTTGACCACCTTGGTAGCGAATCGCGTCTCGCGACGCACCGGGACAGGCTTGACGGACACCGCGCCGCCGCCAGGAACCGCCCGCGTGACCCGCTGCGCCAAGGCCGCCTGGTGTTGCGGCCCACCCGACTATCCCAGGGCTGAGAATCATGGTAGCGACTCGCTACCATCAAGTCAACAGCGAATCGCTACTGTACTTTCCGGTAGCGGATTGCTACTATCGCTACCATGGACATCCGATCGATCCGACTGAACAACCTCAAGTACGCGGTCCACGAGGCCGGGGGCGTGGACCGCCTGGCCGAGCGCGCCGGCGTCAGTCGCAAGTACCTGGACCAGATACTTCAAGGATTCCAAGGCAAACGGGACAAGCACCCGCGCCGGGTCGGCGACGCATTGGCCGCCAAGCTCTCAGTGGGCCTGGGCCAATCCGCCCATTGGATGGATCTCCCCCACCCCGACCTGTGGCGCGAGCTTTCCCCTGACGCCATGCCGGACGAGCCGTCAGGCCAGCTCGTCTCTTTTGATCATGCACGGCTGGGCAGACCGCATCTCGACAACGTCCTCATTGCCCAGTTCGATACCGGAGGCGCAATGGGTAATGGCCTGGAACTGCGCGACCAGCCAGGCGTCATTCAAAGCTGGAACGTCAGCCCTGAATGGCTGCAAAAGAATGTCCGGGGCTTTTCCGCCTCGAAGAACCTGTGCATCGTCACGGGTTTCGGCGATTCCATGCGCCCCATGTTCAACCCCGGCGATCCCCTGATCGTCGACCGTGGCGTACAGGCCGTCGAATACGACGCCATCTATTTCTTCCGGGTAGGCAGCGAAGGATTCATCAAGCGCCTGCAACGCATTCCCACCGCCTCCGGCCTGGTGGTCCGGGCGAAATCCGAGAACACCAAGTACGACGCCTGGGACATCACCGAAGGCATGGATTTCGAGGTCTTCGGCCGCGTGCTGAAAGTCTGGCGCAGCGAGGACTTCTGACCCCCATGCCCCATCCCCCCCGCCTGCAGGCTGCCGAACGCACCATCCTCCTCTACGGCGTGCTCGGTGCGCTGGGCGCCCTGGCGCTGTACGCCGCGCTCAGGCATCACGTCTGGCCGTGGCACAGCACCTACGCCACCATGTTCGCCATCCAGTGGGTCTGGCTGGTGCCTCTGGCCGGCGCGCTGCTGGCTGGCATGCCGTCGCCCCGGCGCTGGCTGGTGGCCCTGCTCGCCTTCGGCGTGGCGCTGCCCGCGCTGCACGCCCACAGCCTGACCACCTTGCTGGGCCCGTTGCCGGTCGACGGCGACAGTACCGGCCTGCGCGCCATCGCCACCCTGATCACCGCGGTCAGCGCCTTCCTGTTGCTACCGCTGGTGCAGGCGCTGGACCCGTCCGCCCCGCACTGGAACTACCCGGCGGTCTTCCGGGCGGCATGGCGCAATACCGTCACCCTGGCGCTGGCCGGCGGTCTGACGCTGGCGGTCTCGTTGCTGTTCTGGGCCACAGGGCAGATGTTCCGCATGATCGGCATCATCCCGGTCGACGACCTCGTCCAGTCCAGCTGGTTCCAACTGGTGCAAGTGCCACTGGTGCTGGCGCTTTGTCTGGTCGGCGTGCGGCGCCGCCCGCAATTGGCCGATACGCTGCAACGTTCGTGGCTCACCTTGACCGCCTGGCTGCTCCCGCTGGTGGCGCTCATCGGCATAGCCTTCCTGGCGGCGCTGGCTGCCCGGCTGACGCTGGACCTGCAAGCCAAGGCACTGTCCGCGGGCGCACTCATCGCCTTCAGCGCCGTCTGGATCAAGCTGATCAATTCCGCCTGGCAAGACAGCCCCGATGCCCCGCCGTTCGGTCCCCGGCTGCAGGCGCTGCTGCGCGTTACCGTGGTCGGCCTGCTGCCATTGGCGCTGGTCGCGTTGTATGGCTTGGTGGTGCGGGTGCAGCAGTACGGCTGGACGACACCACGCGCCTGGGGCTCCTATCTGGCCGCCCTGCTCATCGTCTACGCGGCGGGCTATGCCTTGGCCGCGCTCGCCCCCCGACGCTTTCACGCCGTCCTGGGCGCGACCAACATCGTGGCCGCGCTGTGCGCGCTCAGCATGCTGGCCCTGGTCCACACGCCGCTGCTCAGCCCCGACCGGCTCACCGCCGACAGCCAGACGCAGCGCCTGATCAACGGCCAGGTGCCGCCGGGCGACTATCCCTATCTGTCCATGGCACGCGACCACGGCGACTACGGCCGCCATGCACTGCAGCGCCTGGCCGATGGCGCGGCCGAGGCTCGAACGCCCGAGATTGCTGCTGCGGCGGCCCTGGCCCTGAAAGGCAACTACTACGACTGGGGCAATCCCCGGCGCGATAGCGCCGGACGGGCCGAACCGCCCCCCAGGCCGGCCTTCAAGGTCTATCCGGCCGGCAGCCAGATACCCGACGACTGGTGGCCCGCCGCCGCAGACGCCAATCCGTTCCAGACGCGCAACTGCGTTGACGCCGACGCGTCCGCCACGAAGCATCCTGAACAAGACTTCCGGCGCTGTTGGTTGATCCACGCCGACATCACGAGCGCAGGCGCAGACAACCTGGTCCTGTATGTGCCGCCCTGGGAATTCTCAGGTAACCGCGCCTACGAGGAATTCATCACCTATGCACGGGACAGCGAGGGCAAATGGCGCAGCGTCAGCGCGCATTCGCGCCGCTGGACGTCCGACCGCCACGCCAATGACATCAACAATGCGCTGGCGCAGGGGCAGGTCCGCACCGAACCCCGCACGGACCGCGACTTGATCGTGGGCGGGCAGCGTCTGCCGCTGCACTGAACGCGGGACAGCCCGGCCGGCGCCCCGCGAGCGCCGGCCTACTGCGCTTCCAGGTCCGGCGTGCCAGTGAACTGGCTCTTGAGCAGCGTCAACGCGCCCTTTTCGGCCAGCGCCTCGTTCGGAAAGACATTCTTGGTGTCTTCCAGCACGGGAAAGCCAAAGACCCGCACGCGGGCGTGATAGCCCTCGGGGGTTTCGGCGAATTCGATATCGAAGTTGCGCTCTTCGAGCCAGCCCGATTTATGCAGCTTCCAGTCCATATCCGACGCGCTCCAGGTAGGCGAAGCCGGCGCCGAGGGGGCCGCGGCTACCGGCATCGAAGTTCATAGAAGTCAGGCCGGCCGCTCTGGACCGGCTCTACGCTACACCATACACCGGACAGGCTGACGGCGGATTGACGCCAGGCGCTGCACGCACCGCCGCCTATTTGGTTTTGACCGGCGGCGCGGCGTCGGCGGGTACCGGCGGCTGTGGCTCCACGGGCGGGATGACCTCTTCGTCAGGGGGCGAGAACAGGTCCCAGCTGGCCATGAACAGCGCGGCGATCAGCGGGCCGATGACAAAGCCGTTCAGGCCGAACAACGCCATGCCGCCCAAGGTGGAGATCAGCACCACGTAGTCGGGCATCTTGGTGTCCTTGCCCACCAGGATGGGGCGCAGCACGTTGTCGACCATGCCGATCACCAGCACGCCGAACGCGATCAGGACCGCGCCCTTGATGGTGGCCCCCGTGAGCAGGAAATAAATTGCCACCGGCGCCCAGATCAGCCCCGCGCCCACCGCGGGCAGCAGCGACAGGAAGCCCATGATGACGCCCCAGAGAAGCGCCCCCTGGATCCCCAGAATGGAAAAGATGATGCCGCCCAACGCGCCCTGCGAGGCCGCCACCGCGATGTTGCCCTTGACCGTGGCGCGCACCACGGTGGTGAACTTGCGAAACAGATGCTGTTTGTGCGCGTGGCTCAGCGGCATGGCGCGCTTGATGCGCAGGCCCAGCTGCGGACCGTCGCGCAGCAGAAAGAACAGCAGATACAGCATGATGCCGAAGCTGATCACGAACTGGAACGTGTCCTGGCCGATGCTCAGGGCTTGCGTTGCCAGGAACTGGCTGACC
Organism: Achromobacter sp. ASV32; assembly: GCF_016428805.1. Lineage (GTDB taxonomy): Bacteria > Pseudomonadota > Gammaproteobacteria > Burkholderiales > Burkholderiaceae_B > Achromobacter. The sequence continues at coordinate 44,099 of NZ_JAELTJ010000029.1, forward strand.
TGCATTGCGCCGGCGCTGAGCTTTTCCTGCAGGCTGGGAATGTCGGCCAGGTCAAAGCGCGCCAGCAGATCATGAATGGAAGGCGGCAGCGCCTCCATGGCCTGCTGGAAGTAAGCGCCGAAATTCAGCTGCCCGGACTTGATGCTCTGGTAAAGACTGGCACCTTCATTCACCAGCGAACCGCTGATGACCACAAGTGGCAGGATCACCAGGAACAGCACCAGCGCCAAGGTGATCAAGGCGGCCAGGTTGCGCCGTCCGCCGATGCGCGCCACCAGGCGGCGCTGCAAGGGCGCGAAGAGGATGGCCAGGATGGCGCCCCAGAACACCGCGCCGTAGAAAGGCCACAACAACCAGGCGAACGCGATGGAAACGGCGACCAGCAAAAGCAGGAAGGTTCTGTAGTGCAAGCTGGAAGATTGACTCATGTTCCGTCCAAGGCACGGCATACGCCGCGAGACCCGCATTGTACAAAGCCCCGCCACGCCCTGCCCCCGGCGCCTGCTGGGGAGCAAGGTCCGCCACGGAGGTCAGGAATCGCCGCCCGCGGCCCGCAGGACGATGGTGCGGGCCTGCTCCAACGCGCCGGATTGCGCGTTCAAGGCCTGCAGGCGCTGGTTCAGTTCCTGCTGCAGCGTCGGCGTGGAAACCTTGGCCAGCCCATCTTCCAGGGTAATGTCGGCGGCATGCGCGGCGACGAAATCCGCCACGCCCAGCGCATCGCGCGCCACGGCATCCATCGTGCCCGCGGCTTGCATGAGTTCGGCGAACGGCGCCGTCACGGCCTCGTCGTACACGCCGTCGTAGACCGGTGCCAGGTCCGGCGCCAACGTCAGGCCGCCGCGAACGCGGTCCGCCTTTGCCCGGGCCGCTTGCAGCGCGTCGGCGCTGTCCGCCAGTGTCTTGCGCGCCTCGTCGAAGGATTGCCGCCGCTGCACGATGTCTTGGACCGAGCGGATGGTCTCGGCGGCCAGCACCTGGCGCAACGGGGCGGCTGCCTTGGCCAGGGATTCCTGGAACCGGGAAATCACCGCGTAGGCGTCGTCGTAATCGCCCACGGCTTCTTTTTCGGCGTCGCTCAGTGCGCCGATCGGCACCAAGGCGCCGGTGTCGATGCGCTGTTGCAGCAGTTGGATAAAAGCCGCGCGTTCCTCGGGTTCCCGGTTGCCGCAGGCCGCCAGCGCCAGCATCGAAGCCGCCGCTAAGCCGGCCAGGCACATCCGCAGCACTGCCATGCCCTTTCTCCTTGCGTAGATGATCGCGCCCGGGGCGCCCCTGACTGCTGAACCAGCGCCTCCGGGCAGATTATCCCGAAGCGGCCGCTTCGCGCCGACGGTGGGCGAATTTTGTTGCCATCGAATCGATATGACACAGGGCGCAGCCGGCCTCAGGCGGCCAGGGCCAAGCGCATCGCGCAGCGTCGCGCCGGGTCGAATCCCGCCGCGGCCTCGTGCTGCAACTGCGCGCGTAGTTGCGGTCCCTGTTGCGCTGGCGGCACCTCGGCAAAGCCCGCCTGCCGGTAGAACGGGCCATTCCAGGGCAACTCGCGATCGGTCGTCAGCGCCACGCCGCGATACATCCCCGCGGCGCCGGCGTGCTGGATCACCGCCTGCAACAGCGCCCGGCCCAGGCCTCGGCCCTGCATCGGCAATGCCACTGACATTTCAGCCAGGAACAGGTCGGCATCCAACGGCCGCGCCAGCGCGAAACCCGCGGGCCTGCCGTCATCATCCTGCGCCACCCACAACAGCCCGTCCGCCATCGCCTGCGCCAGCGTCTCGACGGGTAACGGGTCGCTGGCGGCGGCGAAGGCCATGGGCGTGCCCAGGAACCGCGCGGCGGCGGAACGCTCGATATCGGGCAGGCGGGCCAGGTCGGCAAAGATGGCGTGTCTGATCATGGGGCGCCAAGTATGCCCGAAGCACGCACGGCGCGTCTGCCGGCGCGGCAAAGCAGGGCTCGCCGCCCGCCCTGCCCGGGCGCTGCGCACCATCGCCTAGAATGACGCCTTGCCGGCCCACCACCGTGGCCGCCCGCCATTCTTGCCGTTGCCCTTGTCATGACCCAAGACATTTCCGCCGATACCTGGGGCTTTGCCCATCCCGACTGCCGCGGCGCCGCCGCGCTGCTGTTTTTCATGAGCGACCTGGCGCGCGTCGCCAACCAATATCTGGGGCCAGACCACTTGGGCGAGGAAGCGCTGGCCGATGCGCAAAAGGCCGTCGATGCCCTGCTGGAACGCTACGTCGCCATCCAGGCCGCCCCCGAAGCCTTCAATGGCGAGCGTATCGAACTGGCTCTGGAAACCGACACCTGCCCCGACGGCTCGACCGCCGCCCAGGTCGCCCTGCGCATGTCGCCGCGCCTGGAAGCGCTGATCATCGAGGCCCAGCGCCAGGCTCGCCCCGCCACCCACTGACGCGTCCCCTCGGAGGCGCCGCGGCATTTCCGCCACGGCGCCCTGCTTGCCCGCCCCCCAAAAAGCCTTGCAAAACCACCGAACCTGCCATATAATGGTTAGTTGATTCGGCAAAAACACATAAGAAGTTATGCCGATACGGGTATCGCTGAAAGGCTAGGCGGTGTAGTGGCCAAAAAGAAGCCAAAAGGAAGAAGCCAAAAGGCTTTTGCTGCGACCTTGCCTTTGAGCATAAATTCCCGGGATGAAACCCTGGAATCAACCCCCGACCTGGGATCAAACCCCGAGCTTTACGACCGGGGATCGAACCCCGCGATGCATCCTGGTGAACTGACACACACCAGCCATTCCAAGCAGTTCAAGCCTCAGGTGTTGCACCCCGGACTTGAACCTTGGACGAGCCCCAAGGGCTACGCCGACTTCTGCGACAGATAACCCTAAAAACGCAGAATCTGGCTCAAGCCCAGTACAGAACAGTACAAGACGCGAATAAGCGGACCGCAATCGGCCGGCCCCGAAAGGCAAGCCAGGAAAGCCCAAGCTTATCGTCATAGCAAGATCGTGCCGCCCAGTCCGGTTCGGTCCCAAATCAGCAGTTGGTGGCCAGCATCCCAAAGCAGCCGCCCGCCAGATCCGCCGCCCGCTGTCCATTCAGCCCGCCAACGATCCGGCAGCGAGCCTCAAGCCAATGCCTGGGGCCGCAACCCGCAGCCAGCCCCGCGCGCAAGCAAAACCATGAGAATGCGCAAAGGATCGGCAGCGGTTATGCGTTAGTGTCATGCATGACTCGGCACGCGGACAGAACGCGACGTGTTACAGCACTCTCGTCCGGTCTACGCGGCATGCGCTGCGCAGCAATTCCCATAACAAGAACTTGAAAGAGAACACACCATGAATACTCGTTTCACTACCTCGGACCTGATCCGACGCCCGGCTCATACCAAGCTGGACAACATGCCGATTCATATCGGCGACATCGTTTACCTGCAACCGACCAACGGCCCGGCCATTCGCGCCACCGTGATCTTCAACGCGCCGATCGACGGCACGACCACGTACACCACGGAAGTCGTGCCTTGCGGAGCACCTGCGCAAAAGGCTCCCGGCCAGCGCATCCGCTTCCGTCATGAGCACGTGCATCGCATCGAACCGGTGCGCCGCGCCGCTCGCTAAGCCGGCACATGCCAGGCAGGCGCCCGCCGGATCAGCCATACCCTGAACCGGCGCTCGCTGAGCCTGCTCAAATCCGCCGCGGCTGACCCCGCGGCGGCTTCATTTCTGCGTGATAAAGTCGCAAGCAACGCAGTCATGGCAAGAGCATCATGCAAAACAACCGGCTTGCAATCCGCATCTGGGATCTTCCCACCCGCCTCTTTCACTGGGCGCTGGTCGTCTGTATCGTCGGCGCTTTCGTCAGCGTGAAGCTGGGCGGCCTGTACATGGATTGGCACGTGCGCTTCGGCTGTACGGCGCTGGGCCTCATCATCTTTCGTGTGCTGTGGGGCTTTTTCGGCCCGCGCTATGCGCGTTTCACGCAGTTCGTGCGCGGCCCGCGCGCAGTGGCCGATTACCTCAGGGGCGCGGCCGCGCCCGCCGGCCATAATCCCCTGGGGGCGCTGTCGGTGCTGGCGCTGTTGCTGGTGATCGGTTTCCAGGCCATCAGCGGGCTATTCACCACCGACGACATCCTGACGCAGGGCCCGCTGTTCGGCCACGTCAGCGAGTCCACCGCCACGCTGCTGACCTCCTGGCACAAGCTTAACGAGTGGGTCATCATCGCGCTGGTCGCATTGCACCTGGTGGCCGTGGCCTGGTATGCGGTCGTGCGCCGCAAGCGCCTGGTGCGCGCCATCATCACCGGCAATGTCGATCCCAAGGACGTGCCGTCCGGCACTCCGCCCACGCAAGACGGGCCGGCCGTCTGGTTGCGCGCCCTGATCCTGGGCGCCTGCGTGACCGCGCTGGTGCTATGGATCCGGTCTCTGGAAATCGCGGCCGACATGTCGTTCTCGTAGCACCGCCCTCTGCTGCACCAAATGAAAAGCCCCTCAATCGAGGGGCTTTTGCATGCCGGGACGCGCCATGCGGCGCGGCTGCCGGCTTACTTCTTTTTGCGATAGGCGTCGTGGCAGGCCTTGCAACTGGCGCCGACGTCGCCGAACGCCGCGCGCAGCTTGTCCAGGTCACCGGCATCAGCCGCGGCCGACAGCTTGACGATGTTGTCCTTGAATGCCTGCTGCTTCTGCTGGAAGCCAGCGGCATCGCTCCAGATTTCAGGGCGGGCGTCACCACCTTCCGTGCCCGCGCCGAAAGCGGTCCACGGCAGCGCCGACAGCGTCTTGAGCACCTCGACGTTGGCCTTGATCTGCGCGGCGTCGTAAGGCGCCTGGCCCTTGATCACCGGCGCCATGCGGCCGAAATGCGAGGCCATCAGGGTCAAGGCCGATTGGCGGTACTTGACGGCGTCTTCAGGCTTGGCGAACTGCGCAAAGGCGGAGGTCGCCAACAGCGGCCCGACGGTCATACAGGCCAGCGCAGCGAGCGTGGACAACTTCTTCATTGCAATCTCCCGTAAGGACAACAAGAATGCCGCGCGCTTGACGCGCGCGGCTTGGCGACTATACCGCCCGGGCCAGCTCCGCAGCCAGACCGATATACGAACGCGGGGTCATCGCCAGCAAGCGGGCCTTGGGCTCGTCTGGCAGAGCCAGGCCCTGGATGAATTCTCGCAGGGCTTCCTCGGTAATGCCCTTGCCACGCGTCAAGGCCTTGAGCTGTTCGTAGGGCTGCGGCAGGCCATAGCGGCGCATGACGGTCTGGACCGGCTCGGCCAGCACTTCCCAGCACGCGTCGATATCGGCATCGATGGCCGCGACGTTGACTTCGAGCTTGCCCAGGCCACGCATGCAGGCATCCCAGGCCACCAGGCAGTAACCCAGGCCCACGCCCAGGTTGCGCAGCACGGTGGAATCGGTCAGGTCACGCTGCCAGCGGGAGATGGGCAGCTTGTCCGAAAGGTGACGCAGCACGGCGTTGGCCAGGCCCAGGTTGCCTTCGGAGTTTTCGAAGTCGATCGGGTTGACCTTGTGCGGCATGGTGGACGAACCGACTTCGCCATCCTTCAGGCGCTGCTTGAAGTAGCCCAGGGCCACGTAGCCCCAGATGTCGCGGTCCAGGTCGAGCACGATGATGTTGGCGCGCACGACGGCATCGAACAGGGCCGACATCCAGTCGTGCGGTTCGATCTGGATGGTGTGGCGGTTTTGCGTCAGGCCCAGGCCGGCCAGTACGCGCTGGCTGAAGGCGGGCCAATCGATTTCCGGGTAGGCCGACAGGTGGGCGTTGTAGTTGCCGGTGGCGCCGTTGAGCTTGGCCAGCGGTTCAACGGCCTCAACAGCGGCGATGGCGCGGTTCAGGCGCGCGGCCACATTGGCGAATTCCTTGCCCAGCGTCGTGGGGCTGGCCGGCTGGCCGTGGGTGCGCGACAGCATCGGCTGGTCGGCTTGCGCCACCGCCATATCGTTGAGCTTGGCGGCGATTTCGCGCAAGCGCGGCAGCACCACTTCGCTGCGGGCGCGCGACAGCATCAGCGCGTGCGACGTGTTGTT
>NZ_JAELTJ010000002.1 GCF_016428805.1 Achromobacter sp. ASV32
GGCGTGACCATAGGCAACCACAGGCCTTCGAAGGAGGCGGTTTGGATGGGAGTATCCATGGCTTATTGCACCGTGATGGCGGCCGCGGGACGCAGCGGGCCGAATTCCGCTTGGGGCAGGCCGCACATCACCGCGTGCATCAGGGCGTCGACCTGATCCTGCGTGCAATGCAGTTGCAGCACGCTCTGGCCGTGGGCATGGTCCACCGACAGGACGTAGACGCCGATACGCTCACCCAGTTCGCGATGCAGGGCCAGCCGGACCTTCAACGCGTCCAGCGTATCGATCCTGACGGTCAGCGACACCATCTCGGGGGCGTGCGGCGCCTGGGACGGGGCCGGACGGTCAAAGGAAGCGGATCTGCTGCGTTCTTGTCGGGGGATCATGGCGTGGCGGGGGGCGGTGCCGCTGTAGCGGCGTGCCGCGTATCCGGTTGGTTGATGACGATTCCACTATAGAAAGCGGGCCGTAAAACCTGCCGATAAATGCGGGCGCCGCGCGTAAAAAGCGCGTCAACGCCCGCCCTTTCAGAACGTCTTGGTGAGGGACAGCAGACCGGTGGCGCGGCCCATGTAGCGGCCATGGCTGTTGGTATAGACGTTGCGGTCGGCGTTGGTGTCCAGATAGGCCACCGACACGGCCAGGCCCTGGCCGAAGTCCTTGGTCAGCCCGAGCTTCCAATCGGTGTACGAGGCGTTGTCGATATTGCGCACGGTCTGGCGGCCCACGTGGGCGTTGACCGTGAGGCCCCAGATACCGGTGTCGAAGTTGCCGGTCAGGTCGAAGTACTGGCTGTACTTGCTGTCGGCAAAGCCGAACAGGTTGGTCATGGCGACGGAATACTTGAACATCACCGGGCCGTAGCCCAGGCCGGCATAGAGCTCGGTGGTATCGGGGCTGGTGAAGCCGGACGGGTAGTCGCCGGGATAGTAGTACTGCAATACGCCCAGGTCGAAGGGCACGTCCTGGGCCAGGTTGCCCTTGTAGCCGCCATAGAAATCCATTTCTACGGGCGCGGACACGTCATGGTTGCTATCGCCCAGCCAACTGATGCTGGAGTTCCAGTTGCCCAGGTACAGGCCGCTGGAATGCGTGAAATCGAAGCCGCCCTGGATGGCTGGCTTGTTGTTGGTCTGCATCAGGCCGCGGTAGCGGTACTGGCTGGCCAGGGTGACGTTGGCGGTCAGCGAGTAATCCGGGGCCGGCTCGCTGGCGGCGGGGGCGTCGGTGGCATACGCGGGGGCGGCAAGGACCAGCAGCGCGAGCGCGGCGAGGGGAGTGCGGGACATGAACTTCTCCTGTGTTGAGCGGGATCGCCACAATAGGAGAAGCGGCATAAACGGCGAGACAAGAGTGATGCGCCTTGTGTAAAAGGCGCATCAACGCGGACAGGCGCCAGGGCCTGTGCGAGGCGCCTGCTAGTGGGAACAAGCCCTAGCCCGCGAAGCGGTACCCTACGCCGATCTCGGTCAGCAGATAGACGGGTTGGGCAGGGTCGGCCTCCAGCTTCTGCCGCAGATGGCCCATGTAGATCCGCAGGTAGTGATTGCTTTCAACATGCGATGGACCCCAGACCTCGCGCAGCAGTTCGCGGTGCGTCATGACCTTGCCGCGGTGCGCCAGCAGGGCGGCCAGCAGGCGGTATTCCATGGCGGTCAGGTGCAGGTGCTGGCCGGCGCGCTCGACCACGCGTTTGGAAAAATCCACCCGCACGTCGCCGAAGCTGATCTCGGCGGCGCTGCCGGCGCCGCCGCGGCCGTGGCGGCGCAGCAGCACGCGCAGCCGCGCCAGCAGTTCGCTGACGCCGAATGGCTTGGTCAGGTAGTCGTCGGCGCCCGCATCCAGCGCGGCGACCTTGTCGGCCTCGGCGGTGCGGGCGGACAGCACCAGCACCGGCACTTCGGTCCAGCCGCGCAATTCGCGGATCAGGGTCATGCCGTCTTCGTCGGGCAGGCCCAGGTCCAGCACCACGGCATCGGGCTGGCGCGTGCCCGCCTCGATCAGGCCGCGCTTGACCGTCTCGGCCTCGAACACGGTGCAGCCCTCGCTTTCGAGGGCTTGGCGCACGAAGCGCCGGATATTGGCGTCGTCTTCGATGATGAGGACGGTGGGCTGAAAGTCGAACATGCGGTGAACTCAGGCGCTTTCGGGGTGGATCGGGGGCGGCGTGCCCAGGGGCAACGTAAAGACGAACTGCGCGCCGGACGGCTGGCCGGGCGCGTGCTCGACCCAGATGCGCCCATGGTGAGCGACGATGATGGCTTCGCATACCGCCAGGCCCAGGCCGACGCCAGGGGTGGCGGATTCGCGTTCGCCGCGGGTGAATTTTTCAAAGATGCGGCGCTCGGCGCCGGGGGCGACGCCTGGACCGTTGTCGCAGACGGCAACGCGCAGTTCGCCGTCTTGCGCCGTGGCGTGCAGACGGATGACGCTGCCCGCCGGGGTGTATTTGGCGGCGTTTTCCAGCAGGTTGCACAGCACCCGCTCGATCAGCACGCCGTCGCATTCGACCAGCGGCAGGCCGGACAGGCTATCGACCGTTACGTGGTGCGAGGCCAGCGCTTCGCGCATGGCGGCCAGCGACGCGCCGATCAGTTCCTCGATGGATTGCCACTCGGGCCGCAGCGGTGTATCGCGGTTTTGCAGGCGGGCCATGTCCAGCAGGTTGGCCACCAGCGCGTGCATGCGCTGTGCCTGATCGCGCATGGCGCGAATGGTGTCCTGGATATCGGCCGGCAGTGTGCCGGGGCGGCGCATCAGGGTGTCGGTCATGCCGACCAGGCTGGTCAGGGGCGTGCGCAGGTCGTGCGAGACCGCGGCAAGCAGTGAGTTGCGCAGTTTTTCGGATTCCATGCTGACCAGGGCTTGCTGCGCGACTTCGACGTAGTGCAGGCGTTCCAGAGCGATGGCGATCAGCGTGGCGTAGGCCTCGATCTGGCGGCGCGAGTCCGGCTGCGAGAACAGGCTGCGGCGCGGCGCGGCCAGGGCCAGCACCCCGCGCGTGCGCATGGGCGCCTTCAGGGGCAGGTAGAGCAGGTCGCTGTTGGACAGCGTGGCGGTGCCGGCGCCGGCGGGCTGGCCATGATCGTAGACCCATTGGGCCAGCGCGGATTCCAGGGGCGGCATGTCGTCGGCCGCAGGCGAGGCCAGTTTCAGGCGGTCGTCCAACCCCAGGATGTACAGCGCGCAGCGCGAGCCGAAGGTGGCGTGGACGAAAGCGCCTGCGGATGCCACGATCTGCTCGGGCAGCAACGCCGACGATAGCTCGCGCGCGAATTCATACAGGCTGCGGGCGTCGGCTTCGCGCTTGACCGAGGCTTGGGCCTGCAGCCGCAGGCCAGCGGTAAGCTGGCCGATCAACAGACCCACGGCCAGCAGCACGCCGAACGTCAGCAGGTACTGCACGTCCGACACGGCGAACGACGCCAGCGGCTGCACGAAGAAGAAGTCGAACAGGCCCACGCTCACGACGGAGGCCAGCGCCGCCGGCCCTCTGCCGTGCCGTAGCGCCACCGCCACCACCGCCAGCAGGAACAGCATCACGATGTTGGTCTGATGCAGGGCCGGGAATACCAATGCCGACAGCGCGGTGGCTGTGGTGCAATAGCACAGCGCCCAGGCGTAGCCGGTCCAGGGCTGCGAGCCGCGTTCGTCCACTGCCTGGCGTTGGCGGCGGCCGAGTGTCAGGGGATCGCGTCCAGGGGCGGTGGCCGCCGGCAGGGGGGGGGCGCCGAGCCGGATGATGTCGATTTCGGGGCAACCGGCGGCCAGCATGTCGGCGAAGCTGTGACGGCGCCACAGCCAGCCGGGGCTGATGGCCGCATTCAGCAGGGCGGACAGCGACAGCCGCAGGCGCTGCAGGCCGCTGGCGCGGGTGCGGCCGACGATGGCCTTGGTGATGTTGTGGCGGCGCACGTAGCGCACCACGGCATCGACCATGTCGCCGCCGGCCAGGGTTTCGCTGCGCGCGCCCAGCGAGTCGGCCAGGGCCAGGCTGCGTTGCAGCCGTTCCTGTTCGGCCTGGGGCGGGGGCGCGGCGCGCGGCACGTCGATGGTGACGACGTGCAGGTCGCATTCGAGTTGCTGGCTAAGGCGATGCGCGCTACGGATGACGTATTCCGCGTCGGCGTCGGGGCCGATGCAGGCCACCACGGCCTCGCGCGTGCGCCAGACCGGTTCGATGGCGCGGTCGCGGCGGTAGGCCTGTACGTCGTCGTCGACGTGGTCGGCAGTGCGGCGCAGTGCCAGTTCGCGCAGGGCGATCAGGTTGCCCTTGCGAAAGAAGTTGCGGGTGGCGTGACGCGCCTGCTCGGGCAGGTAGACCTTGCCTTCCTTCAGGCGGCGCAGCAGCTCATCGGCGGACAGGTCCACCAGGATGACTTCGTCGGCCGCGTCGAAGACCTCGTCGGGCACGGTTTCCCAGACGCGCACGCCGGTGATGCTGCCGACGGCCTCGTTCAGGCTGTCCAGGTGCTGCACGTTCAGCGTGGTCCAGACGTCGATGCCGGCGGCCAGCAGTTCCTGGATGTCCTGCCAGCGCTTGGCATGGCGCGAGCCGGGGGCGTTCGAGTGCGCCAGTTCATCGACCAGGACCAGGTCCGGATGCGCGGCCAGCGCCGCATCCAGGTCGAATTCCTTGAGCGCGTGGCCGCGGTACGAGACGTCTTTCAGGGGCAGTACCGCGACCCCTTCGAGCAGGGCGGCGGTTTCGCGCCGGCCGTGGGTTTCGACGATGCCGGCCAGCACGCGGGCGCCTTGGGCGGCGTGGGCGCGCGCGGCCACCAGCATGGCGTATGTCTTGCCGACTCCGGCCGACGATCCGAAATAGACGCGCAATTTGCCGCGCACCGCCTGGCGCGCGGCGTCGTCTAGGGTTTTCAGGAGCGCGTCCGGATCGGGACGCTCGCCAGCATTGTCAGCCATGGACGCGCAGGGAAAGGGTGGGGACGGCTGGCAATACTATACGCCCGCGCCTCATTTGACCGGCGCCAGCTTGTCCAGCGCCAGATTCAGCTTCAGCACGTTGACCACGGGGTCACCCAGCACGCCCAGCCAGGGCTTGGTGGTGTTGGCCTGGATCAGCGCGTCGACCTGATCACGCGGCAGGTTGCGGGCCCGGGCCACGCGCGCGGCCTGGTAGGCCGCCGCGGCGGGGCTGATGTGCGGATCCAGCCCGCTGCCCGAGGCGGTGATCAGATCCACCGGCACCGGCGTGGGATTGTCCGGGTCCGCGGCCTTCAGGGCGGCGATACGGGCCTGGATGGCCTCGGCCAGCGCCGGGTTGCGCGGGCCGAGGTTCGAGCCGCCGGAGTTGGCGCCGTTGTACGGCATGGGCGAGGTGGCCGACGGCCGGCCCCAGAAGTACTGGGGCGCGCTGAACGACTGGCCGATCCATTCCGAGCCGACGACCTTGTCGCCCTGGCGAATCAGCGAGCCGGACGCTTCGTGCGGGAATACGGCGGCGGCAATGCCGGTAGTCAGGAAGGGGTAGGCCAGACCGGTCACCAGGGACAGGGCGGCGAAGACGACCAGCGCGGGGCGCAGGATGCCGCCTTGGCGGGGCAGCGAGAGTGCTTGTTTCATGATGGTTTCCTTTCCAGTGGCGGGCGCGGGTCAGACCCAGCCCAGGGCGGCTAGCACCATGTCGACCAGTTTGATGCCGACGAAGGGTACGAGCAGTCCGCCCAGCCCGTAGATCAACAGGTTGCGACGCAGCAGGATGGCGGCGCCCAGCGGCCGGTAGCGCACGCCCTTCAAGGCCAGCGGGATCAAGAAGATGATGACGAGCGCGTTGAAGATCACTGCCGACAGGATGGCCGAGGCCGGCGTGGTCAGGGCCATGATGTTCAGCACGTTCAGCTGGGGATACACGGTGGCGAACGCGGCCGGAATGATGGCGAAGTACTTGGCCACGTCGTTGGCGACGCTGAAGGTGGTGAGCGCGCCGCGTGTCATCAGCATCTGCTTGCCGATTTCGACGATCTCGATCAGCTTGGTGGGATTGGAATCCAGGTCCACCATGTTGCCGGCTTCTTTGGCGGCCTGGGTGCCAGAGTTCATCGCCACCGCCACGTCGGCCTGGGCCAGCGCGGGTGCGTCATTGGTGCCGTCGCCGGTCATTGCCACCAGGCGGCCTTCGCTCTGGTAGGCGCGGATCAGCTTGAGCTTGGCTTCCGGCGTGGCTTCGGCCAGGAAGTCGTCGACCCCGGCTTCGGCGGCGATGGACGCCGCGGTGAGCTTGTTGTCGCCCGTGATCATCACGGTCTTGATGCCCATGCGACGCAGCTCGGCAAAGCGCGACTGGATGTCCGGCTTGACGATGTCCTTCAGTTCGACCACGCCCAGCGCGCGGTTGCCATCGCTGACCATCAACGGCGTGCTGCCGCGGCGGGCCACGTCTTCGGCCAGGCGCAGCACCTGTTCGGGCACCACGGCGTCCTGGGCGGCCAGCCAGGCTTGCACGGCGTCGACCGCGCCCTTACGGATCAGTCGGTCCTTCAGGTTCACGCCGCTCATGCGTGATTGCGCGGTGAAGGGCACGTATTCGGCATCCAGCGACTGCGGGGCGGGCGCGTGGATGGATTTGTCCGCCAGCACCACGATGCTGCGGCCTTCCGGGGTTTCATCGGCCAACGAGGCCAGGCGCGCGGCTTCGGCCAGCTCGCGCGGCGAGACGCCGGGCGCAGGCAGGAACGTGGACGCCTGGCGATTGCCAAAGGTGATGGTGCCGGTCTTGTCCAGCAGGAGCACGTCGACGTCGCCCGCGGCTTCGACCGCGCGGCCCGAGGTGGCGATGACGTTGGCGCCCATCATGCGGCTCATGCCCGCCACGCCGATGGCCGACAGCAGGCCGCCGATGGTGGTGGGAATCAGGCACACCAGTAGCGCCACCAGCACCGTCACCGTGACGACGCTGCCGCCGCCGGCGACCGAGACCGAGTAGATCGAGAACGGCATCAGCGTGGCGACCACCAGCAGGAACACCACCGTCAGACCGACCAGCAAGATGGTCAATGCCAGCTCGTTGGGCGTCTTCTGGCGCTTGGCGCCTTCGACCATGGCGATCATGCGGTCCAGGAAGCTCTCGCCGGGATCGGCGGCGATGCGCACGAAGATCCAGTCGGACAGCACCCGGGTACCGCCGGTGACCGACGAGAAGTCGCCGCCGGATTCGCGGATGACGGGGGCCGATTCGCCGGTGATGGCGCTTTCGTCCACCGACGCGACGCCGGCAATCACCTGTCCGTCGCCGGGGATGGTTTCACCGGCCTGCACCAGCACCACGTCGTTGCGGCGCAGCAGGCCCGACGGCTGGCTGACGGCCTGGTCGCGCCAGAGGTCCGGGTGGGCGCGGCCCGCATCTTCCTCGCGAAAGCTCTTGAGCAATCGCGCGTTGATGGTGGTGCGCAGCCCGCGCAATGTGGCGGCCTGCTGCTTGCCGCGGCCTTCGGCCAACGCTTCGGCGAAATTGGCGAACAGCACGGTGAACCAGAGCCACACGGAGATCGCGAGGATGAAGCCCGCGGGAGCCTCGGCCTGGCCGCGCAGCGCCATGATCCACAGGATCGTGGTCAGGATGCTGCCCACGTACACCACGAACATGACGGGGTTTTTCAGCTGTGCCGTCGGCGATAGCTTGCGCAGGCTGTCCAGCAGCGCGGGACCGACGAGCGCGCTCGACCACATGCCGAACTTGCGTTCTTGCACAGCGGCCGACGGCGCGCGGGCGGCGCCGCCGCCGGCGCCTTGGGTTGGCATATCAACAATCTTGGCCATTTTCTTTCCTAGCCTGTTGCATTCAGGGTTGCAGGTGTTCCGCGACCGGGCCCAGGGCCAGTGCGGGCACATATGTCAGGGCGCCCACCAGCAGCACCGCGCCGATCAGCAGCACCACGAAGAGGGGGCCGGTGGTCGGCATGCTGCCGGGGCCGGCGGGCAGGCGGCGCTTGGCCCCCAGCGAGCCGGCCATCGCCAAGATGGCGACGATGATGGCGAAGCGGCCGAACCACATCGCGATGCCGAGCAGCACGTTGTAGAAGGGCGTGTTGGCGGACAGGCCGGCGAAGGCGCTGCCGTTGTTGTTGGCGGCCGACGACAGGGCGTACAGAATCTCGGAGAAGCCATGGATGCCGGGATTGAGCACCCCCGCCTGGCCGGCCGTCACCGACACCGCCAGCGCCGTGCCGGCCAGCACCAGCAGCGGCGTGGCCAGGATCACGATCGACACCATCTTCATGTCGTAGGCTTCGATCTTCTTGCCCAGGTACTCTGGCGTGCGGCCGATCATCAGCCCGGCGATGAACACGCCCAGGATGGCGAATGCCAGCATGCCGTAGAGCCCCGAGCCGACCCCGCCGAAGACGACTTCGCCCAGTTGCATCAGCAGCATCGGCGACAGGCCGCCCATGGCCGTCAGCGAGTCGTGCATGCCGTTGACGGCGCCGCAGGAGGCCGCCGTGGTGATGGTGGCGAACAGCGACGTGGCGGCGATGCCGAAGCGGGTTTCCTTGCCTTCCATGTTGCCGCCGGGCGAGAACGCCGTCATGGCGCTATCGGCTCCGGCCTGCGCGGCCATGGGGTTGGCCTGCTGCTCGAAGTAGGCGGTCGATAGCGCAAACACCGCGAACAGCACGGTCATCGCCGCCAGAATGGCGATGCCCTGGCGCCGGTTGCCCACCATTTCGCCGAAGGTAAAGCACAGCGCCGCCGGAATCGCCAGGATCGCCAGCATCTCCAGGAAGTTCGACAGCGCGGTCGAATTCTCGAAGGGGTGGGCCGAGTTGGCGTTGAAGAAGCCGCCGCCATTGGTGCCCAGCAGCTTGATCGCTTCCTGCGAGGCTACCGGGCCCATGGCCAGCGTCTGCGTCTGGGTCACCGCCGGATCGGTCACCGGCTGGCCCTTGTCGTCCAGCACCGGCTGACCTTGGGCGTCCACGCGCGGCTGATCGTAATGCAGGGCTTGCACCGTCTGCACTTCCTGGTAGGGGCTGAAATTCTGGATCACGCCCTGGCTGACCAGCGCCAGCGCCAGCACCAGCGACAGGGGCAGCAGCACATACAGCGTGCAGCGGACCATGTCGGCCCAGAAGTTGCCCAGCGTGGCCGAGCAATGGCGCGCCAGGCCACGGATCAACGCGAACAGCACCGCAATGCCGGTGGCGGCCGAAACGAAGTTCTGCACCGTCAGCGCCAGCATCTGGGTCAGGTAGCTCATCGTCGACTCGCCGCCGTAGCCTTGCCAGTTGGTGTTGGTCACGAAGCTGATGGCGGTGTTCAGCGACGAATCGGGCGAAACGGCGCCCAGGGCTGCGGGGTTCAGCGGCAGCATGCCTTGGACGCGCTGCAGGCCATAGACCACCACGACGCCCAGGATGTTGAAGGCCAGCACCGCCAGCGCATAGCGCTTCCAGCCCATTTCAGCCTGCGGGTCGATGCCCGCAAGCCGGTAGATGCCACGTTCCAGCGGGCGGCCCCAGGCGGTCAGCCGGGAGGACCCGTTTTCCATGGCGATGCGGATGTAGCGCCCCAGGAAGGGCGCTATCGCGAGCAGGACTGCCAGGTACACGACCAGCAGTCCGACGAATTCGGCAGTCATCAGAACTTCTCCGGTTTGAACAGGGCGACCAGCAGGTACACGAACAGCAGTGCGGCCGTGACGCCGCTAAGCCAGTAGAGCCAGGTCATGATTGCTCTCCGGAAGACAGGGCTTCGCAGAACAGGACCAGGGCTAAGATCAGCCCGGCCATGCCGGCGAAGACGGCGATATAGATGGCATCCACGTTTTTCCTCCCGGGAGCCAGGCTCCCTTCGAACGACGGGCCTCGCGCGGCATTGGGGATGCGGACCGCGCGGGCGAAGTGACCAATCAGGACACCGGCAGGTTACGGAGCAGGGGGTAAAAACGGGGTATAGCTTTGGCGCGAGGGTGTAAACGGAACGTAAAAACGGCACGGCATCATGGTGGCCGAGGGGGGCGCTGTCCCGGTGCGCCAGGCTGGCCAGTGCGTGCCCGGATGCGGGCATGGGGGGCGCCGATTTTTTGAGGCATGCTCAAGATAGGGCGGATCCAGCCGGCTGTGAGTGCCCGGAAATCGAGAATTTCAGCCAAAAAATCCCAACATTTGGAACGGATGGTCGAAAATGCACTTATATGGTGCAAGGTATATGTAAATGAATGCGCCGAATTAGGGCATTCCCCTAGTGTGACATTCCCGCATCTGGTGCAGAATCTCTTCCCATGCAGGTGAGGAGACAAAGCCCTGCATGGGCAATTACCGGCGGCACCGGTACATAAAAAAGTAGCAGTACTCAAAAAAAGCAAAACGCACAACGGCTGGCACCAGGCAGTGCCGGCCGTTGTCGCATAAAAATCCCGCATTTTGTCCGCCCAGGGTTTTTCTAGCGCTGCGTTTCGCGATATTCCCCAGGTCTTGCTCACGCCAGCTATGCCGGAATCCCGCGCTTCCTCCTCCTCTTCTTCGCCCGCTTCCACTCCCTACTGGCGCCGCAATGTGTGGCTGATTGTGCTGCTGCTGGTCGTCTGGGCCGCGCTGACGTTCATCCCGTCCTATTTCGCCCGTAGCCTGTCGTTCGACTTCATCGGCTGGCCGTTCTCGTTCTGGATGGCCGCCTATGGCGCGCCGCTGGCCTACCTGATCCTCATCGCGATATACGCCCGGGTCATGAATCGCGCCGACCGCCGCGCCGACGAGGCCAAAGGGGGCCGCTGATGCCGTTCGGCGGAGATACCCCGCAGGAATTCAGTATCCGGCTGCGCCGCATCTACGTGCTGTACACGGCCGGTTTCGCGCTGATGATCCTGTTGATGGCGCTGGCCGAGATACTTGGCCTGCCGCGCAACTGGATCGGCTATGTGTTCCTGCTGGTAACCGTCAGCCTGTATGCTGGCATCGGCATCGTCTGCCGCACCTCGGACCAGGTTGAATACTATGTCGCGGGCCGGCGGGTGCCGGCCATCTACAACGGCATGGCAACCGCCGCCGACTGGATGTCGGTGGCGTCATTCATCGGTGTGGCGGGCACGCTGTACCTTACGGGATACGGCGGACTGGCCTACATCATGGGCTGGACCGGGGGCTATGTGCTGGTGGCGATGTTGCTGGCGCCGTACCTGCGGCGCTTCGGCCAATACACCATCCCCGACTTCATGGGTGCGCGCTACGGCGGCAACCTGCCGCGGCTGGCGGGCGTGGCCTGCGCCATCCTCTGTTCCTTCACCTACCTGGTCGCGCAGATCTATGGGGTGGGCATCATCACCACCCGCATGACCGGCATTTCGTTCGAACTGGGCATCTTCGTGGCCCTGGGCGGCATGCTGGTCTGTTCGTTCCTGGGCGGCATGCGCGCGGTCACCTGGACCCAGGTGGGGCAATACATCATCCTGGTCATTGCCTACCTGGTGCCGGTGGTGTGGCTGTCGATCAAGCACACCGACATGCCGGTGCCACAGCTGTCGGCCGGGGTGGTGCTGCAGCAGGTGACGGAAAAAGAGGTCTACCTGCAGAACGACCCGGCCGAAATCGAAGTGCGCCGGTTGTGGCAGGAACGCGCCGACGAAATGGCCCAGCGGGTGCGCGACCTGCCGGAATCCTGGACGCTGGAAAAGGACAAGCTGCGCAGCCGCCTGGCGCAACTGAACGCCGGCGACGCGCCCATGGTCGAGATCCGCTCGGTCGAGCGCGAGCTGGCGGCGTTTCCGCCCAATGTGGACGAGGCCAGGATCGCCTGGTCCCAGGCCAGGGCCACCTTCGAGGCCCGCGCCGCGCCATTGACGCCGCACGCCGAGCCATTCCCGTCCAAGGACCCGCAGGAACAGCGCAACATGCGCATCAATTTCCTGGCGCTGGTGCTGTGCCTGATGCTGGGAACGGCGGGCATGCCGCATATCCTGATGCGCTCATACACCACGTCCTCGGTGATCGAGGCGCGCAAGTCCGTGTGCTGGTCGCTGCTGTTCATCCTGCTGCTGTACTTCATGGCGCCGGCGCTGGCGCTGCTGGTCAAGTACGAGGTCTACACCCAGGTGGTGGGGTCCAATTTCCTGAGCCTGCCCAACTGGGTGCATGCCTGGAGCGCGGTCGACAGCAATCTGCTGGACGTCACCGACATCAATCGTGACGGCGTGGTGCAACTGAGCGAAATCAGCATCGGCGCCGACGTGGTGGTGCTGGCCATGCCCGAGATCGGCGGCCTGCCGTACGTGATTTCCGCGCTGGTGGCGGCGGGCGGGCTGGCGGCTGCGCTGTCGACGGCCGATGGCCTGCTCCTGACGCTGTCCAATTCCCTGTCGCATGACATGTGGTACCGGATGGTGTCGCCGCGCATGTCGGCCGCGCGCCGGGTGATGGTGTCCAAGATCCTGTTGCTGGTGGTGGCCTTTGGCGCCGCCTGGGTGGCGGCACGCAAGCCGGCCGACATCCTGTTCATGGTGTCGGCGGCGTTTTCGTTCGCGGCGTCCTCGTTCTTTCCGGCGCTGGTGATGGGCGTGTTCTGGCGTCGCGCCAACAAATGGGGGGCCACGCTGGGCATGGCCGCCGGGCTGGCCGCGACCTTCGCTTATATGACGCATACCCATCCGTGGCTGCGCGAATGGGTGCTGGGCATTTCGCGCACCCAGCCGGTGGACCTGTGGTGGGGCATCCAGCCGATCGCGGCAGGGGTGTTCGGCGCGCCGGTGGCCTTTTTGACCATCATCGTGGTGTCGCTGCTGACCCCGCCGCCGGACCGCGCCACCCTGGCGCTGGTGGATTATCTGCGCAATCCGGGCGCGCCCAAGCCGCAGATCGAAAACCGCTAGGGCGCGCAGGCGTCGGCCGTCAATGCGAGACCGACTTCGAGAAAACGTTCATGACCACCACGCCGGCAATGATCAGGCCGATGCCGATGAGCGCGGGCGCATCCAGGTGCTGCTTGAAGAACACCGCGCCGACGATGGAGATCAGCACGATGCCCACGCCCGACCAGATGGCGTAGGCGATGCCGACCGGCACCTCGCGCAGGGTCAGCGACAGAAAATAGAACGCGATCATGTAGCCAAACACCGTCACCACGGACGGCAGCAGACGCGAAAAGCCGTCGGAGCTTTTCAGCGCGCTGGTGGCGAAGATCTCGGCGATGATGGCGATGCTCAGGTAGAGCCACTTCATTTGCGCGGTCCTTCGGACTGGCGCAGCAGCACCAGCAGGGCGCCGGCGCCGCCTTCGCGTTCGGGCGCCTCGGAAAACGCCAGCACGTCGTTCTTTTGCACCAGCCAGGTGCGCGCCTTGTCTTTCAGCACGGGCTCCAGGCCCTCGGAGCCATAGCCCTTGCCGTGCACCACCCGCACGCAGCGGATGCCATGTTCCTGGCATTCGTCCAGGAACGACAGCAGGGCGTGGCGGGCTTGTTCGACGCGCAGACCGTGCAGGTCCAGCTCGGCGCCAGCGCGCCACTGGCCGCGGCGCAGGTTGCGTGCCGTGTCGGGCGCGGCGTCGCTGCGTACGAACGCCGTGCCACCTTCGGACAGCAGGTGGGTGATTTCGCCGCCATCGGACACGCCGGCGTCGGCGCGGCTGGGCGTTTCGCCCAGCGCGTTGGCGCGGCGCAGCGCCGGTGCGGGTTCGGGCGCCGGCTTGTGCTGGGCGCGCGCCACCTGCTTGATCGGCTTGACCGAGTGCATGCTGCGGCGGAACGCCGCCATGTCGTCGGCGGGGTCGGTATCCGGCGCCTCGGCCGTCGCGGGCTTTTTCAGCGCCGCCACCCGCTGGGCGAGGGCGGCGCGCTCTTGCTCGGCCTGGAGATCTTTCTTCAGGCGTTTCAGGTCGGCCTGGCCGACCTTACTGCCCCGCATTCTCCAGCCACCGTTGTGCGTCCAGGGCGGCCATGCAGCCCGTGCCGGCGCTGGTGATGGCTTGGCGGTAGACGTGGTCCTGCACGTCGCCGGCGGCGAACACGCCGGGCACGGACGTCATGGTCGCCATGCCGGACAGGCCGCTCTTGGTGACGATGTAGCCGTCTTTCATTTCCAGCTGGCCCTGGAAGATCTCGGTGTTGGGCTGGTGGCCGATGGCGATGAACGCGCCGGTGACCTTCAGGTCTTCGGTGGCGCCGGTATCGACGTGTCGCACTCGCACGCCGGTCACGCCGCCGTCGTCGCCCAGCACTTCTTCCAGCGTGTGGAAGAGCTTCAGTTCCATGTTGCCGTTCTCGACCTTGCTCATCAGCTTGTCGACCAGGATCGGCTCGGCGCGGAACTTGTCGCGGCGGTGGATCAGGGTGACCTTGCGGCAGATGTTGGACAGGTACAGGGCTTCTTCGACGGCGGTGTTGCCGCCGCCGACCACGACCACGTCCTGGTTGCGGTAGAAGAAGCCGTCGCACGTGGCGCAGCCGGACACGCCGCGGCCCATGAAGGCTTCTTCGGAAGGCAGGCCCAGGTACTTGGCCGAGGCGCCGGTGGCGATGATCAGGGCATCGCAGGTGTAGATCTTGCCGGTGTCGCCCGTGAGGGTGAAGGGGCGCTTGGACAGGTCGACCTTGGCGATGTGGTCGAACAGCATTTCGGTGTTGAAGCGCTCGGCGTGCTTCTGGAAGCGCTGCATCAGGTCCGGACCCTGCACGCCGTCGGCGTCGGCCGGCCAATTGTCGACGTCCGTGGTGGTCATGAGCTGGCCGCCTTGGGCCAAACCTGTAACAAGAACCGGGTTCAAATTGGCGCGTGCCGCATAGACGGCCGCCGTGTAACCGGCAGGGCCGGAACCGAGTATCAAAACTTTAGCGTGCGTGGGCGTGGACATGGGCGGGTATCTTTAGGTTAACGCCCAATTATAATGAGCCGCATGCCGCGTATCTCGACTGCTTCTCCGCGCGCTTCGCGCAACACCCGCAACGGGCCTTCGCCACTGCAGACGCGTATCTCCGCGCTGCTGCGCGAGGCCCGCTGGATCCTGTTTGCCGCCCTGGCGGCCTGGCTGACCCTGGTGCTGGCCACCTGGAGCGCCGCCGACCCGGGCTGGTCCCATTCGGTTCCCGCCGGCGCCATCCATAACCGCGGCGGGACCCTGGGCGCCTACCTGGCGGACATCCTGCTCTATCTGTTTGGCTTCTCGGCCTGGTGGTGGGTCATCCTGCTGCTGCACCGGGTGCGGGCGGGCTACCGCCGCCTGGCCAGCCATCTTCGTGTTACTAATAGTAAGCAGCCGGAAGTGTTGCCGCGTGTCCACTGGGAAGAGGGCATCGGCTTTTTCCTGCTGCTGCTGGGTTCGCTGGGCATGGAAGCCCTGCGCCTGGCCAGCCGTGGCACCCATCTGCCGGGCGCATCGGAAAACGCCAGCGGCGCGGGCGGCGTCATCGGCCACACCCTGGCCGAACTGACCAGCCGCAGCATCGGCTTTACCGGCAGCACGCTGGCCTTCCTGGTCATGCTGGCGATCGGCTTGAGCCTGTTCTTCTCGTTCTCGTGGCTGACGGTGGCCGAGCGCGTGGGTTCCTGGATGGAAGGCATGGTGCGCCGGGTGCGCAATTCCTACGCCGCCCGCGAAGACCGCAAGGTCGGCGAGGTCGCCAAGGCCGTGCGTACCGAGCAGGTCGTGGCCAAGCAGGAAAAGCTGGTGCACGAGCAGCCGGTGCGGATCGAACCGGCCATCACGGTGGTGCCCAAGTCCGAGCGCGTCGAAAAGGAAAAGCAGCAGTCGCTGTTCTTCGCGCCTTCGGGCGGCGAAGGCGACCTGCCGGCCATCAGCCTGCTGGACCCGCCGTTGGCCAACCAGGAAACCGTGTCGGCCGAAACCATCGAATTCACTTCGCGCCTGATTGAAAAGAAGCTGGCCGACTTCGGCGTGTCCGTCACCGTGGTGGCGGCGCAGGCCGGCCCGGTCATCACGCGCTACGAAATCGAACCGGCCACCGGCGTCAAGGGCAGCCAGATCGTCAATCTGGCCAAGGACCTGGCCCGCGCGCTCAGCCTGGTCAGCATCCGGGTGGTGGAAACCATTCCGGGCAAGAACCTGATGGGCCTGGAACTGCCCAACCCGCGCCGCCAGATGGTCCGGTTGTCCGAGATCCTGGGGTCGCAGACCTACCACGCCAGCCACTCCGTGGTGACCATGGCGCTGGGCAAGGACATCGCCGGCAACCCGGTGGTGGCCGACCTGGCCAAGATGCCTCACTTGCTGGTGGCGGGCACGACCGGCTCGGGCAAGTCCGTCGGGATCAACGCCATGATCCTGTCGCTGCTCTATAAAGCCGACGCCTCCCATACCCGCGTGATCCTGATCGACCCGAAGATGCTTGAAATGAGCGTCTACGAAGGGATCCCGCATCTGCTGGCCCCGGTGGTCACCGACATGCGCCAGGCCGCCAACGCGCTGAACTGGTGCGTGGGCGAAATGGAAAAACGCTATCGCCTGATGAGCAAGATGGGCGTGCGCAACCTGGCCGGCTACAACACCAAGATCCGCGACGCCATCAAGCGCGAAGAGCCGATCCCCAATCCGTTCTCGCTGACGCCTGACCAGCCTGAGCCGCTGGCGCCGTTGCCCACCATCGTGGTGGTCATCGACGAGCTGGCCGACCTGATGATGGTGGTGGGCAAGAAGATCGAAGAACTGATTGCCCGCCTGGCGCAGAAGGCGCGTGCGGCCGGCATTCACCTGATCCTGGCCACGCAGCGCCCCAGCGTGGACGTGATCACCGGCCTGATCAAGGCCAACATCCCGACCCGCATCGCCTTCCAGGTGTCGTCCAAGATCGACTCGCGCACCATTCTGGACCAGATGGGCGCCGAGACGCTGCTGGGCCAGGGCGACATGCTCTACATGCCGCCGGGCACCGGCCTGCCGGTGCGCGTGCACGGCGCGTTCGTCAGTGATGACGAAGTGCACCGAGTCGTCGAAAGCCTGAAGGCGCAAGGCGAACCGAACTACATCGAGGGCCTGCTCGAAGGCGGGCTGGATGGCGACGGCGGCGAAGGCGCCAGCAGCGTCACCGGCATCGGCGGCGACGCCGAGTCCGACCCGATGTACGACCAGGCCTGCGAGGTGGTGCTCAAGCATCGCCGCGCGTCGATCTCGCTGGTGCAGCGCCATTTGCGCATTGGTTACAACCGTGCGGCGCGGTTACTCGAGCAGATGGAGCAATCGGGTATGGTGTCGGCGATGCAGTCCAATGGCAACCGGGAGATCCTGGTTCCCGCCGCCGCCCGAGAGGAAGCATGATGAAGACGTTTCGCGGCCTGACCGCCGCCCTGGCCCTGTGCGTGGCCCCCGCCCTGGTTCCTGCGTCGGCCCTGGCCGCCAGCGCCCAGGAGCAGTTGCGTTCGTTCGTCACGACGGTGACCGCCGCGACGGGCGCTTTTTCGCAGTACACGGTCAGCACTCAGGGCCGCACGCAGCCGGCGCAGACGGGGGTGTTCTCGTTCCAGCGGCCGGGCAAGTTCAAGTGGGCGGTGCAAAAGCCCTACGAGCAATTGGTGATTTCCGATGGCCGCCAGGTGTTCCAGTTCGATCCGGACCTGGCGCAGGTGACCGAGCGCAAGGTGGACGCCGCCATCGGCACGTCGCCGGCGGCGATCCTGTTCGGGTCGGGGTCGCTGGAGCAGTCGTTCGACGTGACGGCCTTGCCGTCCAAGGACGGCGTCGATTGGCTGCGGGCCAAGCCGCGGACCGCGGATGCGGGGTTTTCGCGGGTGGATATCGGGATGAAGGACAATCTGCCGGTTCGGGTGGAGCTGCTGGATTCCTTTGGGCAGACGACGCGGGTGGATCTTTCCGGGATTTTGCCTAATCCCAAGTTGGCGGATAAGGAATTTCAGTTTGTGGCGCCTAAGGGCGTTGATGTCGTCAAGATGTGATCTGGTTTGTCGCTGCGCGCGACTGGGCGCGGCCTGTTTGTTGGTGACGGGGCTTTCTTCGTAGGCCCGCCCGTCACGGGTTGGGCGCTGATGTGCGCGCCTACGATTGCGGTCCGGAGCGTTCGCTCCGGACTTCCCCTTCGTCATTCTCGTCCGCCTTCGGCTCCCTTCGAATTCCCTCGGGCGCATCTAACGGCGCGCACATCAGCGCCCAACCCGTGACGAGCTACGTATTCGGAGAATTGGGGCGTTGTCAGGCCGGGGGGATGGGGAGAGGTTTGCGTCGCTTGCCCCAGGCCGGCCGCGCGGGCGGCCTTTTGGGGCTTTGGCAGCGTGCTGCGTCGTGGCGTTGGCGCTGCGCGCTTGCGCAGCGTCTTTCCCAGGTGCCACGCCGGGATAGTCGCCCGGCCGCCCGGCCGCCCGAAGGCCGGGCAGCCCCCTTGGGGGGCAGCGAGCGCGAAGCGCACAGCGTGGGGGCCAACATCCCTCCCGGCCGCCCGAAGGCCGGGCAGCCCCCTTGGGGGGCAGCGAGCTCACGCAGTGAGCGCGGCGTGGGGGCGTTTATACGCCACACAATCAATTTCTACTTTGGCGTCCACCATCAGCGGGGACTGCACGCAGGCGCGTGCGGGGGGATTGTTGCCGAAGTATTCCTTGAACACCTTGTTGAACGACGGGAAGTCGCGGGCGTCGTCCAGCCAGACGCCGCAGCGGATGACGTGTTCGGGGCCGTAGCCGGCTTCTTTCAGGATGGCCAGGACCTGCTGGATGGCTTTGTGGCACTGGGCGACGGTGCCGCCTTCGATGACTTCGCCGTTTTCCATGGGGACCTGGCCCGATACGTAGAGCCAGCCGTCGGCGGCGACGGCGCGGGCGAAGGGCATGTGCGAGCCGCCTTGGCCGGTGCCGCCGGCGACGCCGTAGCGGGTGATGCCGTGGTTGTCGGGGGTGGGTGCGTTGCTCATTTGGACTCCTGGACGGAAGGGTTGGAGGCGGCGAAGCTGGCGCGCAGGTCGCCATTGCGGGGCAACCAGCGGCCGGCGCGGTCGCCGGTGGGTTGGCCGTGGTGGTAGGACAGGGTGCCGTTGACCCAGACGGCTTCGATGCCGGCGGCGGTCTGCACGGGGGCGGCGAAGGTGGCGCGGTCGATGACCGTGTCGGGGTTGAACAGGACCAGGTCGGCGTGAAAGCCCTGGCGGACCAGGCCGCGTTCGGCCAGGCCGAAGCGGGCGGCGGACAGGCCGGTCATTTTGTGGACGGCTTCGGCCAGCGGGAACAGGCCGACGTCGCGGCTGTAGTGGCCCAGGACGCGGGGAAAGGCGCCCCACAGGCGCGGGTGCGGCATGGGATCGTTGGGCAGGCCGTCCGAGCCGACCATGGTCAGGCGGTGCGACAGCACGCGGCGCACGTCGTCTTCGTGCATGTTGTGATACACCGCGCCGGCCGGCTGCAGGCGCTTGGCGGCTTCCAGCAGCGGCACGCCCCAATCGGCGGCGATGGCGGCGAGCTTGCGGCGGGCCTGCTCGGGATGCGGCACGGACCAGGTGATGTCGATGTCGAATTCGTCCGTGACCTGTTTCAGGTCCAGCGTGGACGAACTGGCGGAGTAGGGGTAGCAGTCGCAGCCCACATGCTGCATCCGGCCGGCGCTCTCCAGCGTGAACAGCACTTCCTTGGTGCGGCCCCAGTTGCCGGCACCGGCGCATTTCAGGTGCGACACCACCACCGGCACGCGGGCGTGCAAGGCAATGTCGAAGGCCTCTTGCATGGCTTCCAGGATGGCGGCGAATTCCGAGCGCAGATGGGTGGTGTACAGGGCGCCGTACTCGTCCAGGGCCTCGGCCAGCAGCTTGACCTCGGCCGTGTCGGCTTCGATGGCCGAGCCATAGGCCAGGCCGGTGCTCAGGCCGATGGCGCCGTGCGCCAGGGCATCGCGCAGTTGCTCGCGCATGGCCAGGACTTCGTCGCGGGTGGCGGCGCGGTCCAGGCGGTCCATGTGGTTGTTGCGCAGGGCCGTATGGCCCACCAGGGCGGCGACGTTCACCGCCGGCTGCGCGGCCTCGATGGCGCGGGTGTAGGCGGCAAAGGTCGGGTAGGCGAAATCCTCGCGTTGGCCCAGCAGGTTCATGGGGTCCGGCGGGTCGCCGCGCAACGACACGGGCGAGGCGCTGATGCCGCAGTTGCCCACGACCACGGTGGTCACGCCCTGCGACAGCTTGGGCAGCATGCCCGGGGTGCGAATGACGTTGGTGTCGTCGTGGGTGTGGACGTCGATGAAGCCGGGCGCCAGCGCCAGCCCCGTGCCGTCGATGACCTGGCGCGCCTTCGCCTGCGGCAGGTCGCCAATGGCGGCGATACGGCCGTCGGCCAGCGCCACGCTGGCAACGTATTCGGCGCCGCCCGAGCCATCCAGCACGCGGACGTTGCCTATCAAGGTGTCGTACATCATGGATTCCAGTTCAATCGCCCAGCGGCAAGCGGTTGGGGCCGCCGCGGTGCTCGTCCAGCGCCAGCTTGATGCGGCGCAGGCGTTCGCGGTTTTCTTCTTGATTCAGCATGGCCAGTTCGGTCGACAGGAGGTCAATGGCCAGCATCATCGCGTAGCGCGACGCCGAAGGTTTGTAGATGAAGTCGGTTTCGTCCGTGCGGATCGGCAGCACCACGTCGGCAAGCTTGGCCAATTCGGAGGTGGCGTCGGTGATGGCGACAATGCGCGCGCGGTATTGCTTGACGATGCGGGCGGCGCCGACGATTTCCGGCGTCAGGCCCGAGGCCGACAGGATCAGCACCGCGTCGCGCTCGTCCAGCGTGGCGGCAACCATGCGCAGCAGCACGGCGTCGCTGTAGACGGCAATCGGATAGCCCAGGCGGACCAGCCGCGATTGCACTTCCTGCGCCAGCACGGCCGACGCGCCGCCCATGCCGAAGACGTAGATCATGCGGGCGCCGTCGACGATGGACGCGGCGGCCTCGAACAGCGGTTCGGTGAAGGTCGGCAGGTGGGCGCGCAGCGTGCTTTCGATGTCGGCGTAGATGCGCGCGTAGAAGGTGCTTTCCTCGGCCGGCGCGTTCTGGTCCAGGAAGCGGCTGCCCACGGTGCTGGCCTGAGCCAGCTTCATCTTCAGGTCGCGGGTGTCATCGCAGCCGACCGTGCGCGCGAAGCGCGAAATGGTGGCGATGCTGACGCCGGCCTTGGCGGCCAATTGGTCGACCGTGGCGCTGGCGCTCCAGATGATGTTGTCCAGGATGGCGTCGGCCACCTTGCGCTCGGTCACGCTCAGGTCGTCCCGGCGGCTGCGTATCTGGAAGACGATGTCGCGGATGATGTTCATGTGGTGTTCCTGGATCAAGTCGGGGGCTCGCGCCTACGCGGCCAGCTCGGGGTCGCCGATGCGCGAACAGGCCACGAAATGGCCCGGGCCGACGCTGACGTCGCGTGCCTCGATCGTGGCGCAGGCCTCGATGGCGTGCGGGCAGCGGGTGCGGAAAACGCAGCCCGACGGCGGGTTGACCGGGCTGGGGATGTCGCCCTTGAGCAGAATACGCGAACGCGGCGCGCGCGGGTCGGGCACCGGCGCGGCCGACAGCAGCGCGCGGGTGTAGGGATGGCGCGGCCGGGCGTAGACCTCGCTGGTCGGTCCGCGCTCCATCACGCGGCCCAGGTACATCACCACGACTTCATCGCACAGGTAGTCGACCACGGCCAGGTCGTGCGCCACGAACAGCATGGTCAGGCCCAGGTCGCGTTGCAGGTCCTGCAGCAGGTTCAGCACCTGCGCCTGCACCGAAACGTCCAGGGCCGATACGGGTTCGTCGGCCACGATGAAGTCCGGCTCCACGGCCAGCGCGCGGGCGATGCCGATGCGCTGGCGCTGGCCGCCGGAGAACTCGTGCGGATAGCGGCGGCTGTGGTCGGCATTCAGGCCGACGCGTTCGAGCAGCTCGCCGATGCGCGCCTCGCGCCGGGTCTGGGCCAGTTGATGAGTGTCCAGCGCTTCGCCCAGGATCTCGGCCACGGTCATGCGCGGATTGAGGCTGGCGTAGGGGTCCTGGAATACGATCTGCATGCGGCGGCGCCAGGGCAGCATCTGCTTTTCGGACAGCTGCGTGATGTCCTGGCCGTCGAACAGCAGGCGGCCGGCGGTGGGTGCGAACAGGCGCAGTAGCGCGCGGCCGGTGGTGGTCTTGCCGGAGCCGGACTCACCCACCAGGCCGACGATGGTGTTGCGCGGCACGTCGAAACTGACGCCGTCCACGGCCCGTACCACAGGCGCGTTGCGCGCCTGCGACGTGGGGAAGTGAACCTTCAGGTCCTCGATGCGCACCAGCGGATCGGCGGCGCGTACGGGCAGGGGGCTTGCGGTCATAGCGGGGTCACCTTGATGCAGCGGGCGCGGTGCTGGTCCTGCACCGTCACCAGGTCGGGCACGGCGCGCAGGCAATTGTCATCGGCCAACTCGCAGCGGGGCGCGAAGGTGCAGCCGGACGGCAGCGACAGCACGCTGGGCACGTTGCCCGGGATGGCGCGCAGGCGTTCGCCTGAAGCCAGCAGCGCGGCGGTCGGCAGACAGGACAGGAGGCCGCGGGTATACGGGTGGGTGGGCTTTTCGAACAGGTCGTAGACGCCGGCGTCCTCGACCACGCGGCCCGCGTACATCACGGCCACGCGGTGCGCGATCTCGGCCACCACGCCCAGGTTGTGGGTGATGAACAGGATGCTCATGTTCATCTCGGCCTGCAGCCGGCGCAGCAGATCCAGGATCTGTGCCTGTACCGTGACGTCCAGCGCGGTGGTGGGCTCGTCGGCGATCAGCACGGCCGGGTTGCAGGCCAGCGCCAGGGCGATCATGACGCGCTGGCGCATGCCGCCCGACATCTGGTGCGGGTACTCGTTGACGCGCCGGTCGGCCGCCGGAATCTCGACGCGGTCCAGCATGTCGCGGGCGCGCTTCATGGCCGCCGCGTGCGAACCGCCTTCGTGCTGCAGCACGGCCTCGGCGATCTGGTCGCCCACCGTGTACAGCGGATTCAGGCTGGTCATGGGTTCCTGGAAGATCATCGCGATCTCGGCGCCGCGGATCCGGCGCAGGGTCGAGGCCGATGCCTGGGCCAGGTCGTGTTCGTTGCCGCGGCGGTCGCGAAAGCGGATCCTGCCGGCTTCGATGCGGCCTGCCGGCTTGGGCAGCAGGCCCATGATGGACAGACTGGTCACGGACTTGCCGGAACCGGATTCGCCGACGATGGCCAGCGTTTCGCCGCGGGCCAGGTCGAAGGTCACGCCGTCCACCGATTTGGCGATGCCGTCGCGGCTGTGGAACCAGGTTTTCAGGCCTTCCACCGACAGCACGACGTCTCGGGTGCTTGCGGTCATGATTACAGCTCCTTGCGCAGGCGCGGGTCGAGTACGTCACGCAGTCCGTCGCCGACCAATTGCAGCGACAGCACGGACAGGACAATGGCGATGCCCGGGAAGATCATGATCCAGTCCGCCGAGCCCATGTACTGCTGGCCGGCATTGATCATGGTGCCCCAGGTGGGAATGTCGGGCGAAACGCCCACGCCCAGGAACGACAGGCCGGCTTCGGCCAGGATCGCGTAGGCGAAGATGAAAGTGCCCTGCACCAGAATGGGCGACAGCAGATTGCGCAGCACGTGCACAGTGACGATGCGCCAGGTGCTCACCCCCAGGGCGCGGGCGGCCTCCACGAACGGCAGTTCGCGGATCACCAGCGTCGAGGCGCGCACGATGCGGGCCAGGCGCGGGGTGTACACAATACCCAGCGCGATCACCACGTTCACCAGCGACGGACCCAGCGCGGCCACCAGCGAGATGGCCAGCAGGATGTCGGGAAACGCCATCATGGCGTCGATCAGGCGCGACACGAATTTGTCGGCCGACCGGAAAAAACCGGCGATCAGGCCCAGGGCGATGCCCAGCACGCTGGACAGGATCACCACCGAGAAACCCACCATCAACGACAGCCGGCCGCCATGGATGACGCGGCTGAACACGTCGCGGCCGAAGTCGTCGGTGCCGAACCAGTGGGTGGCGCTGGGCGCCTTGAGCCGGTTCATGATCGACAGCTTGTAGGGGTCGAAGGGGCTGACCCAGGGTGCCAGCAGCGCGGCGGCTACCAGCACGACGATGACGATCAGGCTGATCAGCACCGTCTTGCGCGCCACCAGCAGGCGCAGGACCTGCCAGCGGTCGACGCCGGACGTTGGGGAAGTTGCGATGGCCATATCAGTAACGCACTCGGGGGTCGACCAGCAGGTAGAGCAGGTCGATGAACAGATTGATCAGGACGTAGATCGCGGCAATGATGAGCAGCGCGCCCTGGATGACGGGATAGTCGCGGCGCAGCACGGCCGACACGACCAGGCTGCCCACGCCGGGCAGGCCGAACACGGTTTCGGTCACGACCGCGCCGCTGATGAGCAGCGCCGTGGTCAGGCCCAGCACCGTCAGGATCGGAATCAACGCGTTGCGCACCGCATGCTTGAGGATCACGCGCGTTTCGGTCAGGCCCTTGGCGCGCGCCGTGCGCACATAGTCGTCGCGCAGCACGTCCAGCATGCTGGCGCGGATGAAGCGGGTGATCAGCGCCGAATTGACCAGCCCCAGCACCACGGCGGGCAGGATCAGGTGCGATACGCGGGTCGCCAGCGACGCATCCGGGCCACCATAGCCGGACACCGGCAGCCAGCCCAGCTTGACCGAGAACAGCTGCATCAGCAGCAGCCCCAGCCAGAAACTGGGCACGCTGGAGGTGAACATCGAGAACGACAGCACCGATTGGTCCAGCGTCGTGCCGCGCTTGACCGCCGACAGGATGCCCACCGGCAGCGCGATGGCGGTGGCGATCAGCAGGGACATCAACGTCAGCAGCAGGGTCGGTTCGGCGCGATCGGCCAGGGCCGACAGCACTGGCTTGTTCATGAAGATGGACTGCCCCAGGTCGCCCTGCACCAGCTTGCCCAGCCACGACACGTACTGCACGGGCAGGGGGCGGTCCAGCCCCAGCTGGTGCTCGAGCGCGGCGATGTCGGCCTGGCTTGCCTGCGGCCCAAGCATCACCGCGGCGGGGTTGCCGGGGGTGACGCGGATAATCACGAACACGATGGTCGCGACGATGAACATCACGGCCACCAGCCCGACCAGCCGGTTCAAGAGATAACGCAACACAGTGAAATCCTAAAGATCGGTGCGCAGACGGCAGGCGCCGTGGTTCAGGCAGGGCGGACCGGTATCGGCCCGCCCAAGGCCCGGCTTGCGGTTGCTTCGCTTACTTCGGTGCCTTCCAGGCGTTCCAGAAGTACGGCCACGGCGCGGGCTTGACGCCTTGCAGCGACGGCGAGCGGGCGGCCTGGGCGTTGAAGTCGCCCACCTTCACGAAGGGGATCTCGTCGTACACGGCCTGCTGCACGTCGGCCCAGCGCTTGACGCGTTCTTCCTGGGTGCGGGCCTGGTTGAAGGCATCCATCACCTGCGCGCGGCGCGGCGTGTCCCACCAGCCCGGCGCATCCTTGGACGGGAAGTCGATCAGGGCCGGTTCGGGCAGGAAGACGCTGTGGGTAATGAAGATGTCCCACACGGCAGGATCCTGGCGGCGCTGCGTCAGCGTGGCCCAGTCCACCACCTGCATGTCCACCGTGAAGCCGGCGGCCTTCAGGTATTCCGCGGCCACCAGCGCCATCTTGTAATGGAACTCGTACTGCTGGCTGGTCAGGATGCGGATCTTCTTGTCGGGCAGGTTGGCGCCGTCCAGCAGCTTCTTGGCGGCGGCGGTGTCGGCCTTGTTGTAGACCTTGCCGCCCAGCGACGTGGCCCAGGGGTAGCCTTCCGGATACAGATCGCCGTTGAGCTTGTAGAAATCTTTGTTGCCGAAGGCGGCATACAGCATGTCTTCTTCGTTCAGCGCCAGCTGCACGGCCTGGCGCACCGCCAGGTTGGACATGATGCCTTGCTTGGTATTGAGCACCAGGCGGGGCCAGCCGAACGGCTTGAGCATCACCGGGTCGGAACGGCCGCCCTTGAGCTTGTCCAACGCTTCCACCGGCAGCGAGTCAACGTAGTCGAACTGGCCTGCGGCGGCCGCTTCGGAACGGGTGTTGGCGTTGCCCACCGGCACGAAGCGGATTTCGTCCAGGTACTGCTTGCGCGCGCCGCCATAGCCGTCGGGTTCGCCTTCGCGCTGCTTGTAGCCTTCGAAGCGCGTCAGCTGGATGTACTGATCCGGCACGCGGGCCTTGAGCTGGTAGGGGCCGGTGCCGACGATCTCGGTCAGCACGGGCGCGATCTTGCCCTTGGGCATGATCACGGCGGCGGCGTTGTTCATCGCCAGCAGCGCGGTCAGCGGCGCATAGGGCTGCTTGAGCGTGATGCGGATCGTGTTGGCATCGGGCGCTTCGATGCTGGCGATGACCTTGGCGGCCATCTTGCCGCGCGTGGCGGTCTCGGTCCAGCGCTTGAGCGAGGCCAGCACGTCCGATGAATCCATTTTGGAGCCGTCATGGAAGGTGATGCCCTGGCGCAGGGCAATCGTGTAGACCAGGCCGTCCGGCGTCACCTCGGGCATCTTGTCGGCCAGCAGCGGGGTCAGGTTCCACTTGGCGTCGAAGGTGTACAGCGTTTCGAAGAAATGCTGGGTCAGGATGCCCACCAGGTCGGCGGTGCTGGTCATCGGGTCCAGCGTCGGCGGCTCACCGATGGTGGCCACCGAAATCGTGCCTCCCTTGACCGGCGTGGCACAGAGGGCGGGGGTCGACAATGCGGTCAAGCCAATTGCGCCGGCCGCGAGCAGGCTTTTCAGCCCGCCGCCTCGCCGGGAGGTACGGAAGTTCATGATTCTCTCTCCAGAGGGTCAAAAACAGGTTGTCGCGTAATTCGGAAAAGGCGCCGGGTTCCCCAAGTTTTCTCGTGCCCCCTCGGGGCCTGGCGCTAAGGCGTCAGGCAGGGGGCGTTCAGAAGAAGGTCTCGGCCACGTCGGTGACGCGGTACTGCTCGTCCACCAACAGCACCTGGCGCCACTTGTCGAACGTCAGGCAGGGGTGGGAAATGTCGAAGGCGATCATGTCGCCGACCTGGATGTCGTCGGCCTCGCCGATCTGCATGAAGGCATGCTGGTCCATCATGGCGGTCAGCTTCCATTGCGCGGGCGCGCCCTGCGGGGCGGCCTGGCCGGGGCGGTAGTGCAGTGACGGCGTCGGCAGGCCGGCGTCGAAGGCCGCGTCGCGCTTGCCCATGGCCACGATGGCGCGGCCCGGCTCGGGCAGCGATTGCACGTAGGCCCAGACTTGCAGCGCGGGCTGCAGGCCCGGCTCCATTTTGTGGGCCACGGGGTTGTGGGTGTTGATGCGTTCGGCCGCCGAGCGGTAGACGCCCACGTCGTGGGACAGGTAGCAACCCGGACGCAGCACGATTTCCAGCGGCGCGCCGATGTCCAGCTGCGAGAATTCCTCGGCCACCACGTCGAACCACGCCGAACCGGCGCCGGAGATCAGCGCCGGGCCGTGCTTGCGCAGGCGGCCGGCGGTGGCCAGGCCGCGCAGCGCGTCGGTGGCGCGGCGCAGGAAGGCGCGGATGGCGGCCTCTTCCTGCAACACGCCTTCGTAGACTTCGATGCCGGCCAGGGCCAGGCCGGGCCAGCGTCCGATTTCCTCGACCAGCGCCTGCAACTGTGCGTCATCGCGCACGCCGGTGCGTCCGCCCGTGGGGCCCAGTTCGATCAGGACCGGCAGCACCAGGCCCTGTTCGCCGAAATAGCGGCCCAGCTGGGCGGCGTTGGCGGCGGAGTCGACGATGCAGAAATAGGTGAAGGCCGGGTCGCGCAGCAGCTTGGCGATCAATGCCATGTTGGCGCGGCCGACCAGCTGGTTGGCCATCAGCACGCGGCGGATGCCGTGCTGGTAAGCGGCCGCCACCTGCGGCGCGGTCGCCAGGGTGATGCCCCAGGCGCCGTTGTCGATCTGGCGCTTGAACAGCGCCGGACTCATGGTGGTCTTGCCATGCGGCGCCAGTTTCACGCTGTACGCTTCCATGAAGCGCTGCATCCATTGCAGGTTGTGGCGCACCCGGGCCTCATACAGCACCGCCACCGGCAGGCTGACATCTTCGGCCAGCAGATTCCAGTTCAGCGCCGCCACGTCGGCGGTGGTACAGGCCTCGGGGAAGGCGCCCAGGCCTTTGCCGTTGACGTCCAGAGGGGCTGCGGAAGAAGAGAAATGGGTCATGGTGGGCGCCTGCTTATGGAAAATATTTACGTCAAATCTGTTTTTTTTCATTATCGTGAAAGAAATTTACAAGCGGCAGTTGGGAGTTACCCGTAGTGGACGGGTGAGGCGGCCGGGCTGACGGTGGGCGCGAGTTGGCGCGACAATAGGCCATTCGCGGGTCTGCCTGCCCGCTGCCCTACACAAGGAAAAGTCATGCTGAAAGTCGCTTTGGGCCAGTTTGCCGTCAGCCGCGTCTGGGAAGAAAACGCTCAGGTCTGCGTCGATCTCATGGCGCGAGCCCGCGAGGGCGGCGCTGGCCTCCTGGTGCTGCCCGAAGGCATCCTGGCGCGCGACATCACCGATCCCCAGATCGTCCTGAAAGCCGCGCAACCGCTGGACGGCCCCTTCATGACGCGTCTGCTCGAGGCCAGCCGCGGTTCGCAATTGGCCACCATGATGTGCGTGCACGTGCCCACCGGCGAAGGGCGGGTCTGGAACACGCTGGTCACCATCCAGGATGGCCGCATCGTGTCGCAGTACCGCAAGCTGCACCTGTACGACGCCTTCACCATGAAGGAATCGACCAACGTCACCCCGGGCAACGACATCCCGCCGCTGCTCGAGCTCGGCGGCCTGAAAATCGGCCTGATGACCTGCTACGACGTACGTTTCCCCGAACTGGCGCGCCGTCTGGCGCTGGACGGCGCCGACCTGCTGGTGCTGCCGGCGGCCTGGGTGCGCGGCCCGCTCAAGGAAAAACACTGGGAAGTGCTGGTGACGGCCCGGGCGCTGGAAAACACCTGCTACGTCGCCGCCGCCGGCGAATGCGGCGAACGCAATATCGGTTGCAGCATGGTGGTGGATCCGCTGGGCGTGGTCACGGCCCAGGCCGGCGAGGCGCCTGCCCTGGTGTTCGCCGACATCGACCCCGAACGCCTCGCCCATGCCCGCAAGGTGCTGCCGGTGCTGGCCAACCGCCGATTCGCGGCGCCTGAACTGGCCTGACGGCCGCCCCGGCCTGGACGCCGGCCCATGCTGGCGTGCAAAGGGCGCATCGATGCCGAAACGCCCCAGGCCGCCGGCCTGCCGTCCGCGGCAGAGGGCGGGTCCGGCATGGTGTAATACTGGCTTGATTTCCTTGCCGTCTTCCCCCATCTGCTGCCAATGAGCAACGATCTCTTCGCGGCCGATCCTGCGCATCGGCCCTATGTGCCCCTGGCCGAACGCCTGCGCCCGCGCTCGCTGGCCGACGTCGTCGGCCAGTCGCACCTGCTGGGGCCCGACAAGCCCCTGCGCGTCGCCTTCGAATCGGGGCGCCCGCATTCCATGATCTTCTGGGGGCCGCCCGGCGTGGGCAAGACCACGTTGGCGCGCCTGATGGCCGACGGTTTCGACGCCCAGTTCATTGCCATTTCGGCCGTGCTGGGCGGCGTCAAGGACATCCGCGACGCGGTCACGGTGGCCCAGGTGGCGCAGGGCCAGGGCCGCCGCACCATCCTGTTCGTCGACGAAGTGCACCGCTTCAACAAGGCCCAGCAGGATGCCTTTTTGCCCTACGTCGAAAGCGGCCTGTTCACCTTCATCGGCGCCACCACGGAAAACCCCTCGTTCGAGGTCAATTCCGCGCTGCTGTCGCGCGCCCGCGTCTACGTGTTGCAGTCGCTGACCACCGAAGAGCTGCAGCAACTGGTCGACCGCGCCGCCGAGGCGCTCAACGATGGGCTGGATGACGGCGCCAGGATCCATATCGCGCCCGATGCGCGCGAACAACTCGCGGCCTGGGCCGACGGCGACGCACGGCGCCTCATCAGCGCCGTGGAAGTGGTCGCCGAATCCGCCCAATCCGCCGGCCGCGACACGGTCGATGCCGAGTGGCTGGAAATCTCGCTGTCGCAGAACCTGCGGCGCTTCGACAAGGGCGGTGACGCCTTCTACGACCAGATCAGCGCGTTGCACAAGTCGGTGCGCGGCTCCAACCCGGACGCCGCGTTGTACTGGTTCTGCCGCATGATCGACGGCGGTGCCGACCCGAAGTACCTGTCGCGCCGGCTGGTGCGCATGGCGGTGGAAGACATCGGCCTGGCCGACCCGCGCGCCACCGACCTGGCCGTGAACGGCGCCGATATCTACGAACGGCTCGGCTCGCCCGAGGGCGAGCTGGCGCTGGCCCAGGCGGTGGTCTACATGGCCTGCGCCGCCAAGTCGAACGCGGTCTACAACGCCTATAACCAGGCCCGCAAGTTCGCTGCCGAACATGGCAGCGCGCCGGTGCCCATCCACCTGCGCAATGCGCCCACCAAGCTCATGAAGCAACTGGGTCACGGCAAGGCCTACCGCTATGCCCACGACGAGCCGCACGGCTACGCCGCGGCCGAGCAATATTTCCCCGATGGGCTCAATCCGTCCTTCTATCGGCCGACCGATCGCGGCCTGGAGGCTAAAATCCAGCAGAAGTTGGCATTTCTGCGCGAGCTGGACGCAGAAGAACGTGCCAAGAAACGGTAACGGGCCGCGCCCGTTGCTTCTCGCAACCTCACCGACACCACTATGCTAGACCCGATACTGCTGCGCAAAGACCTGCAAACCGTCGTAGACCGCCTCAAGAGCCGTGGCGTGTCCTTCGACACGGAACGGTTCAACGAGCTGGAATCTCGCCGCAAGGCCGTCCAGACCGAAACCGAATCCCTGCAGGCCCGCCGCAACGCGCTGGCCAAGCAGATCGGTCAGCTCAAGGCCAAGGGCGAAGACGCCAGCGCCGTCATGGCGGAATCGCAGGCTGTGCCCGAACGCCTGAAGCAGCTGGAAGACGAGCTGGCTTCCTTGCAGCAACCGCTGAACGAGTTGCTGATGTCGGTGCCGAACCTGCCGCACGCCAGCGTGCCGCTGGGCGAGTCGGCCGACGACAACGTCGAAGTCCGCCGCTGGCTGCCCGCCGCGGCCGGCGCCGACGGCAACCCGCAGCCGTTGGCCTTCGAAGCCCGCGACCATGTGGCCATCGGCGAGCCGCTGGGCCTCGATTTCGACATGGCCGCCAAGCTGTCGGGCGCGCGCTTCTCGTTCATGCGCGGTCCCATCGCCCGCCTGCACCGCGCGCTGTCGCAGTTCATGCTCGACCTGCAGACCGGTACCCATGGCTACACCGAGTGCTACACCCCGTACATCGTCAACGCTTCGACGCTGTACGGCACGGGTCAGCTGCCCAAGTTCAAGGACGACATGTTCGCCGTGTCCAAGGGCGGCGGCGACGATGACCCCAAAGTCGACGAGCATGGCAAACCCTTCGTGCGTGAAGACCAGTACCTGATCTCCACCTCGGAAATCACGCTGACCAGCGTAGCGCGCGACACCATCCTGGCTGCCGCCGACCTGCCGCTCAAGCTCACCGCCCACACGCCGTGCTTCCGTTCCGAAGCCGGCAGTGGCGGCCGCGACACGCGCGGCATGATTCGCCAACACCAGTTCGACAAGGTCGAAATGGTCCAGATCACGCAACCGGACCAGTCCTACGAAGCCCTGGAACACATGGTTGGCCACGCCGAACGCGTGCTTCAGTTGCTGGGGCTGCCGTACCGCGTGGTGCTGCTGTGCACCGGCGACATGGGCTTTGGCGCGGCCAAGACCTACGACCTGGAGGTCTGGCTGCCGGCGCAGAACACCTGGCGCGAGATTTCGTCGGTGTCCAACTGCGAAACCTTCCAGGCCCGCCGCATGCAGGCGCGTTTCCGCAATGCTCAGGGCAAGCCGGAATACGTGCATACGCTGAACGGTTCCGGTCTGGCCGTGGGCCGCGCGCTGGTGGCCGTGCTGGAAAACCACCAGCAGGCGGACGGCAGTGTGTTGGTCCCCGAAGCGCTGCAGCCTTATATGGGCGGCCTGACCGTATTGAAGCCCTGACGCGAACCGCGTTCGGATAAATAAAAAGCGGAGCCTCGTGCTCCGCTTTTTATTGCCGCGGGATGGTCGTTTTCAGGTGCTATCGGCCAGAAG
This sequence comes from Achromobacter sp. ASV32, assembly GCF_016428805.1. Classification (GTDB taxonomy): domain Bacteria; phylum Pseudomonadota; class Gammaproteobacteria; order Burkholderiales; family Burkholderiaceae_B; genus Achromobacter. Next base: position 32,051 of record NZ_JAELTJ010000002.1, read on the forward strand.
GGGGATAGGGTGCACACCGCGGTTTACTTATGATCAAGACATATTCCTGTCGTGTTGGCGGATTATGCTGATGGCGTGAGTGCTTGATTTTGATGTGAGCAATTGTGTATTTTTAATAAAAGGGCCGGATAGTTCCGGCACAATACGCATGCGTTCTACACGCTTCATTCACTTATATAACAAGGAGTTGTCCATGACTTCAAGAATGATTGGAGATTTTCGTGTGAGATGCTCTGTGGCTCAGGATGACGAACAGGGCTACCGCGTGCAGATATGGACTCGCCGCGTAGGCGGTACCGCACCGGAAAAATGCTGGACTGTGCCGGGACAGGCACCGTTCGCAAGCTTGCACGAAGCAGAACAGGAAAGCCGGCAATTGTTTGAAGAAATCAATGGTGTGCGTTTCAACGGTGAACCGGAGTTTGCTCATGCGTCCGCATAATGGTTGGTGGCGGGCGTCGAGCTCGCCGCGTCGCTGGATTGATCTTGTTCAGGAATCGCCGCGTTGGGTTGATGGCAAACCCAGCCCGGTGCCGCAGTCCCCGCCCGCCGTCTCGGCTGGCAAACCCGCTCAGGCCCCCGCGGCCTGACACGCTTCCCACGGGGCACCGGAAATTGTCCCGCAGGAAAAAAGGCCACTCGCAAGAGTGGCCTTTGGTTTTGGTGGGCGCCTCGCCGGGCGCCTGGCTGGCTTAGCGATGCCAGCCGTTGTGGTAACCGCCGCCGCGGTAGTAGCCCGGGCCGGGACCCCGGTAGTAGCCGCCGTGACCGCGCCAGTAGCCGCCGCCACGGATATAGACCGGCGCGGGGTAGACCACCGGCGGGGCCACGTAGACGGGCGCCGGACGGTAGTAGACGGGCGGCGGCGGGGCGTAGACCGGCGCCGGGGCCACATAGACCGGGGCCGGGGCGACATACACCGGCGCCGGGTACACCACCCCCGGCACCCCGATGGAGATCCCGACATCCACGCGCGCCAACGCCACGCTGGAGATCAGCAGACCTGCGGCACCGGCACCTGCGATGAGCCATTTTTTCATGTTGCACCTGCCTACTGCATGACGCAGCAAAGTTATGTATTCGTTGAGACCATTTTCGGCCTTTTCGGTTCTGCATGGGTAAGTGGACCCGCCTCAATAGCGACAATCCGCAACGGTTGCGCCGCAGTCGGGGACGGATTTGTTGCGTCGCGGCAGACCGCTCCCGCTCTGGTAAACCCGCAGTTGAAATCGACTGAAATACGGTGGAATGCGCGGAAGCAGGCCGGGGGGGTTACAGGTCGTCACCATCAGAAGAGGCGGGCGATGGCGGGCAAACAACACCGGTACGCCTGCCCCACGGGAGGGGGAGCGCCGGCGGCTCAGGTTTCGTCGGGCTGTTGGCAGCGGAATTCGACTACCCACACCCAGGGATTGGCCGCCCAGGCATGGGTCCCGTAGCGCTCGCACCAAGTCAGGGCAAACGCGGTTTGCAGCGGCACCCCCGGCAGCAGCGCCGACGCGTGGTAGAGCGCCTGCGTGCCCTCGGCGCGGGCATCGGCGTCGGACAGCTTTTGCAGTCGTTGGATCCGTACACCGACGATGACGGCGGTGGCGAAAGGCCTGCCGGCTTCGTCCTCAAGGACAATGCTGTCGCCTGATTTGCCATAGGGGCAGGTGACCCAGGCAGACGTCTTGCGCATTTCGCTGGAGCCTTCCTTGGTGGGACCCATTGCGACCCATTTGCCGGAATCCGATGCATCCGCGTACCAGGCGATGGTGGGCTTGGTGGGCTGTGGCTTGACGATGCGGCGGGTTTGCACCTTATAGCCGTCCAAAATGGCTTGCTTGAGCGGCTCGCTGAATTGAAGTGCCTGCCTTTTCATACGCCGTTGTTCCCCTCACGATCAACGCTTGCGCGCTAATGATGCTGCGGCCGAGTCGACGCGTGCCAACATGGCGGGCTTGCTAAAGCCTCGCATGGAACAGTATGACGCTTACCCGTCATCATGTCAGGCAAAGGGTTAATTGTGTGTCTTTTTGAATACGCGCCGGCGTTGTTTGTATACTCGGTTCATGAACACAGACCTGCATGATCTCAAGCCCGGTTACTACTGGTACACCATGGCCTCCGACCCGCTGGCCGTCATCCATATTCATGAAGATGGCGGCGCCACGCTCATGGGCACTGATTATCGCCTGGGCGCCGAAGGCGTGGCCGACATGATTCGCCAGGGGCAGCGTTTCTTCTGGATCGAACCGCCGCAGCAAGCCTGAGCTGGCGCGGCGTTGCCGCTGCCAACCGCCTGCGCTGCGCGTCAAGGACGCCGCCATGACCGACCTGTTGTTAAACAACGTTCGCCTGCCTGATGGCACCCCGGCCGACGTGCTGATCAGCCGTGGCCGCGTCGAACGCGTCGGCCTCGGGCTGCAAGCCCCGGCCGGCGTGCCGCAAGAGCAGGGCGGCGGCATGCTGCTCCTGCCGGGCCTGGTGGAGGGGCACACTCATCTGGACAAGACGACCTGGGATTCGCCCTGGTACGTGAACCAGGTGGGGCCGGCGCTGACCGACCGCATCGACAACGAACGCGCCTGGCGCGCCGCCAGCGGCCATGACGCCGCCAGCCATTCGCGCGCATTGGCACTGGCTTTCCTGCGTGAGGGCACGACCCGCATCCGCAGCCACGTCGATGTCGACACCGAGGCCGGGCTGCGCCATCTGGAAGGTGTGCACGGCACCCGGCAGGCGCTGGCTGGCCTGGTCGAGATCCAGACGGTGGCGTTTCCGCAATCGGGCCTGCTGATCCGCCCCGGTACCGCCGCGCTGCTCGACCAGGCGCTGGCACAAGGCGCCGATGTGCTGGGTGGCCTGGATCCATCGGCCATCGACCGTGACCCGGCGCAGTCGCTGGATGTGCTGTTCGGCCTGGCCGGCAAGCACGGCAAGCCCATCGATATTCATCTGCACGAGCCGGGTGACCTGGGGGCTTTCACGCTGGACCTGATCCTGGATCGCACCCAGGCGCTGGATATGCGCGGCCAGGTCGTCATCAGTCACGCATTCTGTCTGGGTGGCGTAGATGCCAGGCGGCTGGACGGCCTGCTCAAGCGCATGGCCGCGCTGGACGTGGCGATATTGACCACGGCGCCGCCCTCCCGCCCGGTGCCCGCGTTGCGGGCCTGTCGCGAAGCGGGCGTGACGCTCTTTGGTGGCAACGATGGCATCCGCGATACCTGGACGCCCTACGGCAGTCCCGACATGCTGGCGCGTGCCATGATGATCGGCCTGCGCAACGACCTGCGCCGCGATGATGAAGTGCAGTGGGCGTTTGACTGCGTCAGCGTCGATGCGGCCCGCGCTTGCGGTTTCGCGGATTATGGGCTGGCGCCTGGCGCGCGTGCTGACCTGGTGCTGGTGGCCGCCAGCGGCATCGCCGAAGCAGTGGCGCAACGCGCGCCGCGCCGCCTGGTGGTGTCCGGCGGCGTCGTCGTGGCGCGCGACGGCCAATTGCAGGGCGGCTTGGCGACGTAGCGTCCGGTCAGGGCTGCCGGGTCTTGCGCGGCGGCCCATCGGTGCTGGTCATGTCCGGGCGGCCTGCTGTCGCCTGGCTTTCCGCCAGCTCCACGAACGCCCGCATCAACTCCGAACGCACGCCGGAACGCGGCCAGAGCGCGCCGACGGTGCGCGACGGGCACGGCGCCGGCAAAGGCCAGCGCTTGACGGGCGCCGGCGACGCGCCGGTGGTGGCCCAGTCGGGCAGCAGCGCCACCCCCAATCCTTCCGATACCAGCTTGGCGATCGAATCGATGCCGTCCAGCTCGAACCTGACCTGGGGCCGCAGATTGCGGGCGCGCAGGTAGTCGTCGGCCATGCGGCCGCCCACCACGCTGCGGTCGTAGCGGATATAGGGTTCGCGCGCGATCACGGCCAGCGGGTCCTGCACCGCCATGTCCACGGGCGTCACCAGGACCAGCGGCTCGCGCCGCAGGTCCCGCCAGACGCACGACTTGGGCAGGGTGAACATGGGGTGCACCAGCAGGGCGCCGTCCAGCTCGCCGGCCAGCACCTTGCTGTAGAGCAGGGTGGTGGGCGCGGGTTCGATATAGATCTCGATGTGGGGATGCCGCGCCGCCCAGGTGCGCAACACCGGCGGCATGATGCCGGTCAATGCGGTGGGGGTGGCGCCCAGGCGCAAGGGCCCCGCTGGCAGGTCCGACTCGGTGGCGGCCGAACGCAGGTCGCGCAGGTCGCGCAGCACATTGCGCGCGCGCGCCAGGATGCGGGTGCCCGCCGCCGTGGGCTTGACGGTGCGGCCCGAGCGTGCGATCAGCGCGCTGCCCATGTCCGCTTCCAGGGCGCGCAGGCGCTGTTGCACCGTGGCCGGCGTGAGCCCCTGATGGCGGGCGGCCTGGGCGATAGACCCCAGTTCCACTACGTGCACATAGGTCTGCAGGAATCTCGAATCCATGGTCTGGCACTCTGGGGAGATGCTTTTTTCATATTCTAAAGATGGTTCAAGATAATTGTTTGTTTCTTTGGGCAAGGCAAGAATGCGGTTCAGCGTTGCGCCGGCGCAAAGCGTGCTGGCGGCGCGACCCGCACTATTTCCGTTATCAGGAGTTCTGCCGTGCCCATTATTGAATCCATCGACGTTTGCGCCGCCGCGGTGCCCCTGGACAAGGTCACTTCGTTTTCGAACCGCACCGTCTCCACCCGCCATTACGGCCTGGTCAAGGTCCGCAGCGCCGAGGGCGTGGAAGGCATCGGCTTTTGCTACGTGGGCAGCGCCGGCGGCGCGATCTTCGAGGCGGCGGTCCAGAGCCTGCTGGCGCCGGTGCTGCTGGGCCGTGACTCGCACGCCGTCGAAGGCCTGTGGCAGGCCATGTACCAGGAAGCGCTGCTGCAAGGACGCCAGGGCACGGTGATGCGCGCATTGAGCGCGCTGGACATCGCCCTGTGGGATCTGAATGCCAAGACTGCCGGCCTGCCGCTGCACAAATTCCTGGGCGCGATGGAACTGGAATCGGTGCCGGCCTACGCCAGCGGCGGCTATTACCTGGACGGCAAGACGCCGCAGCATCTGGGCGAGGAAATGGCCAGCTACGTCGCCAAGGGCTTCAAGGCCGTCAAGATGAAGACCGGCCGTCTGTCCCCGCGCGAAGAAGAAGCGCGCCTGAAGGCGGCGCGCGAGGCCGTGGGACCGGACGTCGAGCTGATGATGGACTGCAATAACGCCTGGCAGGACGTGACCCAGGCCATGCAGTACATCCGCCGCTTCGAGCAATACGAACCGTATTTCATCGAAGAGCCATTCGGACCGGACGACATCGACAGCCATGCCAAGCTGGCACGCCTGACGCACCTGCCGATCGCCACCGCTGAAATCGGCTACGGCCGCTGGTACCACAAGGAACTGCTGGACAAGGGCGCGGCCGGCATCCTGCAGACCGATGCCGCGGTGTGTGGCGGCATCACGGAATGGAAGCGCATCGCCGCCACCGCCGCCAGCTACGGCGTGGTGGTGTGTCCGCACTGGTTCCACGACGTGCACGCGCCGCTGGTGGCCGCCACGCCCAACGCGCGCTATGTTGAGTTTTTCTGGGACGATCAGGTCCTGAATTTCCGCAAGCTGGTTGACCGTCAACTGACCCACAAGCAAGGTCGCGTCGTGCTGCACCAGGAGCCCGGCCTGGGATTCGGCTTCGATGAGCGCATGGTCGAGCGTTTCGGCAAGTGGTCCCGCATCGGCCGCTGAACAGGAGAGTCTTCATGAGCATTCAAGCCGCGGACCGGCCGCAAGGCGTGTATGCCCCGGTCCTTACGCCGTTCAACGCGGATCTGTCGCCCAGCGCGCCGCGATTCGTTGCCCATTGCCGCGCGCTGGTGGACCAGGGCGCGGGGCTGGCGATCTTTGGCACCAACTCCGAAGCCAACTCGCTCAGCGTCGCCGAAAAGCGCCAACTGCTGGACGCCTTGGTCGATGCCGGCCTGCCGCCTGCGCGCATGATGCCGGGCACCGGCGCCTGCGCGTTGCCCGATGCGGTCGAGCTGACCCGCCATGCGGTCAATGCCGGCTGCGGCGGGGTGCTGATGTTGCCGCCGTTCTACTACAAGGGTGTCAGTGACGAAGGCCTGTTCCGCGCCTTCGCACACGTCATCGAGCAGGTCGCCGATGCACGCCTGCGCATCTACCTGTATCACATCCCGCCAGTGTCGGGGGTGCCCATCAGCCTGGCGCTGATCGACCGGCTGCTGGGGGAATTTCCCGGGATCATCGCCGGCATCAAGGACAGCTCGGGGGACTGGGCCAATACCCAGGCCATGCTGCGCGACTTCCAGCCGCGTGGCTTCGATGTGTTTGCGGGGACGGAAACCGTGTTGCTGGACACGATGCGCGCGGGCGGCGCCGGGTGCATCACCGCCACCGGCAACGTCAATGCGGCGCCGATCGTGGCGCTGTACCGGAACTGGCAGGCGCCGGACGCGCAGGACCGCCAGCGCGCCCTGAATGACACCCGTGCCATTTTCCAGTCGTATCCGATGATTCCGGCCATGAAAGCCGCCATCGCGCAGCGACGCAATGATCCGGCCTGGATGACGGTGCGCCCGCCGCTGGTGGAACTGACGGACGCGCAAGCGGCACAGTTGGCCCAGCGGCTGGCGGCTCCGGCAGGCTGAGCGGGCAGGACAGGCCGCGTTGGCCCGCCGGTCGCGCATCGCGAGGGGCGGACGGAGGCGGTGATAAGGCTTACTTGAACAGTCGCCGGGCATGAACCCGGCGCGCGAGGAGACAAACATGCAACGCAGGCATTTCATTACTGGCGCCGCGGCGCTGGGGGCGGCGCTCGTCCTGCCGCTGGCCCGGGCGGAGAATCTGCCGTCCGGTCCGGTCAAGATCGTGGTGGGCTTTCCGGCGGGCGGTGGCACGGACGTGCTGGCGCGGCTGCTGGGCCAGAAGCTGGGCGTGATGTGGGGCATTCCGGTGATTGTGGAAAACCGGGCGGGCGCGGCAGGCATCATTGCCGCCGAGCAAGTGGCCCGCCAGCCGGGCGACGGCAACACCTTGCTGATGGCGCACGTGAACAGCCACGGTATCGCGCCGGGCCTGCAACCCAAGCTGGGTTATTCGGCCGAGCGGGATTTCTCGCCCATCGCGCTGGTGGGCAAGACGCCGACCCTGCTGATTGGCGGCGCGGCCCAGCCCGCCAAGACCCTGCCCGACCTGGTGGCGCTGTGCCGGGCCCAGCCGGGCAAGATCATCTTCGGCTCCGCGGGTAGCGGCTCGGCCCAGCACCTGGCGCTGGAAATCTTCAAGGCCCGCGCCAACATCGATGTGCTGCACGTACCCTACAAGGGGTCGGCGCCACTGATGAACGACCTGCTGGGCGGTCATGTGCAGTACTGCTTCGAGGGTATGACCACCGCCACGCCGTTGATCCAGTCCGGCAAGGTCATCGCGCTGGCGCAGACGCTGCAGCAGCGTTCCAGGAGCCAGCCCAACGTACCCACGGTGGCCGAGCAGGGCTACCCGGGGTTCGAGGCCAGCATCTGGTTCGGCGTGGTCGGCCCGGCCAAGATGCCCGACGCCATGGTCCAGCGCATGAACCAGGACATTGACCGGGTATTGGCCATGGCCGATGTGCAGGAAAAGCTGGCGCAGGTCGGCGCCGAGGACGGCGGCGGCAGCGTGCAGCGTTTTGCCGACTTCATGCGCGACGAGCAGCGCAAATACGCCAAGACGATCCAGGACGCGAAGATCGTGGCCGAAGGTTGAACGCGCGCCGCGAGGCCCGCCCGATCCTGGCGCGGTCGAGCGCGAGCCCCGACATGGTCGGGCCTCGCGCTGGGGGTAGTCGGGGAATGGGACGGCCGACCTGGCCGTCTTTTTTACGCCTCATCAACCTGAAGCAGGACCGCGGCGGGCAAGGTCGGCGTGCGTCGGCCGAGCGCGGGCAATGCAAACAGGGGAACTTGCGCCAAATAGCGCTGCATTTCGCGAGATGTCGGCCAAATCCGGACTGCTAGCATCTTCCGGACCCTCGCGAGAATCCTCGATATCGAATTCTCCGGCGGCATTTTCCTTGATGCATGATGACTAATATTTAGGGGCGGACCATCCAGGGCTTGCGGGCATCTGGTCGACAGGGGCGGGGCGTGTTCATGCGCCGCCACTGCAACCGCCGGACCATGCCTTCAATCCTGCCTGGGTGGCAGCTGGAGGCAGTATGAAAAATATGAAGCTCGGAACCCGCCTGGCGGGTGGATTTGCCGTCTTGCTGGCCATGATCATCACGATGTGCATCGTGGGTCTGGTCAGCCTGGCCAATATCAACGCATCGGTCGAGACCGTCACGCAGCAGTCGCTGATCAAAGAGCGCCTGATCAGCGATTGGGCGCGCAACATTCAGACCGGGGTGACTCGAACCACGGCGATCGCCAAGAGCGCGGACGCCAGCCTGGCGGGCTTCTTCACGGAAGAGGCCGCCACGTCCACGCGCAACTCCTCGGCGTTGCAGCAAAAGATCGAGCCGTTGATCCAAAGCAGTGAAGAGCGGCAGCTGTGGGAAGGCATCGGAAAGTCGCGGGCGGAGTACCTGCGCACGCGCGATGGCATCTTCAAGGCCAAGCAAGAGGGCAACGCGCAGGCTGCCGACAGGATCTTCACGCAGGAATTCGTGCCGGCCACTCGGCAGTTCATCGACCAGATCACCAAGCTGTCCAACCTGCAGCGCGCCGAGATCGACGCGCAGGGCAGCGAGATCGAAAGCGCCTACCGCACGGCCAATTTCTGGATGATGGTCATCGGGGCCATCGCGGTCGTGAGCGGCCTGCTGCTGGCGGTCCTGCTGACGCGTGGCATTACCCGGCCGCTGTCCCATGCGGTGCGCGTGGCGCGCACCGTGGCCGCCAATGACCTGACCAGCAGCATTACCGCGACCTCGCGCGACGAGATCGGCCAACTGATGCAGGCGCTGCAATCCATGAACGCGAACCTCGTCGACACGGTCTCCAGAATCCGCACCGGCGTGGACAGCATCGCGTCCGCCTCGGGCGAGATCGCGGCGGGCAATACCGATTTGTCTTCCCGCACCGAACAACAGGCCGCCTCGTTGGAAGAAACCGCTGCGTCCATGGAGCAGCTGTCTTCCACCGTGAAGCAAAACGCCGACAGCGCCAAGCAGGCGAACCAGCTGGCCGCGGCGGCTTCGGACACCGCATCGCGGGGCGGCGCCACCGTATCCGAGGTCGTGAGCACGATGAGCGCGATTTCGGCCAGTTCCGTCAAGATCGCCGATATCGTTTCCGTGATCGACGGCATTGCCTTCCAGACCAATATCCTGGCCTTGAACGCCGCGGTGGAGGCGGCGCGGGCAGGCGAGCAGGGCAAGGGCTTCGCCGTGGTCGCGGCCGAAGTGCGCACGCTGGCGCAGCGCAGCGCCCAGGCGGCCAAGGAAATCAAGGTGCTGATCGAGGACACGGTGTCGAAGATCCGCCAGGGATCGGGCAGCGCCGAACGGGCGGGAACGACGATGCAGGACATCGTCAGCTCGGTGCAGCGCGTGACCGACATCATGGGCGAGATCGCCGCGGCATCCGCCGAGCAGGCGGACGGCATCGAGCAGGTCAACCGCGCCGTATCCCAGATGGACGAGGTCACGCAACAGAACGCGGCGCTGGTGGAGGAGGCCGCGGCCGCGGCAGGTTCCATGCAGGACCAGGCGGCCGAACTCACCCGGGCCGTCAGCGCCTTCAAGCTGCCGGAGGGCAAGCACGAAGCGGGCCGGCCGGTCCTGGCCGCTGCCGGGTCAGCCGTCTCCGCGGCGGGCGCAGCGCCGCGCATCGCGGCGTATTGAGTCTTTTGCGTCCGTCCAGTGCCTGCGGGCGCTGGACGGCATGACGAGCCGGACAAAGAAAAAGGCCAATCCCGAGGGATTGGCCTTTTTGGAATACTGGCGGAGAGGGTGGGATTCGAACCCACGGTACGGGGATACCGTACGCCTGATTTCGAGTCAGGTACATTCGACCACTCTGCCACCTCTCCGTGGCTGGATTCCGTAACGGTGAAACTTCCGGTTCAGCGCCAACGGGGGGTTAGCCCACCAGCCCTGTTCCTTTCACAATCAGATTCCTGGTCGGAAGAATCTGCGTTCTCGGAGCAGCGAAGCCCGCAATTCTACAGCAAAAAAATAATTTGTGTAAAGCCCCAGGGCTTGGCCGGCTACAGCGGGTTTCATCGGCTTTCGCTGCGGGCATTCTTTGCGCAGAATCGCACTGTCGCGACCCCGCTGCCTGGCCCAGATGAACCTGCTTCTCATCCTGTTGCTCGCCGCCGTCCTGTGCGTGCCCCTGACCCAGCGATTGGGGTTGGGCGCCATCCCGGGTTATCTGCTGGCGGGGGTGTTGGTCGGGCCGTCGTGCCTGAAGCTGGTGACCGATGTGGGTGACATGGTCAACCTGTCGCAGTGGGGCGTGGTGATGATGTTGTTCATCATCGGCCTGGAACTGGCGCCCAAGCGCCTTTGGGCCATGCGCCGCGAGGTGTTCGCGCTGGGATCGCTGCAGATGCTGGCTTGCGGACTGCTGCTGGGCCTGGTGTTCGGCGCAGCCTTGCGCCATATGGCGGGCATGGAGTGGCAGGCGGCGGTGTTGTGCGGCCTGTCGCTGGCGCTGTCGTCGACCGCCGTGGCCCTGCGCCTGCTTGATGAGCGCCAGTTGACGCGCACCCCGATGGGCCGGTCGGCGCTGGGCGTGCTGCTGTTCCAGGACATGGCGGCGATCCCGATGCTGGTCGCGGCCGGGCTGCTGGGCGCGGGCGGCACCGCGGAGCCGTCCTTCAAGGAAGCGTTGATCGCGGTGGCTGTCGTGGCGGCCGCCTATCGCCTGCGTCTACTGGGCTGGGCGGCCAAGGCCCAACTGAACGAACTGTTCACGGCGGCCGCGCTGCTCATGGTGATTGGCACCGCCCAACTGTTCGACCATGCCGGGCTGTCGGCCGGTTTGGGAGGATTCCTGGTGGGCGTCCTGATGGCGGAATCGCGCTATCGCGACGAGTTGGAAAAGGCCATCGATCCCTTCAAAGGGCTGCTGCTGGGCCTGTTCTTCGTGGCGATCGGCATGTCCGTGAACCTGCATGTGGTGGCCGAGCACTGGAAGTTCATTCTGGCGGGCGTGACGGCACTGCTGGCCGTGAAGGCGGCGCTGCTGTACGGCTTTGCCCGCTTTCTGGGGCTGCCGCGTTATCACCGGCTGCTGTTTGCCATGGTGCTGGCGCAAGGCGGCGAATTCAGTTTCGCGATTTTCAACGAGGCCTGGGACAACCACCTGATGGATCTGGGCCAGCGCGATGTCCTGGCCGTGGTGGTGGCGATCTCGATGGGCGTGGTGCCCATTCTGATCAAACTGCTCGAGCGGGTGCCCGAGCGTCTGGGCGGCATGGCGGATTTGCCTGTGGTGTTGCCCGCGGGTGAATCCGAGCCAGGCTCGCCGGCCGCCGCCGTCCAGCCGCAGCCGGTGGGACGGACTGCGCAGCCGGTATCGTCTCACGCGGACAAGCCCGGCGCTTGACCCCGCGGCCCGTGGGGACATGGCATGATTGCCGCCTTGCCGGGCAGCTACACTTGACCTGTTTTTTTCAGCCGTGTTCCGCCCGCGGCGCTGGCCGGCGTGATCCGGCCGCCGCCCGCATTCCGCGCTCAGCCACAGGAGAACATCAATGCTCAAAGGAAAAGTCGCAGTCGTCACCGGTTCCACCAGCGGGATCGGCCTGGGTATCGCCACGGCCCTGGCGCAGCAAGGCGCCGATATCGTCCTGAATGGGTTTGGCGACGCCGCCGAGATCGAAAAGTTGCGCGCCAGTCTGGCCGCCCGGCATGGCGTGAAGGTGCTGTACGACGGCGCCGACCTGTCCAGGGGAGATGCCGTGCGCGGCCTGATCGACAATACGGTCCGCCAGACGGGCCGCATCGACATCCTGGTGAACAACGCCGGCATCCAGCACACCGCGCTGATCGAGGATTTTCCCGCCGACAAGTGGGACGCCATCCTGGCGCTGAACCTGTCGGCCGTATTCCATGGCACCGCCGCGGCCCTGCCGCACATGAAAAAGCAGGGCTTTGGCCGCATCATCAACATCGCGTCGGCGCACGGTCTGGTGGCCTCGGCCAACAAGTCGGCCTACGTGGCCGCCAAGCACGGCGTGGTGGGCTTCACCAAGGTGACGGCCCTGGAAACCGCCGGCCAGGGCATCACCGCCAACGCCATCTGCCCGGGCTGGGTGCGTACCCCGCTGGTTGAAAAACAGATCTCGGCGCTGGCCGAAAAGAACGGCGTGGACCAGGAAACCGCCGCCCGCGAACTGCTCAGCGAAAAGCAGCCCTCGCTGCAATTCGTCACGCCCGAGCAGCTGGGCGGCACGGCCGTTTTCCTGGCGTCCGACGCCGCTGCGCAAATCACTGGAACGACCGTCTCCGTCGATGGCGGCTGGACGGCGCGCTGATAAAGGAACCCCGAATGCTGTTTCTGCTTTCCCCCGCCAAAAAGCTGGACTATGACTCGCCCGTCCACGTCGAGACCCATACCCAGCCGCTGTTCGTGGACCAGGCCGCCGGCCTGATCAAGGTGCTCAAGACCAAGACCGCCGACGACATTTCCGAGCTGATGAGCCTGAGCCCGGCCTTGTCCGAACTGAACGTGCAACGCTACGCGCATTGGAAGCGCACGTTCACGCAGGCCAATTCGCGCCAGGCGGTGCTGGCCTTCAATGGCGATGTCTACGAAGGGCTGGATGCCTCGACCCTGTCGGCCCGGCAGCTCGATTGGGCGCAGGAACACGTGGCTATCCTGAGTGGCCTGTATGGTGTGTTGCGGCCGCTGGACCTGATGCAGCCGTACCGCCTGGAAATGGGCACGCGGCTGGCAACGCCCAAGGGCAAGAACCTGTATGAGTACTGGGGCAGCGGCATCGCCGACTACCTGAACGAGCGGCAGGCCGGCCAGAAGGCGCCGGTGATCGTCAACCTGGCGTCCGAGGAGTATTTCAAGTCGGTCGACCTGAAGGCGCTCAAGGCCCGCGTGGTGCAGTGCGTATTCCAGGACTGGAAGAACGGCGCCTGGAAGATCATCAGTTTCCACGCCAAACGTGCCCGCGGCCTGATGGCGCGCTACGCCATCTTGCACAAGGTCGCCAAGCCGGAAGGCCTGCATGGCTTTGACCTGGAAGGCTACAAGTTCGACGCCTCGGCCTCCACCGAGGACAAACTGGTGTTTCGCCGCAAGGTCTGAGCGGCGCGCCGTTCAGCTTAAAAAACGCCGGCCTCGCAAGAGGCCGGCGTTTTGTTTTTGGCGGGTCAAGGCGGCTTCAGGCCGGGGCCGCCACCGGCGGCGCGTGCTGCGGATCCGCCAGGGCGTGCAATTCCTGGCGGATCATGTGGGCGGCCTTGAGCATCTGCTTGACCGGATACACCAGGGCGGCCTGTTCGCCTTCGGTATCGAACTGGGTGGGCAGGTTGGCCGGCGTCTGGGCACGGTTTTCATCCAGCAGGTCCACCATGCCGGTCAGTGCCTGTTGCACGGCGGCGGGCGTGGCGGGCAGGGCGGCCAGGATGGGGATGGCCGCCGTGATCTGCGAGGCCAGCACGTGGTTCTGGATCAGCAGGTTGTTCAGTTCGGGCACGCTCACCTGGTGCGATTTGGGCTCGCTCATCATGCGGTAGAAGGCTTCGGCGAAATTGCTGAACGAGATGTGCACGTTCTTGCGCGCCAGCCGCCAGGCCAGGTCGGCGTCGGTGACCGCCGGGGTCTCGTCGGCGGCGGCGCCCACCGGCGCGCCGTTGGCCTGCATGGCTTCGACGTAGCGCAGGCCGGCCATCAGGTATTCGCGGTTGGCGCGGGTGGCGGCCGCGGCCAGCGGCTTGAGATAGCGCGCTTCCCACCAGGGCAGGATGTAGCTGCAGACCAGCGCCAGCGCGCAGCCCAGCAGCGTGTCGATGGCGCGCTCGCCGATCACCGCCATGGACACCGTGCCGGGTGAGACGAAGTGGAACACCAGCACCACGAACAAGGTGTTGAAGATGGCGCTGGCCATGTAGTTCAGCTGCACCAGGCTGTTGCCCATGATGCAGGCGCCCAGCAGCACGGCAAACAGCAATTCCGCCCGGTCGGTCAGGTTGAACAGCAGCAGCGCGCAGAGGCAGCCGATCAGCGTACCCATCAGGCGCCAGCCATTGCGCTGGCGGGTCAGCGCGAAGCCCGGCTTCATGATGATGACGATGGTCAGCATGATCCAGTAGTTGTGCGCCGAGAACGCCGGCGACAGCCAGCGGCTGGCCAGCGTCATGGCGATGGCGGCCGCCGCCGTCACGCGCAGCGCGTAGCGAAAGTGGGGCGAATCCAGCCGCAGGTTGCTGGTCAGCAGCCCGAAGCGGAATTCCTGGCGCGAGATGAAGCGGGTCAGCGACTTGTTGATGCGCAGCACGTCGGTGGGCTTGGCATGCGGCGAGGCCGCGGTGTGGTCGGCCAGGCGGTCGACGATGCGCGCGGAATTGCGCAGGCGGCGCAGCACCTGCACGATCAGCGCCAGCATCTCGGGTTCGCGCTCGCCCAGGCCCTGCTGCTTGAGCTGTTCGATTTCGTATTCGATGGCACGCAGTTCGGCCTTGGCGCTGCTGCGGTACTGCACTTTGCGTCCGCGCGACACGTCCAGCGCAATCCGGTTCAGCTCCAGCGACATTTTCACCAGCGCGTCGCGCATGAACATCAGGCAGTCGTTGCCGGCCAGCGTGCGGCGCAGGGCGGCGTAGTCGGTATGGGTGGCCACCAGCGTGTCCAGCAGCTGCAGCATGTCCACGAACATGTTCCAGATCATCACGCGCTGGCGGTCGCCCAGGCCCTTGCCCCGGGGCAGGGCGCGCAGCACCATGTCGCGTGCTGCCTGGTGCTTTTCGGTCATGATCGATTGGCGCTGGATCAGGTTGCGGTAGGCCTCGTCCAGGTCGGCGGTCTCGTCGTAGAAGGCCGCGCGCGCGGCCACGTAATCGGCGGTGGCGAACAGCGCCACCGACATCGCCTGCTGCTCTTCGCGCAGCCAGAACAGCCGCGAGAACAGCAGGCTGAACGCCACGTAGAACAAGGCCCCGCCCAGGGTGGCGGCGGCATGCGCCAGGACCTCGTGCGGTTCCAGCGGCGAATGCATGGTCAGGGTCATCAGCAACAGGCCGGCAAAACCGATCAGGCCGCCGCGCTTGCCGAACACCGTGAACATGGAATAGACGAAGCACTGCGCGATCACCACCAGCCAGATCAGGACCGGATGGGTCGATGCCAGGCCGGTGATGATGACGGTCAGGGTGCCCAGCGCCGCGCCGCCCAGCATTTCGTTGGTGCGGTGCCGCTGCGGGCCGCCGGGCTGGTCGATGATGGCCAGGCACTGCGCGCCGAAGGTCGCGACCAGGCCGGTGGTGTAGTGGCCGAACAGCCCGCCCAGCACCAGCACCGGCAACAACATGCCCACCCCCTGGCGTACCCCGCCGAAGAAGTAGTGGCTGTAGAGGAAGCGGCGAATGCTGGCAATGCGCAAATCCATGGGGCGGAGCTCGGCAGCGGAAGACGAAACAAGTATATAGATCCGCATCAGGAACCGTTCTTTTCCCGAGGGAAAAGCGCCCCGTTTGGGGGGGCAGCGAGCGCGCGAGGCGTGTGCCCGCGTCGGGGCGGTCAATTTGGGGGGCAGATGGTTGCGGCGTTGCCCTGCAACCTTCTCGCAACGCTTCGGAATACGCCGATTTGCTACCTTTGCCGCAACGCGGTAAATTGCTCCACTTGCGCCGGTCTGCCTATCCGAAACCGGTGCGTTGAGGCAGATGGTCAGGGTCACCTCCCAGCCATCTCGCAGCAGTTACACCTGCCGTTGGCCGCGCCACAAGCGTGTGTTGCCAAGGCTTCCATTTCGACCTCCAGCGTCCCCCAGGGGCGTTTGCACTGCGTTCTGTCGAGCGTGTGCCGGGTCGGCAAGGTGTCCGGGTGGCGTGGCTCCGTGAGCCGCTAAGCGCCGGATCATGTTGTCGCAGCCGGTATGGGTTCCGTTGCCGCCGTATCCGGGCGAGCAGCAGTCAGGGTTGCAGGGCCGGTACTGAAAGGAAATACAACATGGAACTGAATGGCGCCGATATCGTCGTGCGCTGCCTGGCCGATGAAGGCGTGGAACACGTTTTCGGCTACCCCGGCGGCGCGGTGCTTTACATCTACGACGCGATTTTCAAGCAAGACAAATTCCAGCATATCCTGGTTCGTCACGAGCAAGCCGCCGTGCACGCCGCCGATGCCTATTCGCGCTCGTCGCAAAAGGTCGGCGTCTGCCTGGTGACCAGCGGACCGGGCGTGACCAATGCCGTCACCGGCATCGCCACCGCCTACATGGATTCCATCCCCATGGTCATCATCAGCGGGCAAGTGCCCACTGCGGCCATCGGCGAGGACGCCTTCCAGGAATGCGACACCGTCGGCATCACCCGTCCCTGCGTCAAGCACAACTTCCTGGTGCGTGACGTCAAGGACCTGGCCGAAACCATGCGCCGCGCGTTCTACATCGCGCGCACCGGCCGTCCCGGCCCGGTGCTGGTGGATATCCCCAAGGACATCACCGTCGCGCAGTGCAAGTACACCCCGCCCAAGGGCGAGATCTCGATGCGTTCCTATGCGCCCGTCAACAAGGGCCACCAGGGGCAGATCAAGAAAGCCGTGCAGATGCTGCTGGCCGCCGAGCGGCCCATGATCTACACCGGCGGCGGGGTCATCCTGTCGAACGCCGCACCCGAGCTGAATAAGCTCGTGTCGCAATTGGGCGCGCCGTGCACCAGCACCCTGATGGGCCTGGGCGGCTACCCTGCCAGCAGCGGCCAGTTCGTGGGCATGCCCGGCATGCACGGCACGTACGAGGCCAACATGGCGATGCAGCACTGCGACGTGCTGCTGGCCATCGGCGCCCGCTTCGATGACCGCGTGATCGGCAACCCCAAGCACTTCGCGCAGAACGCCCGCAAGATCATCCATATCGATATCGACCCGTCTTCGATTTCCAAGCGCGTGCGCGTGGACGTCCCGATCGTCGGCAACGTCAAGGATGTGCTGGCCGACCTGAGCGCCCAGTACGAGGTCGCCGCCGCCGAGCACAAGCCCGCGTCCATCACCAAGTGGTGGGAGCAGGTCGAGACCTGGCGCGGCAAGGAATGCCTGAAGTTCGCCAACTCGGACGAAGTCATCAAGCCGCAGTACGTGGTGGAAAAGCTCTGGGAAGTGACCGGCGGCGACGCCTTCGTCACGTCCGACGTGGGCCAGCACCAGATGTGGGCGGCGCAGTACTACAAGTTCGACAAGCCGCGTCGCTGGATCAACTCCGGCGGCCTGGGCACGATGGGCGTGGGCCTGCCGTACGCCATGGGCGTGCAGATGGCCAATCCGGGGCATGACATCGCCGTCATCACCGGCGAAGCGTCGATCCAGATGAACATCCAGGAACTGTCGACCTGCGCCCAGTACCGCCTGACGCCCAAGATCGTCTGCCTGAACAACCGCTTCCTGGGCATGGTCCGGCAGTGGCAGCAGATCGACTATGGCTCGCGCTACTCCGAGTCGTACATGGATTCGCTGCCCGACTTCGTCAAGGTGGCCGAGGCCTATGGCCACGTGGGTCTGCGCATCGAGCGCCCGGCGGATGTCGAGCCGGCGCTGCGCGAAGCCTTCAAGAAGCACAAGGACCGCCTGGTCTTCCTGGACTTCATCACCGACCGCACCGAAAACGTGTGGCCGATGGTCAAGGCCGGCCGTGGGCTGACCGAAATGCTGCTTGGCTCTGAAGACCTGTAAGGAGGCCACCATGAAGCACGTGATTTCCGTCCTCCTCGAGAACGAACCCGGCGCGCTGTCGCGCGTGGTGGGCCTGTTTTCGGCGCGGGGCTACAACATCGAGACCTTGACCGTGGCGCCCACCGAGGATGCCACGCTGTCGCGCATGACCATCGTCACGACCGGCTCGGATGAAGTCATCGAGCAGATCACCAAGCATTTGAACCGCCTGGTTGATGTGGTCAAGGTCGTGGACCTGACCGAAGGCGCGCACATCGAGCGCGAGCTGATGCTCGTGAAGGTGCGCGCGGTCGGCAAGGAACGCGAGGAAATGAAGCGCATGGCCGATATCTTCCGCGGCCGCATCATTGACGTGACCGACAAGTCCTACACCATCGAATTGACCGGGGTGCAGGAAAAAGTACAGGCCTTCCTGGAAGCCCTGGACCGCAGTGCCATCCTTGAAACCGTACGCACCGGCGTGTCCGGCATCGGCCGCGGTGAACGGATTTTGAAGATTTGACCGGCCTTCCAGGCCACGCCGCACCCTACATCTGAACCCATCGAATATCCAAATACTGGAATCTGGAGCACAAACATGAAAGTTTTCTACGACAAAGACTGCGATCTCTCCCTCATCAAGGGCAAGACTGTTGCCATCATCGGCTACGGTTCGCAAGGCCACGCGCACGCGCAGAACCTGCATGAATCGGGCGTGAAGGTCATCGTCGGCCTGCGCAAGGGCGGCGCCTCGTGGAACAAGGCCGCCAATGCCGGCCTGGAAGTCAAGGAAGTGGCGGACGCCGTCAAGTCGGCCGACATCGTCATGATGCTGCTGCCCGACGAGAACATCGCCTCGGTCTACAACAAGGAAGTGCACGCCAACATCAAGGCGGGCGCCGCGCTGGCCTTCGCCCACGGCTTCAACGTCCACTACGGCCAGGTCGTGCCGCGCGAAGACATCGACGTCATCATGATCGCCCCGAAGGCCCCCGGCCACACGGTGCGCAACACGTACAAGCAAGGTGGCGGCGTGCCCCACCTGGTGGCCGTGTACCAGGACAAGTCGGGCGCCGCCCGTGATGTGGCCCTGTCGTACGCCAGCGCCAATGGCGGCGGCCGTGCCGGCATCATCGAAACCAACTTCCGTGAAGAAACCGAAACCGACCTGTTCGGCGAACAGGCCGTGCTGTGCGGCGGTACCGTCGAACTGATCAAGGCTGGCTTCGACACCCTGGTGGACGCCGGCTACGCGCCCGAAATGGCGTACTTCGAGTGCCTGCACGAACTGAAGCTGATCGTCGACCTGATCTACGAAGGCGGCATCGCCAACATGAACTACTCGATCTCGAACAACGCCGAGTTCGGCGAGTACGAAACGGGTCCGAAGATCGTTACCGACGAAACCCGCAAGGCCATGCGCCAGTGCCTGACGGACATCCAGAACGGTGAATACGCCAAGCGCTTCATCCTGGAAAACGCCGCCGGCGCCCCGACGCTGACCTCGCGCCGCCGCATCAACGCGGAATCGCAGATCGAGCAAGTGGGCGGCAAGCTGCGCGCCATGATGCCCTGGATCGCCGCCAACAAGCTGGTGGACAAGTCCAAGAACTGATCCTGGTACAGCGCGGGGCCTGGCCCCGCGCGCACGGATCGAAGCGGCATGCCTGCGTGGGCATGCCGCTTTTATTTTCAGGACAGGGTGCTTATTGAGGCGGGCACAGCCCTTGCTGCGGCCCGTTGACCGGCCAGATGAGTTAACCTTTCGATGTCCGTCGTAAGTAATTGAGACTATGCCCAATTTTTCCATGCGCGATTCCGAAAACCGCCACCGAAGCATCTATCTGCTGCCCAACGCATTTACCACCGCCGCGCTGTTCGCGGGGTTCTATGCCGTGGTGCAGGCGATGAACAACCGCTTCGAGGTCGCTGCCATCGCCATTTTCGTGGCCATGGTGCTGGACGGCATGGACGGCCGGGTGGCGCGCCTGACCAACACGCAGTCCGCGTTCGGCGAGCAGTACGACTCGCTGTCTGACATGACCTCGTTCGGCGTCGCGCCCGCGCTGGTCATGTACGAATGGATCCTGAACGATCTGGGGCGGTGGGGCTGGCTGGCCGCATTCGTCTACGTGGCCGGGGCCGCGCTGCGCCTGGCCCGCTTCAATACCAATATCGCCGTGGTCGACAAGCGCTACTTCCAGGGGCTGCCCAGCCCGGCGGCGGCGGCATTGGTAGCCGGCTTTGTCTGGCTGGCCGTGGACAACAAGCTGCCCATCCATGACAGTGTCATGGCCTGGGTGGCCTTCACGCTGACCATGTACGCCGGCATCACCATGGTGTCGAACGCGCCGTTCTTCAGCGGCAAGAGTTTCGCGCTGGGTCGCAGCGTGCCGTTCTGGGGTATTTTGCTGGTGGTCGCGGTGTTCGTATTCGTGTCCAGCGATCCCCCCGTGGTGCTCTTCGGCCTGTTCGTGCTGTACGGTTTTTCGGGCTGGGTCATCTGGGCCTGGCGTTGGAACCGGGCGCGCCGCCTGCAGCAGGAACGCCGCAATCAGTCGTCCTGATCGAGGCTGGCCATAATGAAAACCCGCCTGGTGGCGGGTTTTTCATTGGCGGGAAAGAGGCGTCAGCGCCACATGAAGCGGTCGTCGTCGTACATCGGATCGGGGCCGGGATGGAAGTGCGTCATGGCATTGCCGTCACGGCCCATGTACACGTACATCAGCGAATTCCAGACGCCGTTTTCCTTGTAGCGATAGGACCACACGACTTCACGCTTTTCGCCCAGGCCGGCTTCTTCGATGCGGGCGGGCGGGCCGAATTCGCAGCGCACCCGGTCCGGGCCCCACTGGCCCTGTTCGAGCACCTTGAAGTGGGCGTCGGTCAGGAGCGGCAGGACGCGGTCGACGCGGCCGTCGGTGCCGACGTTGGCGCCCCAGGCGAACTGGCCCATCGGCTGTTGCGTCCAGATCACGCGGCGGCCGCCGCCCGCCTGCGGGCATTCGAAGTTGGGGGTGCCGAACCGGGCCTGCACGTCCGCCAGCGGCGTACCGGGGGCAACCTGGGAGAGGTTGGCGCAAGCGGCCAGCCCCGCGAGGGCGGCGGCGGCCAGGGTCGTACGGGCAATTCTGTAATAATTAGACATAATGTTGCTCCTTTTGCCGCCAGCGCTGGCGGGGACGGGCACTGGACGGGGGCCTGGCGCCATCACTGGGGTAATTCTAGCGAATCAGCTATAATCATCGAGCTTTATCGCGTGCATGGATTTTGCGGGCGTCTTTTACGGACGTGTCGCGAAATGATGTGCACGATGCTTTGCGCCGGCAAGCCGCAGTGAGAACGCAATAAAAAGCTTGGCCGGCAGCGAATTTTTCCAAACCACGTCAGGGCGCCTCGGCCCTGTCGCATGTCCGAAGAGGTCATCAATGTCTGTAGCTGACATCAAGAAATCCGATATCGTTGCGCAGTTCCAACGCGCTCAAGGCGATACCGGCTCCCCCGAAGTTCAGGTGGCTCTGCTCACCGCCCGTATCAACGAACTGACCGGTCACTTCAAAGAACACATGAAGGACCATCACTCGCGCCGCGGTCTGCTGCGTATGGTCAGCCGTCGCCGCAAGCTGCTCGACTATCTCAAGGGCCGCAATCCCGATTCGTACCGCGCACTGATCGAAAAACTCGGTCTGCGTAAGTGATCGACGGGGCTGGCTCCCCATGACGCAACCGTGGTCGGTGCGACGTATGTCGCGACGGCCACGGTTTTTCATTTGTAAGGAATAATCGTCATGTTCAACAAAGTGACAAAATCGTTCCAATACGGCCAGCATACGGTCGTCCTGGAAACTGGCGAGATCGCTCGCCAGGCCTCCGGCGCCGTTGTGGTGTCGATCGAGGACACCGTCGTCCTGGCCACCGTCGTGGCTTCCAAGAAGGCCAAGCCGGGTCAAACGTTTTTCCCGCTGACCGTCGACTACATCGAGAAGACCTACGCTGCCGGCCGTATTCCGGGCGGGTTCTTCAAGCGCGAAGGCAAGCCTTCCGAAAAGGAAACGCTGACGTCGCGCCTGATCGATCGTCCGCTGCGTCCGCTGTTCCCCGAAGACTTCTACAACGAAGTCCAGGTGGTCATCCACACGCTGTCGGTCAATCCTGAAATCGATCCCGACATCGCCGCCATGATCGGCGCCTCGGCCGCGCTGGCCATCTCGGGCATCCCGTTCAATGGCCCCATCGGCGCCGCCCGCGTGGGCTACATCGACGGCCAATACGCGCTGAACCCGACCGCCTCGCAGCTGAAGTCCTCGAAGCTGGACCTGGTGGTTGCCGGCACGGAAAACGCCGTGCTGATGGTCGAATCGGAAGCCCAGCAGCTGTCCGAAGAAGTCATGCTCGGCGGCGTGGTCTACGGCCACGAGCAAATGCAAGCCGTCATCAACGCCATTCACGAACTCGTGAAGGACGCTGGCAAGCCCGACTGGGATTGGCAAGCGCCGGCCAAGGACGAAGCCCTGATCGCCGCCGTGACCTCGGCTGCCCAGGAAGGCCTGAATGCCGCCTACCAGATCCGCGAAAAGCAAGCCCGCACCGCCAAGCTGCGTGAAGTGTCGGCTGATGTGTCGGCCAAGCTGGCTGCCGCCGCCGCTGAAAAGGGCGAGCCGCTGCCGGACCCCGTGACCGTCGACAACATCATGTTCTCGCTGGAATCGGCCATTGTCCGCGGCCAGATCCTGAACGGCGAACCGCGTATCGACGGCCGCGACACCCGCACCGTGCGTCCGATCAGCGTGCGTCTGGGCGTGCTGCCCCGCGCACACGGCAGCGCGCTGTTCACCCGTGGTGAAACCCAGGCGCTGGTCGTGGCCACGCTGGGCACCAAGCAAGACGAACAGATCATCGACGCGCTCATGGGCGAGTACCGTGACCGCTTCATGATGCACTACAACATGCCTCCGTTCGCCACCGGCGAAACGGGCCGCATCGGTGTGCCCAAGCGCCGCGAAATCGGCCACGGCCGCCTGGCCAAGCGCTCGCTGATTCCGCTGCTGCCGGCGCCGGAAGACTTCCAGTACACGATCCGCATCGTGTCGGAAATCACCGAGTCCAACGGCTCGTCGTCGATGGCTTCGGTCTGCGGCGGCTCGCTGGCCATGATGGACGCCGGCGTGCCGGTCAAGGATCACGTGGCCGGCGTGGCCATGGGCCTGATCCTGGACGGCGGCAAGTTCGCCGTGCTGACGGACATCCTGGGCGACGAAGATCACCTGGGCGACATGGACTTCAAGGTCGCGGGCACCGAAAACGGCGTCACCGCACTGCAGATGGACATCAAGATCCAGGGCATCACCAAGGAAATCATGCAAGTGGCGCTGGCGCAAGCCCGCGAAGGCCGCCTGCACATCCTGGGCAAGATGAAGGAAGCGCTGGACGGTTCGCGTGGCGAGCTGTCGGCTTTCGCCCCGCGCATGTTGACCATCAAGATCAACCCCGAGAAGATCCGTGACGTGATCGGCAAGGGCGGCGCCACCATCCGCGCGCTGACCGAAGAAACCGGCACCCAGATCGACATCTCCGACGACGGTACGATCGTGATCGCCAGCGTCGACGAAGCGCAGGCTAAAGAAGCCCAGCGCCGCATCGTCGAGCTGACCGCCGACGTCGA
Organism: Achromobacter sp. ASV32; assembly: GCF_016428805.1. Classification (GTDB taxonomy): domain Bacteria; phylum Pseudomonadota; class Gammaproteobacteria; order Burkholderiales; family Burkholderiaceae_B; genus Achromobacter. The sequence goes on from NZ_JAELTJ010000002.1 coordinate 55,530, forward strand.
AGTGGGCCAGATCTACGAAGGCTCGGTCCTGCGTCTGCTGGACTTCGGCGCCATCGTGCAAGTGCTGCCGGGCCGCGACGGCCTGCTGCACATCTCGGAAATCGCCAACTACCGCATCGCGAACATCAACGATGTGCTCAAGGTCGGCCAGCAAGTCCGCGTCAAGGTTATCGAGGCCGACGACAAGGGCCGTCTGCGCCTGTCCATCAAGGCGATCGGTGGCATCGAGCAGCAGCAACCCGCTGCCGCGCCCGAAGCTGCCCCGCAAGCGGAACCGCAAGCCGAATAAGGCCTGCCTGACGTTTGTCGAAAACGGCGCCGCGAGGCGCCGTTTTTCATGGTCTGGCGCTGCGCTGATTCATCTTCTTTCGTCTTGGTATCCCTGGCATCTCCCATCTTCGCGCCCCTTACGGTAAAGTCTTGCGCGTATGAGACGAGCGCCGGCGCCGGTGCACAGGCCGGCAAGGCGCCAGACAGGGGAACGGGATGGAACGGGCATGACGCGATGGCAAGGACCCGCAGCGGCTGGGGCGGCCGCCTTGTTGCTGGGGGCGCTGCTGACGGGCTGCATGTCCAGCCCCGGCCCGGGTCAGGGCTCGCCCAAGGGCGAAGGCATGTCGGCGGACCAGTTGGTCCAGACCGATTTCAACCGCACCGTCACGCTGGAAGTACGCGATAACCTGACCAGCCTGTACAGCCTGTTGGACAAGCTCTACCGGCGCAATCCGCGTGAATGGCGCAAGACGGGCGCGCCGGACCACGCGACGGCGGTGTCCCGGGTCAAGCATGCCATCGAAGTCCGCATTCCGCCGGCCGACCTGGCGGGCTTGCACGACATCCAGATCCTGGCGGTGTCGTTGGACCCGAACTATTCGGGTGACCGGGTCGGGGCGTTCATCTATGGCCTGGCCGACACCATCATCGCCGCCCACAACGGCAAGACCCGGCTCTACGCGACCGACGCGCTGGACGGGCAGCGGGTCTACAATGCCGCACGGAACGTCGAGGCGGCGGCCTGGCTCCTGGCGTCGCGCCGCAACAACCAGGGCGAGCCCTTGCTGCTGGCCAACGAGATGTCGCAGAACGCCACCAACCTCAGTTTCGAGCGCGAGTTCGGCGCCATCATCGGCCGGCTCGACCTGATCGCCAACCTGCTTGGCGAGAACTCGCGGCGCATCGGTATCAACTATGCGCAAGGCCTTTTGCTGTTCAATTTCCTGCCGGTGCGCTAAACGGGATTTCCCATCGTGATCGATATCGCTTCCATCCAGACTGCCCGCGAAAACCTGCGCGGCCAGGTGCTCAAGACGCCGTTTACGCTGTCGCGCACCCTGTCCGACATTTTCGGCGCCGAGATCTGGCTGAAATTCGAGAACCTGCAATTTACCGCCAGCTTCAAAGAGCGCGGCGCGCTGAATCGCATGCTGACGCTGTCCGAAGACGAGCGCCGCATGGGCGTCATCGCCGTCTCGGCCGGCAACCACGCCCAGGGCGTGGCCTATCATGCGCAGCGCATGGGGGTGCCTGCCGTCATCGTGATGCCGCGCTTCACGCCCACGGTCAAGGTCGCCAACACGCGCCGCTTCGGCGCCGAAGTGGTGCTGGCCGGCGACACCTTCGATGACGCCAAGGCGCATGGCTACGAGCTGGCCAAGCAGCGCGGACTGATCATGATCCACCCCTATGACGACGAAGCCGTCATTTCGGGGCAGGGCACCGTGGCGCTGGAAATGCTGGAAGACCAGCCGCAACTGGACACCCTGGTCATCGCCATCGGCGGCGGCGGGCTGATTTCGGGCATTGCCACCGCAGCCAAGGCGCTCAAGCCCGGCATCGAGATCGTCGGTGTGCAGACCGAACGCTTTCCCGCCATGTACGCCGCCGTCAAGGGCGTGTCCATGCCGCAGGGCCAATACACCATCGCCGAAGGCATCGCCGTGAAGTCGCCCGGCGCGCTGACGCAGCCCATCGTCAGCAAGCTGGTCGACCATATCGAACTGGTCAGCGAAGCCGACATCGAGCACGCCATCGTGGTGCTGCTGGAAATTGAAAAGACCGTGGTCGAAGGCGCCGGCGCGGCCGGCCTGGCGGCGCTGCTGCGCGCGCAAGAGGCGGGTAGCGAGCAGTTCAAGGGCAAGCGCATCGGCCTGGTGTTGACGGGCGGCAACATCGACCCGTTGATGCTGGGCGAGCTGATCGAGCGCGGCATGGTGCGCGCGGGCCGCCTGGCCCGCATCCGCGTGGATCTACGCGACCTGCCCGGCGCGCTGGCGCATGCCACCAAGCTGATCGCCGACGCGCAGGCCAACATCACCGAAGTGCATCACCAGCGCGCGTTCACGTCGCTGCCGGTGCGCAATGTGGAAGTGGACTTCGTGTTGCAGACGCGCGGACCCGAGCATATTCAGGAAGTGATCGACATTCTGAATGCGGCGGGTTTCGCGGCCAGCAATCACGATCATTGATGCGGCGTGCTTGCGCGCGCCGCCCGGCGCGTCAGCGGCCGCCGAGTTCCGGGTCGCGCCCGACCTGATTCTTCAACCGGTATAGCCGCTCACGGTGCAGCGTCGTGGCCAGCGGCTCGGGCTCGCGGCCCAAGGCGATGTAGTCCGCGGGAATCTGCGCGATCGCCTCGCGCATGCGGCCGGCATCGTCCTGCCACCATTGCGCCAGCATGCGGTCCGGGTTGTACACGTCCAAGCCCTGGCGCCGCAGTTCCGAACGGTTGAAATCCTTCAGGTTCCACGTCAGCACCTGCACGGCCGGCGTCTTCGGCAAGCCGCAGCGCGCGCGGCGCGCCAGTCCGGCGGCGATCACGTGAAAATCCTTGGGGTCGCTGTAGCGCAGCGATGCCTCGTAGACCTGCGTGTCCGCTTCGTTGGCTTGGGGAAAGCGCGCGTTCATCTCGGCCCAGAACTCGTCCAGTATTTCCGGCGGGATGTCCCAGATGCGCGAGGCGTTGCGGCGCCATTCCTCGCCGATGCGGTCGGTCCAGACGGGCGCGAACACGCCGGCGTCGGCCAGGCGCAACAGCAGGCGCCGCAAGATGCCGGACATGAGCACGCAGGCGTCCAGGACGATGAAGGGCGGGGTAGGGGAGGGCGTGGTCAAGATGGAGCGGATCGCCGTGGGCTGGCGCGGATGCGCCCGGACTTGCCGGGCGGCAGGGCGTCAGAGGGTCGAGGCAGAAGAATAACGGTTTTTCCGCGATAAGCGCGCCACGGGCGCAGGCGCCCAAGCGCAAGCCAGGAGGGTGGTGCCCGAGACCGGAATCGAACCGGTACGGCCTTGCGGCCGAGGGATTTTCTTACCACTTCGGCTTTCGCCGCCAGCGCGCGAGCGCTGTTCGTGGTCTGGAGCACGCCTTCACCATAGCCTTGCGGCCTTAGGTGCCCGCCGTCTGCTCTCTACACCTTCCCGGTTCTTTCAAAGCGGGCTTGGCTCGGCGTTGGCTCGGAACAGGTCCAGGGCATTCGCCGAGTTTGACGGGCTACACCTTTGGAGTTTCCTCCAAAGGGCTCAAATTAGTTCAAGTCCCTTGTGTCTACCAATTTCACCACTCGGGCATTGCGGACCCCATGCGGGGCCGCAATGGGATACGTTGGGCGCCGCATGGGCGCGGGCGGTATCCGGCGGGCGTGACTATACCACTTGGGCCCGCAGGTTCCGGTCTTGCGCCCGTGCGCTACGGGAAATCACGCAAGGAACTGCACCGACTGCCGGGCGCGCTCGTCCACGTTCAAAGTGAATACGTCCGGCCGCGAATAGTGCCCGACCACGTCGAAGTCATAGCGGGCGCGGATCAGTTCGTCGATGTCCACCTGGGCGGTCAGGAGGCCGGTCTGGCCATGCAACGGGCCTGCCAGCACGTCGCCCAGGGGGCCGACGATCAGCGAGCCACCGTTGATGAGCGGGCGCTTGGGGTCCCAGCCGGGCACGTCCAGGCCCAGGTCCGCCGGCGAGGGTTGGACCTGGCAGGCGCTGATGACGAAGCAGCGACCTTCATGAGCGATGTGGCGCATCGAGCATTGCCAGATGTCGCGCTCGTCGACGGTGGGGGCGCACCAGATCTGCACGCCCTTGGCATACATGGCGGTGCGCAGCAGCGGCATGTGGTTTTCCCAGCAGATGGCGCCGCCGGCGCGGCCTGCGGCGGTGTCCAGCACGGGCAGGGTGGAGCCGTCGCCCTGGCCCCAGATCAGGCGTTCGGTGCCGGTGGGCATCAGCTTGCGGTGCTTGGCGGCCAGCCCTGTGGCCGGGTCGAAGTACAGGGCGGTGCAATACAGCGTGCTGCCCGCGCGTTCGATGACGCCGATCACCAGGCTGGCGCCGGTGCGTTGCGACAGCCCCGCGAGCGCGTCGGTTTCGGGCCCGGGCACGTCGATGGCGTTCTGGTAGTAGCGGGCATAGGTTTCGCGGCCTTCGGGCAGGCGGTAGCCCAGCCGGGTGCCGAAGATCTCGCCTTTGGGGTAGCCGCCGAGCAGCGCCTCGGGCAACACGACCAGGACTGCGCCGCTGGCGGCGATCTCGGTTTCGAAGGCCAGTATCCGTTCCAGGGTTTTCTCCTTGCCTTCGGGCGAGGAGCCGATCTGCAGCGCGGCGACGGTCTTGGCGGACATGCGGATTTTCCTTGGAGGGGGTGAATGCCGTCAGTGTCGGGGAGGACCTAAAATCAATCAATCCCGTCCGAAGATAAATGATATGAGCCAAATTGATATCGAATCGACCGATCTGAACCTGCTCAAAGTGTTCGAGGCGATCTACGACGAGGGCGGCGCGGGCCGGGCGGCATTGCGGCTGGGCGTGACGCAGTCGGCCGTGAGCGCCGCGCTGGCGCGGTTGCGCACGCTGTACGCGGACCCGCTGTTCGTGCGCACCGGGCGCGGGCTATCGCCCAGCCTGCGGGCGCGCGAACTGCGGCCGATCATTGGCGAGGCGCTGGACAAGTGCCGCCAGAGCCTGTCGCTGGCCAGGCCCGGGGCGGCCGGGTTTGCGGGGCGGTCCGTGACGCTGGGACTGTCGGACGATTTCGAGATTGCGCTGGGGCGCGCCGCAATCGCCGCGTTGGCGCAGGCAGTACCAGGACTGCGTCTGATTTTTCGGCAAAGCCACAGCCGCGTGGCGGCGGACATGTTGATGGCGCGCGAGGTCGACCTGGTGATCGCGTCCGGCGGGCTGATCGCGCCAGCGCTGCAACGCGTGACCGTGGGGCAGGGCGGTTATGCCTGCTTGGTCGATCCGGCCAGTCTTGCGCCTGGCCAGGACAGCTTGTCGGTGACGGCGTTTACGCAGCGTCCGCATGTACTGGTGTCATCCGGCGGTTTCATCGGCGTGGTGGACGAGGTGCTGCACGGCATGGGGCAGACGCGGCGGGTGTTGGCGGCGACCACGCATTTTTCCGCGCTGCCTTTCCTGCTGCAAGGCGGCGATGCGCTGGCGACCTTGCCGGCCCACGCGGCGCGCGGCCTGGCCGCGATGGCCGGTTTGCGGATGCTGCCGTGTCCCATCGCCATGCCGGGCTACGCCATCGAAATGGGCTGGCGCGCCGATGCGTTGCGCGACGAGGCCGTGGCCGCGGCCCGGCGTTGTTTGCTGGGGCTGCTGGAAGGGTACGGCTGGCTTTGAGGCGGGGGCGCAGGGCGCCACCCGCCGTTCGCTTATTTACGCCCGAACAGCCGTCCCAGCAGGCCGCGCGGCGCGCTGGCCGCCTGTTCCGCCGCCAGGGCGTTGTCCAGCGACAGTTGCTGATACTGAGGTTTGCCGTTTTGCTGATAGGCCGCCGCGGCCTGGCGGAAGGCCGAAGCGGATTCGGCGTGGCGTTGCATGGCGCCGTAGATCTCGCCGCGTGAATACAAAGCCCAGTCACGGTACGCCGGATCCATTGCGATCAGGCGGTCGCAGGCCGCCAGCGCGTCGTCGTGGCGGCGGGCAGCGATCAGGGCATTGACGGTGTCGGCCTGCAGCAGGCTGTCGTCGGGCCAGCGTTGCTGGGCGCGTTCGGCATCGGCCGCCGCCTCCGCGCCGCGCTCAAGCCCGATCAAGGCGTCGATGCGCACCCGGCGCCATTTGACCCAATCGGGATCCAGCGCGATGGCAACCTCGGCCAAGGGCAATGCCTCGCCATGGCGTTCCAGGCGGACGAGCATGTCGGCCGCGTTGCCCGGCAGGAAGTCGTTCGTCGGCGCCAGTTCGTAGCCTTGCAGGTAATAGGCCAGCGCCTGTTCCCACTGGCGCTGGTCGCGCTGTGCGTTGCCGGCCACGAACAGCAACTGGGCGTCGCCGCTGGACAACGGGTCTAGGTCGCGCAGGGCCTGTTCGGCCAGTTCCGGCTCGCCGCTGCGTACATATTCGCGGGCCTGTTCCTTGCGGCCTTCCCAGCCGTTGTCCGATAGCGCGTCCAGTTTCTGCCACAACGGTCTGGCCTCGTCGGCCCGGCCCAATCGGTGCAGCGAGCGGGCCTTTCCCTCCAGCGGCCAATCCCAATCGGGCTCGCGGCGCAGCAGGCTGCTCCATTCCTCGACCGCATCGGCGTGGCGGCCCATGGCCTGCAGGCAGGACGCGCGGTTGTGCTGGATGGCGTTTTGCTCGCCCAGGATGGCGCGCGACCGGTCGAACATGGCGATGGCCTTGTCCAGGTCGCCCAGGCGGCGGTACGTGTTGCCGGCGTCGTACATGAAGCGGCCGTTGCCGGGGGCGAGCGCGACGGCACGCTCGAAATAGGGCACGGCCTCGGTGTGACGACCGGCATTGGCCAGGTTGGACGCGATATAGCAGTGGGGGGCGCCGGCCTGCGGCCGTTGCTGGATCGCGCGGGTCCAGCAGTCGATGGCGTCCTGCAGCCGTTCGTCGTTGATCAACACATAGGCCTCGGCCATCAGCAGACCGAAATGCGAGGGCGCGCGCTGGCGGGCCTCGCGCAGGATGCGCCAGGCCTGTTCGTGGTCGCCGTCGTTGTATTCCACCGTAGCGCGCACGCGCAGCGCGTCGGCGCATTGCGGGTCCAGCGTCAATGCGCGGGCCAGGTCGGCATCGCGCGCCGTGGGGACGCCGCGCTTGTCGTGGCAGCGGGCGCGCAGCGCCCACGTCAGGGCAGTGTTCGGCTGTTCGCGCACCGCCTGTTCGCACAGCGCGAGCATCTGCGGGTTGTCGTCGCCATCGTCGGCGCGAAAAATGGATTCGATCAAGCTGGACATGCGGAATTCCTCAGGTCGGGATGCGCGGGGCGCGCCATGCATCAGGGCGCGATGGCGCCAGCGGCGTGACGGCAGCTATAGGGGCGGTCGGCGGCGGCGATGTCATCGCTGCCGCATTGCCAGCGGCGGATGCCGCCGCCCTTGCGCTCGGCGCGCAGCTCGGGCAGGTAGACCAGATGCTTGCCGCCCAGCGACGGCGCGTCGGCGGTGCCGGCCGGGCCGGCGATAGTGAAGCGCAGCACGCCATTCACGGGATTGAGCTCCAGCCTGGAAAAGCCGCTGGAGGCGAGCGATTCGGCCGTCACACCGAGGTCCTGCGGCGTGGCGGCGAATTTGCCGGTGCTGCGATAGTGGTTTTCCGCCAGCATCCGGACGGGGTCCGACACCAGGTCCAGCCGCCGCACGTCGGCCATCAGGGGGCTGTCGGATTCATGTTTGCCCAGCGTCAGCGCGGCCAGCACGAAGCCGCCCAGCACCAGTACCACCGCGCCCGCGGCGAACAGCAGGAATTTGCCGGCGCCGGTGACCGAGCGCGCCTGCCCCAGGGCAGCCTGCACGGCCCGCGGATCGGCCTGGGTGGACACCACGTAGGTGCCGGCGGCCCAGTTGTGCATGGCGCGATCGCCGAAGATGGCTTGCTGGATATGGTGGAACAGGCCGGGCAACGCCAGATTCAGCGGGAACTTCATCAGGTGTCGCCAGATGGACCGCGCGAGGCCCGGGCTTGCGCCGTTGCGCGTGACCACGCGCTGCTTGAACAACCGCTTGCCGGGCGAGCCAGACCCCCAGGCATCCATCAGGGCGGGCAGCAACAGGCCGATCAGGCCCGCCGCCAGCCACAGCAGCGCGGGCGCCGGTTGTTCCAGCAGCGCTTGATAGCTGAGGGAGGCGGCCGATGAAAACGCGAACATCGCCGCGATCATCGTGGCGGCGTCCACGGCGCTGGCCGCCAGCCGCGCCCAGATGCCGGGAAAGGGCGTTGCGCGCTGGGAACCAGTGGCCTTGGCGGCCTGCCTGCCTTTCGGGGCCTTGCGGGGCGCGGCGGGCGCCGCTGCCGCGGGTAAGGGCGCGTGACAGCTGAAGCAGTGGGTGTGGGAGGCCGGGTTCTGCCAATTGCATTTAGGGCACTGCATGGTCTGGGTCTTATTCTGGTTGTGGGGGTGCTGAGGCGAGTCCTGCGCTGCGCGGACCCGCCCTGTGCCGCAGAGGGCACAGGGCGGCCAGACGCAGTGTATCGAACCGCAGGGCGATTGGCTGGGGAAAACCCCGATCCCGGTCCCAGGAGCGGCGCGGGAAACTGCCCGCATGAAGCACCCCTTGCCCATCCCGCCTCACCCTCGCGACATCGACCCGGTCTCCCTGCGCCTGTTTCTGGCCGCGGTGGAAGAGGGTAGCCTGGCCCGCGCCGCGGCGCGCGAGAACATCGTGCCCTCCGCGGTCAGCAAACGCATGACCGAGATGGAAGAAGCGTTTGGCGTGCCGCTGCTGGAGCGGGGCGTCAAGGGCGTGCAGGCCACGCCGGCCGGCCAGGCGCTGGCGGGGCATGCCCGCGTGCTGCAGCAGCAGACGGCGCGCATGCATCGGGAGATGGCGGGTTTTGCCACCGGCGTGCGCGGTCGCATCCGGCTGGCGGCCAGCGTGGCGGCGCTGTCGGGCGACCTGCCGGCGCAGATCCAGTCTTTTCGCCGGGCCTATCCCCAGATCGAGATTGCGCTGGAAGAAAGCACCACGCAGCAGGTTTTCCAGGAAGTGCTGGAGGGGCGCGCCGACGTGGCCGTTGGCTCGGACTTCGGGCACGATGGCCTGCAGGTGTTCCCCTGCGGCTACTGCGAATTGGCCGCCGTGGTGCCGGCCCAGCATCTGCTGGCGGACAGCGAGATACTGGACTATGCCCAACTGCTGCCTTATGACCAGATCGAATTGAACCGCGACAACGGCATCAGCGCGGTGTTCAAGCAGGCCGCGCAGCAGGCCGGCGTGGCGCGCCGCATCAGCGCGCGGGTCAGCTCGCACGAGACCATCTGCAACCTGGTCGCGCGCGGCATGGGGGTGGCGGTCGTGCCCATGTACCTGAAGCCGCGGCACGCCAGCCAGGACATCCGTTTCATTGCCCTGTCGGGGCCGTGGTCCGGCACGCCGCTGTGCATCGCGGTGCGCGACCTGGAGGCCTTGCCGCCCGCGGCCCGCGCGTTGCTGGCGCACATGGGGGCGGTGCCCAAGCCCTGACGCGGCACCGCGTCACGCCAGCCTAGGGCTAACCCGGACGTTCCCAAACGAGAATGCCCCGGTGCTGAAAGACCGCTTTTCCGAACCCGCCTTGCCCGCGATGATGGCTGCGTACCGGCCCAAGGGCATGCCCCTGCGGCTTTACGTTCACGGCAGGCAAGAGGAAACGTCGATGACAGCAGCACCGGTTTCACCCTTCATGGACGGCAGCGAACTGCCCTTGCGCGGCATCAAGGTGCTGGAGTTGTCCCACATGATCATGGGGCCCGCCGCCGGTCTGGCGCTGGCCGATCTGGGGGCCGAGGTGATCAAGGTCGAACCCATTGACGGCGATCGCACGCGGCGGCTGAAGGGCTCGGGCAGTGGCTACTTTCCCGTCTTCAACCGCAACAAGCAAAGCCTGTCCATCGATCTGAAATCGACCGAAGGACAGGCGCTGGCGCGCCAACTGGCGTTGCAGGCCGACATGGTGGTGGAGAATTTCCGCGACGGCAGCCTGGCCCAGTATGGGCTGGACTATGAGACCCTGGCGGCGGACAACCCCGGGCTGATCTATGTGTCGCTCAAGGGCTTTCTGTCTGGTCCCTACAAGCATCGCACCGCGTTGGACGAGGTGGTGCAGATGATGGGCGGGCTGGCCTACATCAACGGCGGCGCCGATACCCCGCAACGCGTGGCCGCCTCGGTCAACGACATCCTGGGCGGCACGTTCGGCGTAGTGGGCGCGCTGGCCGCGCTGCACGATCGCCATGCCACCGGACGCGGCCGCCATGTGCGCTCGGGCCTGTTCGAAAACAACCTTCTGCTGGTGGCGCAATTCATTGCGCAGTTCCAGCTGACGGGTGCCGCGCCCAAGCCTTTCGGCGCCGAGCGCAAGCCGCCATGGGGCGTGTACGACGTGTTCGAGACCGCCGACGGGCGCGTGTTCGTGGCCGTGGTGGGCGATGCGCAGTGGCGCAATTTCGCGCAGACATTCCTGCCGCCCGAATGGGCGGCCGATCCGCGCCTGGCAACCGCCGTGGACCGCGAGGCGGCGCGGTCGTGGCTGGTGCCCGGCGTGGGCGAAATCCTCAAGACCTGGAAGACCGACGCGCTGTGCGCGGCGCTGGAGGCGGCGAACCTGTCGTATGGCCCCATCCGCCAGCCGCATGATCTGCTGCAGGACGAACACTTGAACGCCGGCGGCGCGCTGCTGGCCACGACGTTGCCGGATGGCGGCGAGATATCGGCCGCGGCGCTGCCCATCGAGTTCGATGGCCGCAAGGCCGGCAAGCGCTCCGATCCGCCCGCGCAAGGCAGCCATACCGAATCCATTCTGCGAGGGCTGGGCCTGGATGGCGCGCGCATCCAGGCCTTGCACACCGCGGGAATCATCCGCTGCGAAGGCCGTTGAAGCGGTTGCCGAACGGGCCGTAGAGCCTGTCCACGTCGAGGCGGCGCCAGATCGCCAAGACATCCATCAATGAGGAGACTATCCGATGATCCGCAAACTCTTGGCGGTGGCCAGCCTGGCCGTCGCCTGCGCCGCCCACGCGCAGGACTACCCGAACAAACCCATCCGCATCATCATCCCGTCCACGCCGGGCGGCGGCACCGACTACATCGGACGCCTGATGAGCAACAAGCTGCACGAGCTGAACGGCTGGGCCGTGGTGCCCGAGAACAAGCCGGGCGCGGGCACCGCGCTGGGCCTGGCCGAAGCGGCCCGCTCGCCCGCCCAGGGCTACGACCTGGTGATCGGGCAGTCCGACAACGTCACCCTGATTCCGCTGTTGATGAAGGTGGCGTACGACCCGCTCAAGGACCTGGCGCCGGTGGCGCTGGTGGCCACCACGCCGATGGTGCTGCTGGTGGCCGACAGTTCGCCTTACAAGACGCTGCCCGAGGTGATCGAAGCTGCCCGGAAGGATCCGAACAAGTTGTCCTATGGCACGTCCGGCACCGGCGGTGGCGTGCACATTGCCATGGAAATGCTGCAGCACGAGGCGGGCTTCAAGATGCAGCACGTGCCCTACAAGGGGTCGGCGCCCGCACTGGCCGACCTGATGGGTGGGCATCTGCAGTTCGCGGGCTCGTCGATCTCGTCGGCGGCCTCGCTCATCAAGGCGGGCAAGGTGCGTGCGCTGGCGGTGACCTCGCCCAAGCGCAATCCGGCGTTGCCGGAGGTGCCCACCGTGGCCGAGCTGGGCTACAAGGATTTCAGTGTGGTCACCTATTACGGCGTGCTGGCGCCGGCCAAGACGCCGCCCGACGTGGTGGCGCGATTGAACGCCGATTTCAACAAGCTGCTGGCGCGCAAGGACGTGCAGGACGCGTTGGCCTCCCAAGGGCTGGAAACCGATCCCGTGTCCGCCGAGCAGTTCGCCGCGCTGATCCGGTCGGATATCGGCAAGGCCCGCCAGACCATCGCCGCCGCCGGCATCGTGGTACAGCAATAGCCGCCGGCGCATTCGACAAGGAAACGTCATGGATCAGGAAGTGAGGCTGTGCGAGGTGGGGCCGCGCGACGGGCTGCAGATGGCGCGCGGCATGATGCCGGTGGCCGACAAGCTGCGCTGGATACGGCAGCTGGCCGCGGCGGGCCTGCGCGAAATCGAGGTGGGCAGTTTCGTGTCGCCGCGGCTGGTGCCGCAGATGGCCGACACGGCGCAGGTGCTGCCCGAGGTCCTGGACCTGGACGGCGTGACGGTGTGCGCGCTGGCCTGCAACCTGAAGGGCGCCATGGCGGCCTACGAGGCGGGCGCGCACGTGATCGCCATTCCCGTGTCCGTCAGCGATACCCATAGCCACGCCAACGTCGGCAAGGGCACGGATGCGCAGGTGGATGCCGTAGCCGCCATCGTCGATTGGCTGCGGGCGCAGGCCCGGCCCGTGCGGGTGGACGCCGCCGTCGCCACGGCCTTTGGCTGTTCGATGGAAGGCGCGGTGCCGGTGCGGCGGGTGGCGCAGGTGGCCGCGGCGGTGGCGCGCGCCGGGGCTGACGAGATCGCGCTGGCCGACACCGTGGGATACGCGCATCCCGCCCTGGTGCGCGACGCCGTGCGGGCCGCCCAGGACGCCATCGGCGCCCGGCTGGTCAAGCTGCACCTGCACGACACGATGGGGCTCGGGCTGGCCAATGCGCTGGCCGGGCTGGACGAGGGTATCCGTGCGTTCGACGCCTGCCTGGGCGGCCTGGGCGGGTGCCCGTTCGCGCCCGGCGCGTCGGGCAACATCGTCACCGAAGACCTGGTGTTCATGCTGGAAAGCATGGGCTACCGGACCGGCGTGGACCTGAACCACCTATTGACTGCCCGGGAGTTGCTGGCCGCGTTGTTGCCGCAGGAGACCTTGCGCAGCGGCGTGGCAGCGGCCGGGATTCCGAAAACATTTCCCCGCCGTGCTGAACATGTTGGCTGATTTTTGCGGCGAACGAGCGCAAAGTGACAGACCAATTTGAGGGTGCTAACATCCACCGCCAAAATAATTCGGTCACCTTTGATACGGTAGAAAATCGTGAATACAGCGGTTTTAAGGAGTGATGCAGTCGCTCCAGCGTTTGATTCAAGCAAATCAATTTATCTGGAATTCTATCGCGGAGTGGCTGCGCTCGGTGTTGCATGGGCGCATTTTATTGCCTCCAAAGGTTATGCCTTCGGTGAATTTTATGCGGTATTTTTTGTGGAGATGTTCTTTCCGCTAAGCGGATTTATTCTCGCACCTCAGGTAATAAAGGTTCTTGATAATCATAAAGCTCTGTTAGTCTTCTACGTGCGACGCTGGGTTAGAACAATACCGTTGTACATGCTCGGCCTTTTTGCCATGGCATTGATAACCTACAATTTTGCGTCGCCGCAATTCTTCAAATATCTGTTTTTCTATAATTTTCTTACTAAAGAATACACGATAAATGATTTTTATCCGATTTCTTGGAGCCTCGCGGCAGAGGAATATTATTATCTAATCTTTCCGCTGTTCATGCTTTTGTGCCCGGGGGGGAGTCTGCTCAAGAAAGTCGGAATTTTTATCGGTGCAGGTCTTGCTTTCAAGATTGGGTTTGCGTTTTTTCATGATCAAGCCTTTATTCGGATAGGAACGCTTACGCGTTTCGACTCCATTGGTATCGGCTTTCTCTGCTTTCTATTGAAAGATCGCTTCACGATTAAGCACATGGCCGTGGCTGCCGTGGTAGGGCTGATAGCTACCGCGCTGCATTACCGGTATCACTCCTCCGCATCTGTGTTGTTCTTCATGTATGCCCTGAATTTCGGGTTCGGAGTCGTTTGCGCGATGGCGTTCCAAAGAGAGAAAAGGGCGCCTTGCTCCAATGCGGCCTTTCGCTGGGTATCCAATTTGATCGGATCGACGTCATATGCCGTATACGTGGTCCATCTGCCGGTTCTGGCGATCGCGGCCAAGGCTCATATAGACTTGGTGACCTACATGGTGATCGTGTTGACTCTGTCCGTGGCTATTCATCAATATTTCGAGCGTCCCTTGTTGGCGATGCGACCGAAGTATCGTTCGAAATAATGGTATCTGCTATGAGAAATTTTCTTGCCGGTTTCTTCAGGTTCTTTGGTGAAAACAAGGCGCTGTGGTTAGGGCCCTTTGTTTTCTTCTTCATTTTGTTCTCGATCGTTGTGGTAGCAGAAGATGCGAACCAGCCGCAACGAACTGAGCCGGTATTCGGCTACCGAATGTTCTGATCGCAACCCAAAATAGAAAGAAAAAAATGCGAAAGTTTCTTGCTCGCTTACTTTTGTTTGTGGTGTCAGTCGTCGTGTTCGGCGGGTTGGCGCTTTATAAGATCGAGACGGACGTTATCAAGTCCAATCCTAGTGAATTGCTGGTTCAGACTGCAGTCATTCCTGCCGAGTGGTTGCCGCACAAGCTGAATCCGACCTACGGCTATGGTGGTAGCCCTGAATCGCTGAAGCACCATCAAACTCACAATGCCCAAGGTTTTAAGTATCCGATTCCCGTGGCAAAGGAGAAGGGAAAAAAAGTAATCCGGATTTTTGGCATGGGAGGATCCACCCTGTATGGGTGGGGCGCTGAAGGTCTCAAGGAGTACGACAATCATCCGCATTTGGCAAACGATGAGACGATCACGTATTTTATCGAAAAGAAAATAAATGATGCTCTGCGTGATAAGGGGGTGGATTTCACTGTCGAAGTAATCAATGCCGCGGTCATTGATTACAATAGTGCTTTCCATTTGGTCTATTATAATCAAACAATCACAGAGTATAATCCAGATATTGTTTTCTTTCTTGATGGGAATAATGAATTTTTCGGAATAACGCCGTGGAATACTTTTAGCGGTTATAAGAATTCCAGTGTGAATATTATTGAAAGCTTCAATGATAGAAAGCCGTATTTCACGCTGTATGTCGCAGCAAGGTATTTGGCAAAATTTTCTAATTATTTCAATGGTTTGCAGTACAAGGCGCTGTCCGCTTGGTTGAGTCAGGAGGCGCCAACCATTAATAAGATATACGAACTCCCTGAGAATTTTGATGGCTTCGATGAATCGTACGATATCAGGGCAAAAAGCTTCCTGCGGACGTACGCTCAATTGAAGGCGGCAATCGAGTTCGATCATGCCAAGCCAGTGCTTTTTCTGGGGCCTCAGCTTGTGAACGAAGACACAGCGAAGCTGAGTCCCAAAGATACGCAGATCCTGGCGGAGGTTCAAAAGAGTATGCTCGGTACGGCGATGCGAGGTGAATTCATGCATCGTGTACGCGCCCGCTTGCCCAGGGATTTTGCATCCATCGGTTTGCCGTACTACGACGTAAGTGAATTAGCTGCGCCGGAAAATATGGATAAGCGGCTGTACATTGACTACACGCACGTCACGCCTGTGGGAGCAGAGATTATTGCCCGCAAAATGTATGGTCCGCTTTATGAGCGGGTCATGGATATCGTGAAAGAGAGATCGACCAAGGTCGATGCTGTGCAATAGTGCTGGGCCAGGTCCAAACCTGATTGAGGCCCGCGGGCCGACGACAACTCATATTGGTGTCGTCGGCTTATGGCGGAAGGGCGTTCATCGGTGTAGGGTCTAGGGCCTTGAGGATCAAGACGGCAGCGGCGCTATCCCGCTTGTTTGCCGACGGCGTCATCCGCCAGCATCACCACGACGCTGCCCGTACGCGGCGGGGCGCCCTATCCACTGAACCGTACTCCACGCTGGGCGAGGCCCTATTCTGGCTGGTGGACGAGGGCATCGTGTCCGATGCCGACCTGCAGGCCATCGGCGAGCTATCGGCATCGCATGCCGCCTTTGCCGGCAACGATACCCGCCGTCAGGCGCTGGCCGAGATGGACGGGTAATTCTGCCTACCGCGGTCTTTGGGACGCGCCGGGCGACGTCCGCGTGAAGTTTGCTCTGGTCAAAGTCCTCGCCCGGGACGATGCCGATGCCGATGCGCTTGAACCTGGCAACGTGCGCCGCATCGGCCGTCGACGGCAGGTTCGTCTTCATCAGTTCGCAAAGCAGCGTGAAGTAGGACGCCGCATCCATTCGATTGGCCTGGTCACGCACTGCGGTGGCCATATCGAGGGTTGGATCCACCTTGCCGGGAGGCGGCGTGTACGGCTTGCCATAAGCACTGAGTGGAACGAGCTTGAATTGGTCCTGCAATTTGTGAACCGCAGCGTAGTCCTGCGGCGTGCCGGTGCAATAAATGCGGCCGAGCAGCCATACGATGCTGGTGGGCGATTTGTACTCTTTCATGCCCGTCGGCAGTGTGCGTTTCCACCCCGGGCCGGTGATCGGATAGGTCTGCGCCCCGGTGCCGGTGGTGCGCTTGCCCGGAACCTGGAACACCGTTGTCCAGCCATCGAGCATCGGCATCAGGGCATAACGGCCATTCATGTCGGGGATGCTGAGCACCCAGAGCTCACTGCCCACATCAAAGAAGGCGTTCGTATATAGCGTGTCGGCGTTCGGCGCCGTGACATCCCGGAATGATGCGTAGCTGCGCGCCTTGATGATCTGCCCCATCGGACTACGCACTTCTCCCGGCTCGGCCACGTTGGTGATGATCCGGCGGGTCATCTCCAACGTCACCAGCGGGTAGCCGAAGATGTAGGCATCGATCGTCAGATCAATCGCAGCTGCGCCTGGGCCCTGCTCGGCGAACGCTGGGCGAGGCATTGCCATGCCGGCCAACAGGCCTGATCCAGCCAACAATACGGAACGACGAGTCACCTTCATATGTTTCCCCACTGATTGCTAACTAGCTGACACGCTGTGTAGCGGTGCCCCGAATCATAGGAGTGCGGTCGTGTCCAGAGCTTGCCATCTGATGCCAAAGACGACCGCGAACACGATGCAGGCAGTGGATTGCCTGGATTTTGGGGACGCAGGGGGGATACCAATGGGGGATTGGCGGAAGCGGTGGGATTCGAACCCACGAAGGGTTTAACCCCTTGCCGGTTTTCAAGACCGGTGCAATCGACCACTCTGCCACGCTTCCTGGTACTGCAATGTACTGCTGTGGCAGCAATCCGGCCGCCTGGCAAACACTCTGCCCGGCGAAAACACGGCCTGCCGTAAAGGGCGCAATAATAATCTATTTGCTGCGAAGGAGGCACGCGATGCACGCTGTAGAAATCTCCCGCCCGGGCGGCCCCGAGGTCCTGGTTCCCGTTGAGCGCCCCACGCCGGAACCCGGCCAGGGCGAAGTCCTGATCAAAGTCAGCGCCGCGGGCGTCAACCGCCCCGACGTGTTCCAGCGCAAGGGCAATTACGCGCCGCCGCCCGGCGCGTCCGACCTGCCGGGTCTGGAAGTGGCCGGCGAAATCGTCGGCGGCGACCTGGCCGGCAGCGGTCTTGCCCTGGGCGACAAGGTCTGCGCCCTGGTGGCCGGCGGCGGTTACGCCGAATATTGCGTCGCGCCCGCCGCCCAGTGCCTGCCCATTCCCAAGGGGCTGTCCGACATCGAAGCCGCCGGGCTGCCGGAAACCTATTTCACCGTCTGGAGCAATGTGTTCGACCGCGGCCGCCTGGCGGCTGGCGAGGCCCTGCTGGTGCACGGCGGCGCCAGCGGCATCGGCACCACGGCCATCCAGCTGGCGCGCGCGCTGGGCCACAAGGTCTATGCCACGGTGGGCAGCGACGACCGGGCCCGCGCCGTCGAGGCCCTGGGTGCCACCCTGGGCATCAATTACAAGACCCAGGATTTCGTCAAGGAAGTAAAGGACGCCACCGGCGGCCGGGGCGTCGACGTGATCCTGGACATGGTGGCCGGCGACTACATCGCCCGCGACATGCAGTGCCTGGCCGACGACGGCCGCATTGTCATCATCGCCCAGCTGGGCGGGGCCCAGGCCAACGTGGACACCAGCCAGGTCATGCGCCGCCGTCTGACCATCACGGGGTCGACGTTGCGTCCCCGATCGGTGGATTTCAAGGGCGCGATCGCCCGGGCGCTGCGTGAGCACGCCTGGCCCCTGCTGGAGCAGGGCGCCATCAAGCCCATCGTCCACGCCACCTTCCCGCTGGCCCAGGCTGCCCAGGCCCACGCCATGATGGAAAGCGGCGAGAACATCGGCAAAATCATCCTGACGATGTAAGAAACGCGCGGCGTCCGGCGCGGCGCCGCGCAACAGGATACAATCTCGGGTTTCGCCTGGAATTATTTCCAGGCCAGCCCGTGGGCGGGAGCTTTTCCCCCGGGTTCATCCACTCTGACATTTGCGCCATGACTTCAGTCGAAAACCGCGCCCGCCTTGTGCTGGGCAACTGGAAGATGCACGGCAACCTGGCTGAGAACGCTGCGTTGCTGACCGAGCTGCGCGCCGCGGATGCCGCGAGCCACTGCGAGATCGGTGTCTGCGTTCCGTTTCCGTACCTGGCCCAGGCCGCGTCGGCCCTGACCGGCAGCGCCGTGTCGTGGGGCGCGCAAGACGTCAGCGCGCATGACAAGGGCGCCTACACGGGTGAAGTATCCGGCCCCATGCTCAAGGAATTCGGCTGCCGCTATGCGCTGGCCGGCCATTCCGAGCGCCGTGTGCTGCATGGTGAAACCGACCAGATCGTCGCCGACAAGGCCCGCGCCGCCCTGGCCGCCGGCCTGACCCCGGTGGTCTGCGTGGGTGAGTCCCTGGCCGACCGCGAAGCTGGCAACACGCTGGCCGTGATCGAGCGCCAGCTCAAGCCGGTGCTGGCGCTGGGCGCCCAGGCCGTGTCGCAGATGGTGCTGGCTTACGAACCCGTCTGGGCCATCGGCACCGGCCGCACCGCCAGCCCCGAGCAGGCGCAGGAAGTCCACGGCGCCATTCGCGCCGCCCTGGCCGCGCTGGGCGCGGCGCAGGTACAGGTTTTGTACGGCGGCAGCGTCAAAGCTGCCAATGCCGCCAGTTTGTTCGCCATGACTGATATCGACGGAGCCCTGGTCGGCGGCGCGTCGCTCGTGGCCGAAGAATTTTTGCGAATCGCCGCCATCTAAGTTTCCGTTCCGGAGTCTGTAATGCCCTTGATGCTTAAACTTCTGCTGGCCGTCCAAGTGATTTCGGCGCTGGCTATCATCGTGCTGGTCCTGCTGCAACAGGGCAAAGGCGCCGACATGGGGTCCGCTTTCGGTAGCGGCTCGTCGGGTAGCCTGTTCGGCGCCACCGGCGCGGCCAACTTCCTGTCGCGCGCCACCAAGTGGGCCGCCGTGGTCTTCTTTGCCTCCACCGCCGGTCTGGCCTATGTCAGCCACAAGGGCACGAGCGCTTCCACCGTCGATAGCGGCGTGATGCAAAGCTTCCCGGCCGACCGTTCGGTCCCGCAAGTGCCGGGCACCGCGCCTGCCACGCCGGGCGCCTCGTCCGTTCCTGGCGCGTCGTCCGTGCCGGGCGCTGCGTCGTCCGTCCCCGGCGCTTCGTCGGTGCCGGGCGCGGGCTCTGCCCCGGCGCCGGCCGCCCAGCCTGATGCGTCCGTTCCGGCGGCGCCCGCCGCTGGCGGCAAGCCGGCCGAAACGCCTGCGAAGTAAGCCTGTCGCATTCCGAAAAGGGCCGGCGCATGCCGGCCTTTTTTCATGTGCGCGGCGGACCACGGTCCAAGCCGGGCCTGCGATAATGCGCGGACACGGCGGCAGGCCAGTTCCACGGCCCGCCGGCCGCGCAAGGCACTACGGATCGGCCCCATGGAAAAGCGTTTGATGCCATCGATGATGGCGCTGCAGTGTTTCGAGGCGGTGGCGCGGCACATGAGCGTGACGCGCGCCGCCGAGGAACTGCACATGACCCAGAGCGCGATCAGCAAACAGATCGCGCAGCTCGAGGCGCTGCTGCGCAATCCGCTGTTCCTGCGGGTGCGCAGGCGCTTGCAATTGACGCCAGCGGGGGCGTTGTACCAGTCCGAGGTTCGCGCCATCCTGAACCAGGTGGACATGTCCTCGCGCTACATCCTGACCTACGGTAGCGAAACCCAGGTGCTGACCATCGGCACGCAGCCCACCTTCGGCGCGCGCTGGCTGATCCCGCGCCTGCAGCAATTCATGGCTGCGCATCCGGATATCCAGCTGAAGGTACGCAGCGAAACCCGGCCGTTCGACCTGATGCAGGCCAAGATCGACATTTCTTTTTTCTTTGGCCACGGCACTTTGCCGGGGGCGCAGTGCCGCGAGCTGTTCGGCGCCGAGGTGATCCCGGTGTGCGCGCCGGGCTTGTTGCCCGGTAACACAGTGTCCAGCCTGCAAGCGCTGAGCGGCCAGACGCTGATCCAGTGCGCCTCGCGCCCCGAGGCCTGGCATGACTATTTCTCGCATCAGCAGTTCCAATCCGACCGCAGCTATCACGGCCCCCAGTTCGACACGTTCTACATGTGCGTGCGCGCGGCCGAAGGCGGTTGCGGCATCGCCCTGACGCCCCGGCTGCTGGCCGAAGACGAATTGCAGGCCGGCAAGCTGGTGATTCCCTGGGGCTACGTGCAGCCCAGCGACGGCGCCTATTTCGTGGCCTACTCGGAGCATTCGGCCGAAGTCCCGAAGATCAAGCAATTCGTCGCCTGGGTCGAGCAGGAAGCCGCGCAAAAGCGCCACCGTGACGCCCGGCGCACGCGATCCATGAAAAAACGGACTGATTAAGCCGATTTTTTTCATTTGATTGCCCTCGCCGGGCATGATTTCATGCGGGCCATCCTTGTTTATCGATGTGCCGAGCCCGCCATGAGTCAGAATTTCGTCAATCCGGATCAGATCCGCGCCTGGTTCTCCCGCGCCATGTCCGACATGTACAAGTCGGAAGTGCCCCTGTATGACACGCTGCTCGACCTGGTGGCCCAGGTCAACGCCAAGACGCTGGCCGGGCAACCCGAGCTGGCCGCGCAACTGGCGCGCACCGGCGAAATCGAGCGCCTGGACATCGAGCGCCACGGCGCCATCCGCGTCGGCACGGCCGAAGAGCTGGCCAACATGCGCCGCGTGTTCGCCGTGATGGGCATGCAGCCGGTGGGTTACTACGACCTGTCGCCGGCCGGCGTGCCGGTGCATTCGACCGCTTTCCGCGCCACCCACGAGGCCGCGCTGCAGGCCAGCCCGTTCCGCGTCTTCACCTCGTTGCTGCGCTTGGAGCTGATCGATGACGTGGCCTTGCGTGAAAAAGCCGCCCGCATCCTGGCCGCGCGCCAGATCTTCACGGACCGTGCACTGGAACTGGCAGCCCGTTTTGAAACGCAGGGCGGCCTGAACGACGCCGACGCGCGCGAATTCGTCGCCGAGGCGCTGCACACCTTCCGCTGGCACAGCGAAGCCACCGTCAGCCTGGATGACTACCGTGAACTGCACGGCCAGCATCGCCTGATCGCCGACGTGGTGGCCTTCAAGGGGCCGCACATCAACCACCTGACGCCGCGCACGCTGGATATCGATGAAGCCCAGGCCGAGATGCCGCGCCGTGGCGTGTCGGCCAAGGCCGTCATCGAAGGCCCCCCGCCGCGCAAGTGCCCGATCCTGCTGCGCCAGACCAGCTTCAAGGCCCTGGAAGAGCCGGTGTGGTTCGCCGGCACGGATGGCAACGCCGCGGTCGGCAGCCATACCGCGCGCTTCGGCGAGATCGAGCAGCGCGGCGTGGCGTTGACCCGCAAGGGCCGGGCCCTGTACGACCAGTTGCTGGATCTGGCGCGCAGCCGCATCAGTGGCGCACCCAATGAAGGCAATGCGGCGGCCTACATGCAGAATCTGCAGGAGTGCTTCGCCACGTTCCCCGACGACTACGCGCAGTTGCACGACCAGGGGCTGGCGTACTTCCGCTACTTCCTGACTGGCAAGCAAGGCGCCGAGTCGGACAGTGACCTGCGCGCGTTGATCGAGCAGGGCTATATTCGCTTTGAACCACTGGTGTACGAAGACTTCCTGCCGGTCAGCGCCGCGGGCATCTTCCAGTCGAACCTGGGCGACAAGGCCCAGGCCGAGTACGCGCAGAACGCCAGCCAGGCTGCCTTCGAGCAGGCGCTGGGTGCGCCCGTACAGGATGAGCTGGCGCTTTACCAGGACACGCAGGACCGCTCGCTGGCCGCCTGCCTGCAGGCGCTGGGCGTCCAAGCCGGTACGCCGGTGGCCGCATGAGCCGACTGGACCGCTGCCTGTCGGTGCGGGACTTCGAGCGCGAGGCGCGGCGCATCATGCCGCGCTGTGTCGAAGGCTACGTCTGCGGCGGCACCGAAGACGGCGCATCGCTGCGCGAGAGCCTGCGCGCCCAGCACGACATCGGCTTCAAGCCGCGCGGCTTGCGGGTAGTGGACCAGCGCAGCAGCCAGGTCAGCCTTTTTGGCGAGCAGTACGCCATGCCAGTGGGGTTTGCGCCCACCGGCTTCTCGGCCATCGTCATGCATGAGTGCGACCTGGCGCTGGCGCGGGCCGCCCAGGACGCCCGGATTCCGTTCATCATCAGCGGCGCCTCCAGCGTGCCGCTCGAACGCCTGCAAGAGGCCACCGGCAAGCGCTGCTGGTACCAGGCCTACCTGCCCGGCAACACCGACCGTATCGCCAAACTGCTGGACCGCCTGCGCCGCGCCGAGATCCCGGTACTGGTGGTGACGATCGACACGTGCGTTGGCGCCAACCGCGAGAACCTGCAGAAACTGGCTTTTACCGTGCCTTTCAAGCTCAGCCCCCGCGTGGTGCTGGACGGCATGCTGCATCCGCGCTGGAGTCTGAATGTATTCATGCGCACGCTGCTGGGCAGCGGCGTGCCCCGGTTCTCGAACCTGTACGAAGACATCGGCCCGCCCATCACCCAGGACCCGCCCAACGGTTTTCGTGGCGAACGCGACAAACTGTCGTGGGACCACATCCGCTGGATCCGCCGGAACTGGCCCGGCAAGCTGGTGCTCAAGGGCCTCATGCACGCCGACGACGCGCGGCTGGCCCATGAGGCCGGCGCCGACGGCGTCATCGTGTCCAACCATGGCGGGCGCCAGCTCGACGGCTGCATTTCACCCTTGCAGGCGCTGCCCGACGTCGTGGCGGCCGTGCCGGCCGGCTTTCCGGTCATGGTCGACGGCGGCTTTCGCCGCGGGGCCGACGTGCTCAAGGCCGTGGCCCTGGGCGCGAGCATGGTCTTTACCGGCCGTCCCCAGCTGTTCGGCGCGGCAGTCGGCGGCAATGCCGGCAT
The DNA here is from genome assembly GCF_016428805.1 of Achromobacter sp. ASV32. GTDB lineage: Bacteria > Pseudomonadota > Gammaproteobacteria > Burkholderiales > Burkholderiaceae_B > Achromobacter. The sequence goes on from NZ_JAELTJ010000002.1 coordinate 78,542, forward strand.
CCGCAAGGTCACCGAGATCTTCCGCAGCGAGATCTCGACCAACATGGCGCTGCTGGGCTGCGGCTCGCTGGCCGACGTCACGCCGGACCTGATCGCGCCGATGCGTGTGGCTTGCCCCGCCTAGGGACGCCGCAGCCGCGATGCGGCGCCCGGGCAGGGCTGCCCGCCCCAACAAGAACACAGGCGCGCCGCCGCGCGTGCCGATTCCATTTTTTCGACAGGAGGAGACATGAAGAACATCTATTCCAAGCTGGCTGGCGTGGCCGCCGCGGTCGCGTGCGCGGTGAGCGCACCGGCCGCCCAGGCCCAGGCAGGCAGCTACCCGTCCAAGCCCGTCCGGCTGGTCGTGGGCTATGCCCCGGGCGGCACCACCGACATCAGCGCCCGCATGATCGCCGACGTGCTGGGCAAGGAATTCGGCCAGACCTTCGTGGTCGAGAACAAGCCGGGCGCCAACAGCAATATCGGCGCGGAAACCGTGGCGCGCGCGCCCGCCGACGGCTACACCCTGTTCGTGGGGTCGATTTCCACCGCGATCAACCAGTCGCTGTATTCCAAGATGTCGTACGACGCGCTCAAGGACCTGGACGCCGTCGCGTTGTTGAACGTGGTGCCCAACATCCTGGCGGTCAACGCCAACGTGCCGGTCAAGTCGGTACAGGAATACATCGCCTACGCCAAGAAGAACCCCGGCAAGCTGACCTGCGCGTCCCCGGGCAACGGCTCGTCTGCGCACCTGGGCTGCGAGCTGTTCAAGATGAAGGCCGGCATCGACATCCTGCACGTGCCTTACCGCGGTAGCGGCCCGGCCGTGGCCGACCTGCTGGGCGGCCAGGTGGACTCCATCTTCGACAACCTGCCGCCGCTGCTGCCGCACGTGCGCGCCGGCAAGCTGACCGGCCTGGCCGTCACCACCGCCAGCCGCGTGCCGTTCGCGCCTGAAATTCCCACCATCGCCGAATCCGGCCTGCCGGGCTTTGACGTGGCGGCCTGGTTCGGCCTGTTCGCGCCCGCCGGCACCCCGCCGGAAGTCGTCCAGAAAGTGAACGCCGCCATCAACAAGGCGCTGACGTCCGACAGCGCCCTGGCCGCGAATTACCAGACCAACGGCTTCCTGATGCCGCCGCCGCCCAACACGCCGCAAGCGTTCAAGGCCTTCATGGAGAGCGAAACCCGGAAATGGGGCGAGGTCGTGAAGGCGACGAACCTGCAGATCAACTGATCGGGTAGGGCGGGGGGGGCTTGAGGCCCGCCTCGCCTGAGATCAGGCGTGTTCGGAATGGGGGGCGGGCCAGGCTCCGCTAGGGGTACCCCCTCAAGCCCGGTTGCCAAGATTGCCGATTTGCGTGTTAGAATGTTCGACTTTCCAGGAAAGCACGCCTTTTCTGGTTGGATTTGCCGACGTGGTGAAATTGGTAGACACGCTATCTTGAGGGGGTAGTGGCGAAAGCTGTGCGAGTTCGAGTCTCGCCGTCGGCACCAGGAATTCCTCGTGAAAGTCGCAAGATGATTGTCGCAAGATGATTGTCACAAGATGACTGTCACAAGATAAGAAGCCCGCTGAAACGAAAGTTTCAGCGGGCTTTTTGCTTGTGGCGTGCGAGCGTGGAGGCGCCGGTTCTGTTCGACTGGCGGTCTTATTCAGTTCCGCCCAGGCGTATAGGCCGTGGCCTTGATTTCCACGATGCCGCCCGGCGGATTGAGCTGGGCCACGCCCAATTCCACGGCCGCCGGATAGGGGGCGCTGAAGAATTCGTCTCGAATTCGGGCGATGGCCGCCAATTGGGCGGGCTTGTCGAGTGCCAGGTGCGCGCTGCCGAAAATATGGAACATCTGCAGTTCGGTCACATCGTCCAGGTGCGCGCCGCAGGCGGCCAGCAGATGGCTGATCTGCCCGAACACGTGGCGCAACGCATCGCAGAACGCCGCTTCGCCCATGGGTGCGGCCAGCGGGTTGCTGACGACGATCCCCGAGAGAAAGACAAAGTCGCCGGCGCGCCGGGCGGGGGCGTAATGGAACTGTGCCACGTCCGATTCGAGGCTTGCCGGAATTGCGACCATGCCTGTGCGGGTGGGAACGATGCGGGTATCAGGGGCGGCGAGTTCAATCATGGAGCGTCTTCCGTAGCGGATAGGGGGATCGGGCCAACGGGCCCGTGTTTGGGTGCGGCCTGGGGCGGTCTTACGGGGTTACAGCGCCGCCAACGTGCCTTCGACAACATCTTGCAGAAAGACGCGATCCGGCATGGATTGGCCCAGGATCCGCAGCCCGTAGTAGCTGGCCAGGAAGGCGCGGGTCATTTGCGCGGGCGGCTGGTCGGCGCGCAGTTCGCCGTTGCGCTGGCCGGTCTCGATGACCTGGCGCAAGGCCGCCTCCAGCTTGGCGACATAGGCACGGTTGATCTTGTCGACCGCCGGGTCCTTGCTACTGCGCTCCATCGCCGAAAACAGCGCCATGCAACTACGCCGATTCGCCGGGTCGAGGTCGTCGTTCATGCCCCACTGCAGCAGCGCGCGCAGCTTGTCCTTGGCGGAGCCGGGCGTCGACAGAGCGCCCGCCTGCGCCTGGATCGCCAATTCCTGGTAGCGGCGCAGCGCCATTTCGTAGAGGTGCTGCTTGCTGCCAAAGGCATGGTAAAGACTGCCGCGGCCCAGGCCCGTGCGTTCGCACAGTTCCTGCGTCGAACAGGCTTCGTAGCCATTGCGCCAGAAAACCTGCATGGCGGCGTCTATGACGGCGGCATCGTCATATTCCTTCGGTCTTCCGCTCATGGGTCTGATCCTTCGGTGTCGATTCAGGCTGGATTAAATCAATATTGTACTGATCAGTCAACAATTGGCGATGTTTGATCCGACCAGCCAACCCGCCAGCCGCGTCAACTTCCGATCGGGTCGATGATCATGAGCACGCCGTGGCTGCCCCGGGCAACGGCATGCGAGATGCCGGCGGGCGCCAGATACATGTCTCCCGCGGCCACGTCGATGTCCTCGCCTTGCACGCACAGGCGCAATACCCCGCTGATGACGATGAGCGCTTCGTTGTAGTCGTGGGTTTCCGCCGGCGAGGGCTGGCCGTCCATTTTCAGGATCTTGATGTTGCAGGCGCCGGCTTGGGCCAGCACGCGGGATTTCCAGGTGTCGGGCAGGGTGCGGGCGATGTCGGCGAGATTGAGCAGGGGCATGGCGGGAGAGGGATTGAAGGTGGACCTGCGGGGAGCGGCCGGCGCGCATGGTGGTTTGCGCGGATGCTGCACGGCATCTGGCCGTGCCGGTCAGCCGTCAATGCAGATGGTGCCCGAAAGCAATGAAGGCGGCCACGAAGGTCACCGCGCCCACGGCCGCCCATGCCGCCGCCCGTTTTGCCAGCAAGGCGTTGCGGCTCATTCCAATAAGCAGCGTCACGACCGTCCAGAGCCCCGTGAACGCCAGCAACGCGAGGGTATAGACGAAGTTCGACAGGTCGTAGCCCCCGCCGCCGATGGAGGGATAGTCCGGGCTCTTGGGCAGCAGCAGATAAACGAGTGGGCCGGCGACCAGCACAAACACGGCCAATCCAATCTGAAATCCGCGGTCTTTCAGCATGGGTATCCTGGAATGTGAAGAGAGGGCAGTCTGCGGCCATTTTGGCACGCCCTCGGCTTGCGGTTTAACCCCCCCAATGCATAATGGGCGTCACTCGCCGCAGACAAACTGCGGGAACCGGTTCTTTTTTCGAAGCTTGTTTACAGGAGCCTCCGAACGTGACGGTACGCACGACCAAAACCACGCTGTTGGCGCTGCTGGGCGCCATGCTGTTGTCCACCGCGCTGCCAGGCCATGCCGAAGATGTGGCGGGCGCCAAGGACCATCCGCTGCTCACGCGTTTCAAGGGCGCCGAGATCCGCGCCTATCAGCAGCTCGATTATGACGAAGCCGTCATGCCCGACCGGCCCATCGAGCAGGAGTCCGAGGCCAAGACCTTGGACCTGGAAGGCAAGATCACCCGTATCTCGTATCGCATCGACGGCACGAAGTCAGCCCTTGAGGTCTATCGCAATTACCAGAATGCGCTGCAGACCGGTGGATTCAAAACCCTGTTCGAGTGCAAGAACGACGAGCAATGCGGCGGCAGTTTCCAGTCCTTCGTCATCAATAGCAACAAGGTGCGCCCGCCGGGCCAGGGCGATGCGAGCTTCGGCGGCAAGTACTACGCGGTGCTGGCCAAGAAGGAGGCGCCGACGGGCGACGTCTACGTGTTCCTGGACGTGATGCAGGACGAATCCAACAAGATCACGCCGGTCTTCCTGCAGGTGGTCGAAACCAAGCCCATGCAGACCGGCCAGGTCAGCGTGCTGGATGCGACTGCGATGGAAAAGGCGCTGGCCGAATCCGGCAAGGTTGCCGTCTACGGGGTGTATTTCGATACCGACAAGGCCGAGGTCAAGGCGGAATCGAAGGCCGCGCTGGACGAAATGGGCAAGCTGCTCAAGGCCGACCCCAAGCTCAACGTTTACGTCGTGGGTCACACCGACAACCAGGGCAACCTGGCCGGTAACCTGGATCTGTCGCAGCGCCGCGCAGACGCAGTGGTCAAGGCGCTGACCGCCTCGTACCAGATTCCCGCGGCGCGGCTGTCCGCCAAGGGTGTGGGATCGCTGGCTCCGGTGGCCTCCAACAGCGCCGAGGATGGCCGCGCCAGGAACCGCCGGGTGGAGCTGGTCATTCAATAGGTCAATAGGGCCGGACACCTCTCCGGCCGATAGGCGCGACGCTCCTGTGGCCAGGCGTGATCGGCCTCGGGGCGCCGCGTCCGGAATACCCGTTCGGGGCAAGTAAACCGCCTGCATTCGCTACAAAACTGGAACAGTTTGTTCCGGCAAAAATCCCGCTTTTCTGGCCTGAACCGGTGGTCGCCAACATCATCGGCCAGTAGAATTTGTTCACTCGCAACCCCTCTATCTACTAGTCGAAAGGCATATCCTCATGAGCAACGCATATATCGACGCACTGAAGAAGCGCCGCACGCAGTATTCGCTGGGCCGCAACCTGACCGCCTCGAAAGAGGAGCTGACGACGCTGATCCAGGACGCGATCAAGCACAGCCCGTCGTCGTTCAATTCGCAAAGCTCGCGCGCGGTGATTCTGTTCGGCGCCGAAAGCGACAAGCTCTGGAACCTGGCCATTGAAGAAGTGCGCAAGGTGGCCCCGGCCGAAGGCTTCGACAAGACCGAAGCCAAGCTCAAGAGCTTCGCCGCCGGCGTGGGCACCGTGCTGTTCTTCGAAGACCAGGGCGTGGTGCGCGGCCTGCAAGAGAAGTTTGCGCTGTACGCCGACAATTTCCCGGTGTGGTCCGAGCAAGCGGGCGGCATGGCCCAGCTGTCGGTCTGGAGCGCGCTGGCCAACGCTGGTGTGGGCGCCAGCCTGCAACACTACAACCCGCTGATCGACGATGTCGTCGCCCGCGAGTGGAACGTGCCGGCCTACTGGAAGCTGCGCGCGCAGATGCCGTTCGGCTCGAACGAAAACGGCTTTGGCGAAAAGGCCTTCATGGACGACGCCGAGCGTTTCCGCGTATTTGGTTGATACGGTGCACGCCGGGCGCCCGCCGCCGGGCGTCGCCCATCAAACCCGCATGGTCCCGCAAGGGCGATGCGGGTTTTTTTCTTGCTAGGCCAGCGGCAGCGAAATTGCTTGTCCGGCGCCCTTGACTTCCTTCAGGACGAAAGAGGTGTAGACCTCCTTCACGCCGGGCAGTGCACCCAGCACGTAGCGCGTCAGGTCACCGAAGGTGTCCAGGTCGCGGGCGATCACCGTCAGTTGGTGGTCGTAGCGGCCCGAGACGCAATGACAGGTCAGGACCTCGGGAACGTTGCGAATGGCGTCTTCGAATGCCTTGACGTGTTCAGCGCCCTTCTTGTCCAGCGAAATCCACACGAAGGCGGTGACACCGAAGCCTAGCTTTTTTACGTCGACATCCGCACGGTAGCCGCGGATGACGCCGTCGTCTTCCAGCCGTTTGACCCGGCGCCAACAGGGCGATGGCGTGAGCGAGACCCGGTCGGCCAACTCCGCGCTGGACAGGCGTCCATCCACCTGCAACGCGGCCAGAATCTGCATGTCTGTGGGATCAAAATTCTTGTTTTGCACGATTCGTCGAAGAAATTGAAGTTAACCGTTAAATCATTCTAAATTTTTACACATAACGGCTAAAAATCACGAAATTTCTTCAGTCGTTCACAGATATCTTTGTCGAACTTGAACGGGGTTTGCGCACCCCGAAAAAAAGATCGATCAAGAGGAGCCGCTGTGAAGAATCCGAATCCTGTCCGCCATGCCTTGCTGACACTTACTCCCACCGAAGGCTGCTGGCTGACCCTGGCCAGTCCCGCCGTCGCCGAAGCCATTGCGCATTGCGGTTTTGACTGGCTGGTGGTCGACATGGAGCATGCGCCCAACGACGTCGAGAGCACGACGGCGCAGTTGCGGGCAATCGAGGCGGCCCGGGCGCATGGTGCGGCGACGCATGCCGCAGTGCGGGTGACGGCCAATGATCCGGTGCAGGTCAAGCGCGCCATGGACTGCGGTGCGCAGACCATCGTGTTTCCGAACGTGGATACGGTCGAAGACGCGCGTCGCGCGATTGCGTCCATGCACTTTCCGTCCAATGGCAATGCCGGCACGCGGGGCGTGGCCGGGTTGGTGCGCGCGGGGCGGTATGGGCAGGACCCCGCCTATGTGGCAGAGGCGAACGGGCAGGCCTGCGCGATCCTGCAGATCGAGTCTGCAGAAGCCATACGCAATATCGACGCGATTGCCGCGCTGCCGGGCGCGGATTGCTTGTTCATCGGCACGGCCGACCTGGCGGCCAGCCTGGGCCACCTGGGCGACATGACGCATCGCGCCGTGGTCGACGCCGTGGGAAGCGTCATGCAGGCTGCACGGACCCATGGCAAGGCGGTCGGCATTTTCGCCAACAGCGCTGAGGAGGCGGCCAGCTACCGCAAGCGCGGCGTGCAGTTCATTGCCTTGCACTCCGATGTGGCGTGGCTGGCGCGCGGCGCCCGGCAGGCCATGGCCCAATTCGCGGCGGCTTGCGGCTGAGCGGCGGCCTTGTTCCGACCGATTTCCTATTCTTCTGGCAGATTTTCCGATGACAGACACCCTTTCTCCCGATACCTTTCCGGGCGCCCGGACCGCCGTGCGCAGCTTGCGATCTTCGCAGATCCGGGAGGTGGCCAACGCGGGTTTGGGCCAGCCCGACGTGCTGCCCTTCTGGTTTGGTGAACCGGATGAGCAGACACCGCAGGCGTTCCGCGATGCGGCCATTGCGCACATCGCCTCCGGCCAGACTTTCTACGTGCAGACCTTGGGCACGCCGGCTTTGCGTGAAAGCCTGGCCGCTTATGTCAGCCGGCTGCATGGCCGCCGGGATGTCGACAACATCGCGGTCACCAGCTCGGGTACGTCAGCGCTGATGACGGCGGTGCAGGCGCTGGTGGGCAATGGCGACCATGTCGTCGCGGTAACCCCGCTGTGGCCCAACCTGGTGGAAATGCCGAAGGTGCTGGGCGCCCGCGTGACGACCGTGGCGCTGGAGTTTTCCGAATCCGGCTGGCGCCTGGACCTGGATGCGCTGCTGCGGGCCCTGACCCCGGATGTGCGTGCGTTGCTGGTGAATTCGCCGAACAATCCTACCGGCTGGGTGCTGTCCGCCGATGAGCAGCGCACGGTGCTGGCGCACTGCCGCAAGCACGGCATCTGGATCATCGCTGACGACGTCTACGAGCGCTATTACTACGATGGGGCGGCGGCGCCCACGTTTCTGGATATCGCCCACCCCGACGACCGGGTGGTCAGCTGCAATTCCTTTTCCAAGGCCTGGCTGATGACGGGATGGCGCATTGGCTGGCTGACGGTGCCGCGATCCTTGCTGCCCGAGATCGGCAAACTGATCGAATACAGCAACACTTGCACGCCGGGTTTCGTGCAGACCGCCGCGCAATGCGCGCTTGAACAAGGCGAACCCGTTATTGCCCGCACTGTGGCACGCCTGCGCACCGCGCGCGACCACCTGGCATCGCGCCTGCTGGGCGTGCCCGGCGTAACGCTGGCGGGCAGCGCGCCCGGCGCCATGTACACGTTCTTCCGGATCGATGGCGTGACGGACAGCCTGGGATTCTGCAAAGACCTGGTCGTGCGCGGCGGCCTGGGCTTGGCGCCCGGCGTGGCTTTCGGACCCGAGGGCGAGGGCTATCTACGGTGGTGCTATGCCAGCGTGCACGAGCGCCTGGACGAAGGGGTGGAGCGGCTGTCCCGCTATCTGGCGCGGCATCGGGGCCAGGCGGATTGATCAACCCTTGATCGGCCGGCTCGCCCGCAGGCGTATCGTGCCGGCTTTCCATTTTGGATGCGACCCATGATGCCTTCAGATCTCCCCCTTTCGCTGCCCTGGATCGACCGTCTGGTGCGGTTCGACACCACCAGTCGACTGTCCAACCTGGGACTTGTCGAAGCCGTGCGCGATCATCTGGCCACAGCGGGGCATAGCCCCCGTCTGTTCCACAATGCAGATCGGACCAAGGCCAATCTGTTCGTCACGCTGCCCGCGCACGATGGCGCCACGCAAGGCGGCATCGTGCTGTCCGGGCATACGGATGTGGTGCCCGTAGATGGCCAGGACTGGAGCAGCGACCCGTTCATCCCCGTCGTGCGGGACGGCCGGCTGTATGGCCGCGGCGTGTGCGACATGAAGGGTTTCATCGGCGTGGCGTTGGCCATGTTGCCTGTCTTCGCATCGCGGCGGCTACGGGTGCCGCTGCACCTGGCGTTCAGCTATGACGAGGAAGTAGGCTGCCTGGGCGCCGACGCGATGCTGCGCGAGCTGGCCCGGATCGGCATACGGCCGGACAGCTGCATCGTGGGAGAACCCACCGAAATGCGGTTGATCTCGGCGCACAAGAGCAGCAATCTATATCGCTGCACGGTGCACGGCCACGCCGCGCATTCGTCGCTGACGCCGCACGGCGTCAATGCCATCGAGTACGCGGCCCGGGCGATCTGTCATATCCGGGACATGGCGGACAGCCATCGCCGGAGCGGCCCGTTCGATCGTGATTTCGAGGTGCCGTTCACCACGGCGAACACCGGTCTGATCCGCGGCGGCTTGTCGGTGAACACGATTCCGGACCGGTGCCAGTTCGAATTTGAATTCCGCACCATCCCGGGCGTCCTGGCGGCGGACGTCATCGGTGGGCTGCGCGGCTACATCACTGGCGAATTGCGCGAGCGTATCAAGGCCGAGAACCCGGCGGCGGATATCGAGCTGGAAGTATTGGCGCAAGTGCCGGGCTTCGACACTGCGGCGCAGGCGGAAATCGCCAGGTTGGTCCAGGCGCTGACCGGTGCGCGGACCATGGAAAAGGTGGCCTATTGCACCGAAGCCGGCCTGTTCCAGCGGGCAGGCATGACCGCTGTGGTGTGCGGCCCGGGCAACCTGCAGCAGGCGCATCGCGCCGACGAATATGTGGACCTCGACCAGATCCGCGTCTGCGAGCGGTTCATGGAAAAGCTTGCCGATCACTTGCAAATGGCCGACTGAACAGGCCGACGCGTCATCAACTCAATAAACCAAAGGGAAAGAGACATGAGTATTTCTGAAAGCGTGCCGCTGGGCGCGGCAAGGCCGGTTGCGGTGCCCGCGGCGGATGCCGCCCGTCGCAAGCAGGCTCGCCGGGCGGTGATCGCCGCGTCGATCGGCAATGCGCTGGAATGGTTCGACATGATCGCGTACGGCACCTTCGCGCTGGTCATCGCCAAGCTGTACTTTCCGTCGGCCAGCGAAAGCTCATCGCTGCTGCTGGCGCTGGCAACCTTCGGCGTGTCGTTCCTGATGCGGCCGTTGGGCGCTATCGTGCTGGGCACCTATGCGGACCGGGCCGGGCGCAAGGCAGCCCTGACCGCGTCTATTTTCCTGATGATGATCGGCACACTGCTGATCGTGCTGGTGCCCACGCATGCTCAGATTGGCGTCACGGCATCGGTGATCATCCTGATCGCGCGGCTGATCCAGGGTTTTTCCGCCGGCGGCGAGTTCGGCAGCGCCACCGCGTTTCTCATCGAGTATGCCCCCGACCGGCGCGCCTATTACGCCAGTTGGCAGGTCGCCAGCCAGGGCGCTGCGATCTTGCTGGCTGCGGTGTTCGGCACGGCGCTGCATGCCGGCCTGACGCAAGCGCAATTGGAAAGCTGGGGATGGCGGGTGCCGTTTATTTTCGGCTTGCTGATCGCGCCGGTCGGCTACTACATCCGTCGCCACATGGATGAAACGCCGGAATTCAGCGCGGCCAAAGCGTCGGATTCGCCGTTGGGCGATATGTTCGCGGGTCAGAAGCTGCGACTGGCCGTCACGGTCGGGTTTGTGGCGCTGGGCTCGGTGGGCAATTATCTCGCCCTGTACATGCCGACGTACTCGATACGTCAATTGGGGCTGCCGCCGACGATCGGCTTTCTGGCGACGTTGGTGACCGGCGTGATCATGACGGTGGGCTCGCCCTTCGTGGGCGCTTGGGCCGACCGCATCGGCCCCGCCCGCATCATGACGGTTACCGCGGCGCTGACGGCGGTGTTGTGCTATCCGCTGTTCTTCGTGCTGGTGTCGCACCCGACGGTTGCCGTACTGATGGGCGTGCAGGTGGTCCTGGGCGTCTTGGCCACCGCCTATTTCGCACCGATGCCCGCGTTGATGTCCGCCATATTCCCGGTGCAGGTCCGTACGACCGGTCTGTCGCTAGGCTACAACATCGCGGTCACGATCTTCGGCGGCTTTGCGCCGTTTATCCTGACGTGGCTGATCGACAGCACGGGCTCCCGCTTGTCGCCCAGCTATTACTTGTTTGCCGTGGCCCTGATGGCCTTGGTGTCGCTGTCCATGGCGCGGGTCCGGTTCAGCCAGCGATAGCGGGCGCCGCCGCGGCCATTCCGGGCTTGCCGCCGGAACGCCGCGGCGTTGTCAACGGAAGCAGCAGCGCAAGATCGGGCGGGAAAGGCATAATTGCCCTTTTTCTTGCGCCAAGAAAGGTTCTTCCGTATGACCGACGCCGTACCCATCAGCCAAGCCGACTACGACCTGCCCCTGGAAAAGCTGGAAGCCCACTTGCTGGCGCAGCGCCAGCGCGCGGCGGACGTGGTCAATGCGGCAACGCGCAACTGGACCTGGGTGCGCCATGGCGCGTTCCTGGCGTCCATCGTCATCGTCGGCATCGAGAAACTGACGACCGGCAAGGTCGGCGCCAATACCGCGGTCTTCGCAAGCGTGATACTGCTGATGGCATTGAGCTTCATCGCCGCGGCCAAGACCCGCCGCATCATCAAAGGCCTGGGCAACGGGCAGCCCACGCCCAAGTGGGTGCTCAAGCGCATGATCCGCAAAACCATTTTCAAGGGCGCCGACAGCCTGCGCGGTTCGGCCCGGTTCTATCCGGATCGCTTCGTGCTGGAGCAGAACGGCAGCCATTTCGAATCCGACTACGAGAACGACAAGATCGAATTGATCGCCCTGACGCCGGATTATCTGCAGATCATTCCGGTGCAACGCAAGGACGTGGCGGACGAGGTGTATTTCATTCCGCTGGCGGCGGTGGATCAGCCCGAGGAACTGCTGAAGTTCCTGGGCGGCAAGCCTAATTATGTGGATGCGGTGTAGCTGCGGCAGCGTGCCATCCTTGAACGATGCGTGCCTGATTGAGTCCGATAGTGTGGGGACGTGCCCAATCTTGCGATGTGTCGCCTTGCTGCGCCGGCATCTTTAGGGTAAATTTTGAGCAGCCCTTCGTTCAGCGAACGCCCAAGTTCCACTTGGGACCCTTATGTAGCTGGCGCGGGGCTTTTCCTTTTCCGCTTTGCATATTCCGGCCTGATCTCAAGGTTGGCGGGTTTGAAGAGCCAGTGTCGGTAAGGATGGCTCCAGCGCGTCTTGGGTTCTCCGTCCGTGCTGATCCCAATATTGAAGTTGGGATGTATCTGGCGAATGCTCGAATTGATGTGCTTGTAAACACGCGCTTTCGCTAGCGTGCGCTTGCCTCGAACATGGGCACCTTTTGGAATTTCCCTGTGCTTTTCATTCAGGCGGAATTGCATGGATCCCAGTACGACATCCAGACATTGAAGGATTACGTGCTGCTTGGAATCGACCTCTGCGATCGAATCTTCTTTCAGAGTAATCCCGGCTTGGCGGAATGTTCGGCTACGGCTCAACCCGGATACATAGTTTCTAAATGCCTGGCACTTTTCATTGGTATCCGGTAGCTGGTCAAAATAGATGCGCAGATGCGCGGGCTCTTGCTTAGCGGTGCGGTACTGCAACCCGAAAGCATGCTTGACGAACTGGTAGTACAGAAGAAAGAAGCTGTTTTCCCGTTCAGTCGCCGAGAGCTGGACTGCACCATAGTAGTTCTGCGTGAACATGATGCGAATCTTGAGCTTTCCTGCGGCGACCAGACCAAACGTTGTGGTCATCAGCTCGACATACTTGCCAGCATAGGCCTCTGAAATTTTCTGCCATTTGACCTCTGCACCGAGGTTGAGGGCATCCTTTGTGCTGAGAAGCGTATCGGTGACTTCATTGAGGTGGACAGATTCGACGAGCGCGCCGCCATAAAAATTGGCGAAGTGCTTGCCGGATACATCGGATTCGTCGCAGTAGAGAATCAACTCGCGAGACATGTGGGGCGTGGATTGGTGGATGATGTGACGAGGTCTGGAGAAAGACCAGCGCATCGACGCAATGTCCATGAGCTCGATTCGAGTGTCTCACGCCCCTTGTCTGCCCACAGCGGGTGTCAGTCCGATATCCGCTTCAGCGGCGGTTGTTGCGCACTGCGGACGCACCTTCTATCCCGACGCCTTACGCCAGCATCTTGCCGTTCATTCATACGCCTGCCTGGCCGCGGACCACTTGAAGGTCCGCTTCCATTTACCGCCCTGTTGACGCAACTGGATATCAAAGTAGCCGCCCGTCTTGCCGGGCAGCAACACCAGGGAATTGCTGGCGTCCGATTCGTCATGCTCGCGCGTGCCGTCCGGGTTCCAGTCGCCAGCGATCGATTTGACGAACGACATGGGCTGGGCGAAGACGACCCGCAGGGCCGCGCCATTGATGCGGAACAGGTACAGCGCCTCGAAGTCGGCGCCGCCGCCGGCGTAGCCTTCGCTCCAGCCGGCGCGCAGGCCGAAGGCCACGGCCTCGGGGGCGATCTTGTAGGGCGCCAGGTCAAAGCGCTTCCAGCTTTGCGGCGACGATAGCCGAGGCGTGCCGGCGTCCTGCATGTCCAGGTCGATGGGCAGGTCGATGTCGGTGTCGCTCCAGTCGGTCTGCGTGGTGACCGGGCCGTCGGTGCGCGCCACCAGCTTGGGCGCGGCGCCCGCGGCGGATTCAAATACCCCGACCCACATCTCGTTCTTGTCTTCGTCGCGCGACAGGTTGTTGCAGCCGCCGCCGCCATATTTCTGGAGCCGTTCGGCGCGCTCGGCGGTGGCCGCCAGGCAGACCATGGCGACGAACGATCCGGGGCGTTGCGGCCAGGCCTTGGCGCCGGCCACCAGCAGCCGCTTGGGATTCTGGCCGGGCGCCAGCTGCTGCAGCAGGAACGTGTCGGTGAACCCCGCCGGCAGTTGCGCGCCCAGGCCATCGGGCTGGGGCGCGCCGCTCATTTGGGCGTCGTACAGCTTGCGTGCGTCCTGGGTCTTGATGGCGCCGGGAACCTGATCCAGGGATTGCACCCGGGTATCCGCCAGCGCCAGGGGCGCGTGCAAGGCATAGATCAGCGGGCAGAGCAGCAGGGCAGGACGCAGGCGCATCGATGAAACCAGGCGGTAGTGAAGTTGCCTGATTATCGCTGAACGGCGGCGCGGCAGGGCCGTCGAATTTTCTCAGCAAACCGTCAGGAATTGCTTCGCCTCTTCAACGTCCGCAATGGCTCGCGCGTGAGTCGCATCAATCCGTTATCCGCCCCGATGGCTTGAAGATCACGCATGCACCGCGGCCTGACCGAAGCCCAGGGCACCCGAATATTCCAAGTGCGACACCGGGTATTGCGAATCTGCCGGCTATCTCTTTAAAAAAATCGGACACCCGCCCGGCGGGCCCTGTATTTCAGTCTATATTCCCTGGGCGAAACCCGTTGCCGCCGCGGTCTGGCTCATCGCGCCCGCGCAACGCGTATTCCGCCCGCCCCGATTGTCCGGGCCCGGTGCCTGCGCGGCCGTTGCGGCTGCCCAATGCGCGCCGCCGGCGCTGGCGGGCGATGAACCGAACCGAGAGAGATCGATGGATAAGCGACAAGACCTGGAACAGCCGGCCATCCAGGAGGGCGCGGCGCATGCCGTGGGGCGTGGCGAGTCGGAACCGCTGGCCCGCGATGCGATCGTCATTGATATCGAGGCAGACCCGACGCTGGGTTATGCCTCGATCCAGAACGCCGTGCCGGTGCTGCGGTCGCTGCGCCTGACCAACCGGTCGCAAGACACCTTCGAGAATCTGGAAGTCCACATCCGCTGCAATCCGGCCTTTGCGCAGAGCGTGCGGCTGCGCTTTGATGTGCTGGTGCCGGGAGAAATCCGCCGCATCGCACCGCTGGATCTGACGCCGGACCATGGCTACCTGGCCGATCTGCAGGAATCCCAGCGCGCCAGCATCGACGTCACGGTGCAGGCCGGTGCGCAAATCCTGGGCCGCGCATCGCAACCGGTGGCCGTGCTGGCGTACGACCAATGGGCAGGCACGCGCGCGTTGCCGGAGTTGTTGGCCGCATTCTCGATGCCGAACAATCCGGCGGTGGACGTGCTGATCGGCAAGGCCGCCAAGCTGCTGCGCAGTCAGCACAGCGAGCTGACGCTGAACGGCTACCAGTCCAAGAGCCGCGACGTGGTCTGGAAGCAGGTGTCGGCCATCTACAGCACGCTGGCCGCCGAGACCCTGCACTATGCCGAACCGCCGGCCTCGTTCGGCGTGGACGGCCAGAAGATCCGTACGCCCGACCGCATCCTGGAAGCCCGCGTGGCGACCTGCCTGGACCTGGCCATGCTGTTCTCGTCGTGTCTGGAGCAGGCCGGGTTGCGCCCCGTGATCCTGATGAAGGACGGCCACGCCTGGGTTGGCGTGTGGCTGCACCCGGCGTGTTTCGCGGATCCGTTGACCGATGACGTGCAGGCGGTGCGCAAGCGCGTGGACAGCGGCGAATTCCTGGTCTTTGAAACCACCGGCATCGCGCAGCATCCCAATTTCCGCCCGTCGCTGCGGCTGGCGCTGTCGCAAGGGGCGGCGCACCTGCGCGAAGAGAACACCTTTCGCTACGCCATCGACGTGCATCGCGCGCGTGAACTGCAGATCAAGCCGCTGCCATCGCGCGGGGGCGGCGTCGTGCCCGGCGAGGCCGAGGCCGCCGAGCGGCCCGCCGCCATCGAACCGACGCCTGATCTGCCGCCGCTGGACCCGGAGTTTGTCATCAGCCTGGAGCCGGCGGACGACACGCCCGAAGGCCGGCTGGCCAAGTGGAAGTCCCGTCTGCTCGACCTGACATTGCGCAACCGGCTCCTGAATTTCAAGAACACCAAGTCGACGCTGCCGCTGGTGGCGCCCGATCTGGCGCGCCTGGAAGACGCCATCGCCGACGGCAGCGAGTTCCGCATCCGTGCGCAGCCCGCCGCGCTGATGGACGGCAACGACCCGCGCGTGGCGCAAGTGCACGTGGACCGCGGTGGTCGCGCGCCGCTGGACGACATGGCGCTGGAGGCCCTGGGCAACCGGGAATTGATCGCGCGGGTGCCGCAGGAGGCCTTGGACGCCAATCTGCTGACCATCTTTGGCGCGGCGCGCACCGGGCTGGAGGAGGGGGGCGCCAACACGCTGTACCTGGCCATGGGCATGCTGCGCTGGACGGAAGACCCCGCCGCCGAAAGCGTCCACCTGGCGCCGCTGATCCTGGTGCCCGTGTCACTGCAGCGCCAGTCCGTGCGCAGCGGTTTCCGGCTGGTGCGGCACGACGACGAGACCATCATCAACCCGACGTTGTTGCAGATGCTGCGCAACAACTACGAACTGCGCATCCCGGGCCTGGACGTTCTGCCGGCCGACGACAAGGGCGTGGACGTGGCGCGTGTGTTGCAGGCCTTCCGCCTGGCGGTACGCGAGATCGCCGGCTGGGAGGTGTTGGAGCAGGCGCACCTGGGCATCTTCTCGTTCACCAAGTACCTGATGTGGAAGGACCTGCAGGATCGCAGCGCGCAGCTCAAGAGCAACCGCGTCGTCCAGCACCTGATCGACCATCCGGGCCAGGCTTTTGCGCAAACCCCCTGGGACCCGCGCTTTGAACGGCTGGACGAAAGCTACAGCCCGCAGGATCTGCTGACGCCGCTGCTGTCCGATTCGTCGCAGCTGAAGGCGATCTGCGCGGTTGATGCTGGCCGTGACCTGGTGCTGGAAGGCCCGCCGGGCACCGGCAAGAGCCAGACCATCACCAACCTGATCGCGCATCTGCTGGCGCGCGGCAAGACGGTGCTGTTCGTCTCGGAAAAAATGGCGGCGCTGGAAGTGGTGCATCGCCGCCTGGCCAATATCGGCCTGGGGCCGTTCTGCCTGGAACTGCATTCTTCCAAGGCGCGCAAATCCGAAGTGCTGCAGCAGCTGGGCAAGGCGCTGGACCACAGCGGCCAGCGCAGCAGCGAAGACTGGCTGCGCGAGGCCGAGCGCCTGGGTGTGCTGCGCCAGGAACTGAACGGCCTGGTGGATGCGCTGCATCATCGGCATCCCAATGGCCTGACCGTGTATGACGCCATCGGCACCAGCATCCAGCACGCCGGCCAGGCGCCGTCGCCGATGCACTGGCCCGATGCGCACGCGCACGGCTACGACGCGTTGGCGCAACTGCGCGAGGCTGCCCGCCGGATGGCGACCCTGTCCGGGGAATTGGGCGCGTTGCATGGCCATCCGCTGGCGCACATCGGCAGGGCCGAATGGAGCCCCAGCTGGCAGGACGCGTTGCTGGCGTCGGCGCAGGCGCTGGACCAGGCGGTGGACGGCTTCAAAACCCGCATCGCCGCGGCAGGCGAAGGACTGGGCGTGCCGGCTGCCGGCCTGAGCCTGGACGCCTACGCCCGCCTGGATGCGCTGATCGACGTGCTGCTGGCCGCGCCGCAGGTGCCCGCCGGCCTGGCCGCGCAGGCACATGATCCGGCGGCCCGGCTGCAAGTGCAGGCGCTGGCCCGGCATGGTCTGGCGCGCAATGCGCAATGGGCGCAGTTGGGCGCGCAGTGGACGGCCGAGCTGGCGCAACTGGACGGCAACACGCTGAAGGCGCAATGGCAGGCCGCCTGCACCGCCTGGTGGCCAAAGTCCGCTTTTGCCAAGCGCGGTGTGCGTAAACGGCTGGCGCCGCTGCGCGCCGACGGCCAGCGCCCGGACGATGCCGCCATCAACGCGATGCTGGCCCCGCTGGCGCTCGTCAACGCCGAGGACCGCGAATTGGCGGCTTTGACGGCCGATGCCCAGCGTCTGCTGCAAAACGACTACGCTGGCCTGGACACCGATTGGGAACAGGTCCGGCGCCACGAACAGTGGGCCGAGCGCTTTGCCGACGCAGTGACCCTGATGGCGGGCGACCCGGCCGCGGCCATCGACCTGCGCACGCGCTTGCAGCCGCTCGTGGGGGAAAACCGCGCCTTCCTGCAACCTGGCGCGGCGTTGGGCAAGTGCCTGCTGGAGGCGCGCAACGCCTGGCGCACGGTGCAGGACACGCTGGCGGCGGTGCAGGCCCAGGCCCAGCCCGTTGAACCGCTGCAAGGCGGCGCGGATGACAACGCCGCGCTGGAACGCATCCAGGCGGTGCTGGCCGGCTGGCGTCATCACAAGCAGTCTCTGATGCCCTGGTGTGTCTGGCGTCAGGCTCGCGAGCAGGCCATCGCGCTGCAATTGCAGGGCCTGGTCGCCTCGCTGGAGCAGGGCCAGGTGCCCTTGGCCCAGGTCGAGGCGCATTTCGAATACAGCTACCGCAATTGGTGGGTCAAGAAGATCATCGATCATTCGCCGGTGCTGCGGTCGTTTTCCAGCGCCGACCACGAACGCAAGATCCGCGAGTTCCGCCAGGCCGACGACCGCTTCCAGCAACTGACCTCGGCCTATATCGGCGCCTTGCTCGCCGGCAAGGTGCCCGCGGGCAACGGCATCCTGGTCAGCCCCGACAGCGAATTGGGCCTGCTGCGACGCGAGCTGCAGAAGAAGACCCGCCATGTGCCGGTGCGCCAGCTGATGCAGCGCCTGCCGTCGCTGCTGCCCAAGCTTAAGCCCTGCCTGCTGATGTCGCCGCTGTCGGTGGCGCAGTACCTGGATGCCGGCCATTCGCAGTTCGACGTCGTGGTGTTCGACGAAGCGTCGCAGATTCCCGTATGGGATTCGGTGGGCGCGATTGCCCGCGGCCAGCAACTGGTGGTGGTGGGCGATACCAAGCAGTTGCCCCCCACCAGCTTTTTCAGCAAGTCCACGAACGAGGAAGACGGCGCCGGCGACGACGGCCAGGTCGAAGACCTGGAGAGCATCCTGGACGAATGCCTGGGCGCGGACATGAACCGCCTGCGCCTGCAATGGCACTACCGCAGCAAGCACGAAAGCCTGATCACGTTCAGCAACGTCACCTATTACGATTCACAGCTCATCACCTTCCCGTCGCCGGTCACCGATGACGTAGCGGTGCGGCTGGAGCGCGTGGCAGGGGTGTACGACCGCGGCGGCAGCCGTACCAACCGGCAGGAGGCCGAAGCCATCGTCAGGGGCATCGAGCAGCACTACCTGGACAAGGCGCGCCGCCGCCAGACGCTGGGCGTGGTCACCTTCAACCAGCCCCAGCAATCGCTCATCGAAACCCTGCTGGACGCGCGCCGCCGCGCCAACGCCGAGCTGGACAAGGCCATCTCGGCCCAGTCGCGCGAGCCGCTGTTCATCAAGAACCTGGAGAACGTGCAGGGCGACGAACGCGACGTGATCTATTTTTCGATCACCTATGGCCCGGACGCGGCCGGCAAGATGACGATGAACTTCGGCCCGCTGAACGGCGAAGGCGGGCACCGCCGCCTGAACGTCGCGATCTCGCGGGCTCGCGAGGGCGTGGTGATCTACAGCACGCTGCTGCCCGAGCAGATCGACCTGTCGCGGGTGCGCGCAGCGGGCGTGCGCGACCTGAAGCACTACCTGGAATTCGCGCTCAAGGGGCCGCGCGCGCTGGTCGAGCAATCCCTGCCCACGGGCCGCGAGCCCGACAGCCCCTTTGAAACGCAGGTCATCAAGGTGCTGCGCGAGCGCGGCTGGGTGGTGCATCCGCAGGTCGGCTGCTCGGGCTATCGCATCGACATGGGCGTGGTGGATCCGCGCGCGCCGGGGCGGTACCTGTTGGGCATCGAATGCGATGGTCGCGCCTACCATTCCGGCGCCACCGCGCGCGATCGCGATCGTCTGCGGCAGGTCGTGCTGGAAGGATTGGGCTGGCGGCTGCACCGGGTCTGGTCCACGGATTGGTGGATCAACCCCGAGCGGGAGGTGGAAAAGCTGCTGGCGCGCCTGGAGACGGAACTGGCGCGCGTGGCGGACGAGGCGCCCGAGGCTGAGCCCGACGAGGCGTCGCCGTCCGAGACCGAAACGCAGGGCGATGGCGCGGAATTCGTGATCACCACCGAAGCGGGCGCGGCGGGATGGTCGGGTGCATCGACGCCGACGGCGCCGGCCGGCGCGGCGCCGCTGATCGACCCGGCCAGCGGCATCACGCCCTACCAGGTGGCCGACCTGCCGCCCGGCGAGGCCGACGCGTTCTACACCCGGGCCAACAATGCCCGCCTGGCCGACGCGCTGCGCCACGTCATCGATACCGAAGGCCCCATTCCCGAAACCATGCTGCATCGCCGGGTGGCCCGCGCCTGGGGCCTGGAGCGCACGGGGGTGCGGATCGTGGAGCGCCTGCGCTCCCTGACGCCCGCCGACGTGGCCGAAACCCGCGAAGGGGATGTGACCTATTACTGGCCCACCGGGGTGCAGCCTGAGACCTGGACAGGTTTTCGGGGCGCGGGGGAAGACGAGGCCACGCGCCGCCGGGTCGATGACGTCTGCCTGGAGGAGTTGGCCAATGGCGTGCTACGGGTGCTGGCCATGACCGGCAATGCGCCCAAGGCGGATGTGATCAAGTCGGTGTGCCGCTTGCTTGGCTTGTCGAGGACCTTGGCGGACGCGGAAATCCGCATCGGCCTGGCGGTGTCGGCGCTCGCGGCGCAGGGCCGCGTGGGCGACGCGGCCGGTATCTTGCGGGTGGCCTGAAGCGAGACCTGATCCGTGGTGCGCCCCCGGGCGCACCACGGGCCGCTCTACCCGCTACGAATTTCGCAATCTTTTGCATAGCTGGGCAGATCGTTGCGGCGGCGCAGGGATCGGATGCCGGCGTGTGAGTGTCAGACTGTAATCGCGCACAGGCGGCCGCCGCGGCGTGGGCGAGCCCGCTCGTTTGGGTCATTGCCCAGGGGGCAGCGGCCCTTGCATGGCGATGATCCTGTCAGGCTGCGTTCAGCCTCGTGGCAAGATTTTGATACGAGCCAAGGTTCGATTGGCCCGGTTCGTCCATACTGCGGACGTAGAATCCGGGTTTTCATCAGTGCCACATGGCTGATAGGAACGAACCATGAAAAAAACAATCCTCCTGGCGTGCGCTTGCGCCGCGCTGCTTCAGGCTTGCGCGCCGGTCTCCTCTCCTAGCGAAGGATCGTCCACGATGTCCACTTCTGCCGCCTCCTCGTCTTCGACGCAACTGAACCTGCCCGCCTACTATTGGCGCTTGGCGTCGGCGACCGATGCGGCCGGCAACCGCATCGCCGCTTTGCAAAAGGGCATCGAGCAGCCCGTGCGCCTGTCGTTTTCGGCCGATGCGATGAATATCCGCGGCGGTTGCAATGCGCAGTTCGGTGGCTATACGCATCAGAACGGCGTGCTGCACGTCGCCAACCTGGCCTCCACCATGAAGGCGTGCGAACCGAGCCTGATGCAGCTGGACGCCGAACTCGGCCGCCATCTGAAGGGCGATCTGCGCGCCACGCTGGGCGGCGAGGCCGCGGAACCTGGCCTGACGCTGGTGGCGCAGGACGGCAGCGTGCTCAAGTTCGTTGGCGAGCCGACGCCGGAAACGCTGTACGGCGGCCCGGGCGAAACCATTTTCCTGGAAGTGGCCGCCAAGCGCACGCAATGCAGCCATCCGATGATTCCGAATTATCAATGCCTGATGGTGCGGGAACGCCGCTACAACGATGCCGGCGTGCAATTGCCGTCGCAGGAAGCATGGCAACCGCTGTACCAGTCGATCGAAGGCTACGAGCACCACGACGGCGTGCGCACCGTGCTGCGCGTCAAGCGCTACGACTGGAAGAACCCGCCTGCCGACGCGCCGTCGAAGGTATATGTGCTGGACATGGTGGTTGAGCAGGACGCGTCGGGCAAGAAGAAGTAAGGCATTGCGATGACGCGTCCTGATGCGTCGTGATGCGAAGAGGGCAGTCCGGTTCGGACTGCCCTTTTTTTGTGCCTGTGCGGCCGGCCGCGTGCATTGCTGCCACGCTTTCTGACCGCGCTGCGGAATCATTTACCCGGAGTGGGAGTTGTATTGTAAATTATAGTTATTCTCATCTATGCCCGCGCGTCCCTCATGGCTGCCACCGATCCCACCCCGCAGCACACGCTTCATACGCTCTACCAAGACCATCAAGGCTGGCTGCAGGGCTGGCTGCGTAAAAAGCTAGGATGCGCGTTCGACGCCGCCGATCTGGTGCATGACACCTATCTGCGGGTCTTGAGCCGTCGTGAGCCGGGCGCTATCCGTGAACCGCGTTCGTATCTGGCCACCATCGCCCATGGCCTGATGGTGAACCATCTGCGGCGCCGCGACCTGGAGCGCGCCTACCTGGAAACTCTGGCGCACCTGCCCGAGCACATGGCCCCCTCGCCGGAAACCCGCGCGTTGGCCCTGGAAGCGCTGTGCGAGATCGACGCCATGCTCGACGGTCTGCCTGTGGCGGCACGGCGCGCGTTTCTGCTGTGCCAACTGGAAGGCATGACGCATGCCGAGATCGCCAAGATCCTGCGCGTGTCGGTGGGATCGGTGCGCCTTTACATCGCCCGCGCCTTGCGCCAATGCCTGGAACTGGCGCTGTGAGCGGCGCGGCGGGGCGCATCGACCCGCGCGCGCTGGACGGCGCGGTGGAGTGGTTTCTGCGATTGACCTCCGGCACCGCCAGTGAGGCCGACCGCGCGGACTGGCAGGCCTGGCGCCGCGCCGATCCCGAACACGAACGCGCGTGGCAACGCACCGAGGCCCTGACGCGCCGGTTCGAGGCACTGCCCAAGGGAGTGCTGCCGGTATTGGGCCGGCCGCGCTCGGCGGGGCGCCGGCGCACACTGGGCAAGCTGGCGCTGTTGCTCAGCGCCGGCGGCGCCGCGTGGCTGACCTGCCGCGACGAGGGCTGGCGCAACTGGGTGGCCGAATACCGCACGCCGACCGGGGCGCGGCGCGAGGTGATGCTGGCCGACCATAGCCGCGTCGTCCTGAACACGTCCACGGCGATGGATGTGCTGTTCGACACCCAGCAGCGGCTGATCGCGCTGCATGGTGGCGAGATCCTGGTCGAGACCGCGCTTGATCCCGAGCGCATCGCCCGGCCATTCATCGTGCGCACCCGCGAGGGCAGCATCACCGCGCTGGGCACCCGTTTCGTGGTGCGGCGCGAAGATGGCGTATCGGCCGTACAGGTGCTGGAAGGCGCGGTGCTGGTGGCGCCGCGCGGCGTGGCGGTCGAGGCGGCGCGGAGGGTGCCCGCCGGCATGGGCTTGCGCTTTGGCGACGGCGTGGCCGACCGCCCCGAACCCGTCACGGGCGACCCGTCAGCCTGGCAGCACGGCATGCTGCAGGTGGACGGCATGCCGTTGAAACAATTCCTGGCCGAGCTGCAACGCTACCGCAACGGCTGGATCGAATGCGCGCCGGAAGTGGCGCATCTGCCGATCTCGGGCGCGTTTCCGTTGGGCGACATCGACCGGATACTGGCCACCGTTGCCGATACCCTGCCGTTGCAGGTGCGTTACCGCACCCGCTACTGGGTGTCCGTGCTGCCGCGAGGCGGGAAAACCAATTTGTAACGCGATTAGCACTTTTCGCGTCTCATCTGGCTACGAGGGTAAGACCAACTGTTGGAGTGCCCTGTCATGCCCCCGCGTTTTCCCCGTCTGCGCGCCAGCGCGTCCCGTCGCGCCCTGTGCGGCGCCCGTGCGTTCGCGCTGCCGCTGGCTGCCCTGGCCGCGCCCGTCCATGCGCAGACGTCCGCCGCGCCGGTCGCGGTGGCGATCGAACCCGGCCCGCTCAGCGCCGCGTTGTCGGCCTACGCCGCGCGCGCCGGCGTGCTGCTGTCGTTCGATCCGGCGCTGACGCGAGACCTGCGCACGGCGGGGCTTCAAGGCAGCTATGGCTTCGAAGAGGGCTTGCGCAAGCTGCTGGACGGCAGCGGGCTGGAGCCCTTGCGGCGGGCCGACGGAGGCTACACGCTGCGCCGCCAGCCCCAGGCTGACGTGACCGCGCTGCCCGCCGTCACCGTGACGGGCAGCCGTGACGGCGACGCGGTCAGCGAAGGCACGGGGTCGTACACGACCCGGGCCGCCTCGTCCGCGACCCGCATGGACCTGTCTCTGCGCGAGACCCCCCAGTCGGTCAGCGTCGTCACCCGGCAGCAGATGGACGACCAGAATCTGGCGACCCTGGACGACGTGCTGCGCCAGACCCCCGGGGTCGTGGCGGACAAACAGGACGAGCGCGTCACCATCACGTCGCGCGGCTTCGCCATGAACACCATGATCGACGGCGTGCCCACGTTCGCGTTCAAGACGCCCGCGGCCGAGGTCGGCATGATGAACACCGTCATCTACGACCGCATTGAAGTCGTGCGCGGCGCGGCCGGCCTGCTCAATGGGGTGGGAGAGCCGGGCGGTTCGATCAACTTGATCCGCAAGCGGCCCACCGGCGAATTTGCCGGCCATGTCACTGCCGGCGCGGGGCGCTGGAACAACTACAACCTGGAGATGGACCTGGGCGGGCCGCTGAACAGTTCCGGTTCCGTGCGCGGTCGGGCCATCGCCTCGCGCACCGCCGGCGACAGCTTCATCGACCAGCGCAAGCGGTCCGACGACGTTTTCTACGGCATCCTCGAAGCGGACATCACACCCAACACGCTGTTGAGCGTGGGCTTCGAACATCAAAAGACCGCCATCGACGGCGCCAACTTCGGCCAGGCGCCCCTGTTCTACAGCGACGGCACGCGCACCGACTTTCCGCGCTCGTTCAACCCCGGCACCCCCTGGAGCCAGTGGGACATGTACAGCGACAAGATCTTCGTCACGCTGGACCATCGCTTCGACAATGGCTGGCGCGTCAAAATGGACGCGAGCCGGCTGAAGAACGAGCGCCGGGCGGTCTGGGGCTACCTGTTCGAATATTTCCCTGTCGAACAGAACGGCGACTCCACCATCGAAATTCGCAAGAATCCGGCCAACTCCACCAACAAGTCCTTTGACCTGTACGCCACGGGTCCCTTCCAGGCATTCGGCAGGGAGCACCAGGCCTCGTTGGGCGTGAGCGTCAACGACTACACCAGCGAGCTGAACCTGGATTCGGCCAACCCCAACGGCTGGGACCGCCGGCCGCTCAATTTCTACCAGTTGCAGAACTTTCCCAAGCCCAGCCAGTTCTACACCTTCTACAACACCTTCCTGGACGCCAAGGAAACCGCCGTCTACGGTTCCGCCCGCCTGAAAATCGCCGAGCCCTGGTCATTCGTGCTGGGCGGCCGCGCCACCTGGTACGAAGAAAAATCCAAGTCCTACAACGGCCCGGCAAATCTCTGGACCACCAATCCTACCGCCAAGGCGAACGGCGAGTTCACGCCCTACGCCGGCACGGTGCTGGATCTGAACGACACATTCTCGGCCTACGCCAGCTACACCCGGATCTTCATTCCCCGCACGGAACGCGACGCCACCAACGCACTGTTGCCGCCGCAAACCGGCAAGAACTACGAACTGGGACTCAAGGGCGAACATCTGGACGGCAAGCTCAACACCAGCTTCGCCGTCTTCCGCACCCAGGAAGCCAACGTACCGGTCGAAGACCCCAGCGGCACGCCGTTGCCGGACGGCAGCACCCCGTACCGTTCCGTGGCCGGCGCGCGCAGCAAGGGTTTTGAGGTGACGGTGGCTGGCGAAGTCGCGCGCGGCTTGCAGGTGATGGGCGGATACACCTACTTCGCCAAGCGCGACAATGAAGGGGCCCTGCTGTTGCCGAACTACCCCGAGCGTTTGTTCCGGGTGGCGGCCAGTTATCGCTTGCCTGGCGCATGGAACAAGCTGACGGTCGGCGGCAGCGTGAATTACCAGAGCGGGATCTACTACGACGAGTCCAGCGGGCTGGGGCGTGCGACACAGGGCGGGGTGACGTTGCTGGGACTGATGGCCCGATATGAATTCAGCCGTCAGGTCGCCGTGTCCATCAACGTCGATAACCTGACCGACAAGCGGTACTACAGTGGGCTGGGCGGATACAACGGGTACAACTACGGGACGCCCCGCAATGTGTGGATGAAGGTCAGCTACAAGTTCTAGCAGGCCGCGCCGGGGCCGGATGATGGGGAAAGGAGGCGGGCGGATTGTTCGCTTCCATCAATAATGATTACAATTCCCATTTCCGAAAATCTGAAAGCAGTCACCCCACGGCCATGTCGTCCACGGAATCCCTGGAGCACCACGAGCTTGGCAGGCTCTATCGCGATCATCATGGCTGGCTGCGCGGTTGGCTGCTGCGGCGCTTGAGCGTGCCGGCCGAAGCGGCCGATCTGGCGCAGGACACCTTCCTGCGCCTGCTGGCCTCGCCCGCGTCCATGGCGCAGTTGCAGGGCATTCGCCAGCCGCGCAGTTTCCTGGCAACGGTGGCCCAGCGCACCTTGGTGGACCATATCCGCCGCCAGGTGCTGGAGCGCGCCTGGCTCGAAACCTTGGCCCAGCAGCCCGAAGCCAGCGCGATCTCTCCCGAGACGCAGGCCATCCTGCTGGAAACCATCCGCGAGATCGATGCAATGCTGTGCGGCCTGGGCGACAAGGTACGGCGCGCTTTCCTGATGTCGCAGCTGGAAGGCGCCAGCTACGCCGAGATCGCGTCCGCCCTGGGGGTGACCGTCAGTTCCGTCAAGAAGTACATGGCGCGCGCCACCGAGCATTGCCTCGTGTACGCGCTGGCCAGGCAGTAGGCAGCCATGGCGGACAAGACCATTTCGGCCGCGGCGCAATGGTATGCGCGGCTGTGCGCGGATGACGCCAGTCCGGCCGACGTGGCGGCGCACGGCCGGTGGCTGGCCGCCGACCCGGAGCATGCGCGCGTCTGGCGCCAGGTCGAACGCCTGCGCGGCACCCTGGGGGCGGCGCCCGCGCGCCTGGCGGCCGATACCCTGAACCGGGTCGATCACCACTTTTCACGCCGCCGCGCGTTGCTGCGCAACGGCTTGGGTGCCGTGGCGCTGTTCGGGGCTGGCGGCCTGTTGGCCTGGCGCGCCTTGCCGGTGGACGGGATGCTGGCCGACTATCGCACCGGCACGGGTGAACGCCGCGAACTGCGGATGGCGGACGGCACCCTGCTGTGGCTGGACAGCGCCAGCGCGGTAGACGTCAAGATCGAGACTCACAACCGCCAGATCATCGTCCATTCGGGCGAAATCCTGATCGACACCGAACACGCGGCGCGGGGCCTGCCGCCGCTGCGTGTCGCCACCGTTCATGGCACTGTGCGCCCGCTGGGCACGCGCTTCATCGTCCATCGCCAGGAAAGCCTGACGCGGGTGGTCGTGCTGCGCCATGCCGTGGCACTGCAAGCGGCGGCGGGCGGCGACGAGGTAATCCTGCAAGCCGGCGAGCAGGGCACCCTGGATTCCGCGAGCGCACGTCACGCTGGCGCTGTCACCGGTGAACCCGACGCCTGGACGCGAGGCTTGCTGATCGTGGACAACTGGCGGCTGGGCGACCTTATCGATCAACTGGACCGCTACCGTCCCGGCCGGCTGCGGTGCGACGACGCCGTGGCTTCCTTGCGCGTATCCGGCGCGTTCCCCATCGACGACACCGACAGGGCGCTGGCCGCCGTCGAGCGCGCACTCCCGGTCCGGATATCGCGTTTCACCCGCTACTACGTCCGCGTGGTGGCGCGCGGCTGATTAATTTTCCAGAGGCATTGTCCTTTTTCCGTGCTCGTCCGACTTAGCAGGGATCACGTCGGATTCAAGTCACGGAAAACCTTTGTTCATGTCCTCTACTACTGCTTCCTGCCGCCCCTTCCTTGCTTTGGCGCCGTTGGCGCGGGCCATCCTGATTGCCGCGATGGCGGTCAGTGCCGCGCCTGACGCATTGGCGCAAGCCGCGCCCAATGTCGAGACCGCCCGCCACTATGACATTGCGCCGGGGCCGCTAGGCCTGGCGCTGAGCCGGTTCGCCGCCCAGGCGGGGGTGGTGCTGTCGTTCGACGCGCAACTGACCCAGGGCAAGCAAAGCGCCGGACTGCAAGGCGGCTATGGCGTTGCCGCAGGCCTGGCTGCCATGCTGGCCGGCACCGGGTTGGAGGCGATCAACCAGGGGGCCAACAACTACGGTCTGCGCATCGCCGGCACGCAGACGCTGGCGCCGGTGGAAGTGCTGGGCTCGCGTGAACCCGAGCCCAGCGAAGGAACGGATTCGTACACCGTCGGCTTGTCCACTACCGCTACCCGGCTGCCGATGACCCTGCGCGAAACGCCGCAGTCCGTGTCGGTCATGACGCGCCAGCGCATGACGGACCAGGGTCTGAACACCCTGGAAGACGCCATTGCCAACACGCCCGGCCTGACCTTCAAGAAGAAGGGATCGGCCGATGACAACGAAAAAGGCCTGTATGCGCGCGGCATGGAAATCACCAACATGCAGGTGGACGGTGTGCCGACCCACAAGGATTTCAACGCCTTGGGCCTGGACACCGCGTTGTACGACCGGATCGAGGTCGTCCGGGGATCCACCGGCTTGCTGAGTGGCGCGGGCAACCCCGCGGCGTCGATCAACCTGGTGCGCAAGCGGCCCACCCGGGAATTCGAGGCCGCCGCGGGCGTCACGGTGGGGTCGTGGGACTACAAGCGCACCGAGTTCGATCTGGGCAGCCCGCTGGACGAAGCGGGCAAGCTGCGCGGGCGATTGGTCGGTGCATGGCAGGAAGGCGGCTCGTTCATCGACCGTGTCAAACAGGATTCGCAACTGCTCTATGGCGTGGTCGAAGCCGACCTGGCCGCGCGCACCTTGTTGACGCTGGGCGCGGAATACCAGCGCAAGAAATGCACCGCCTGCTCGTACTTCGGCTTTCCCGCCGTGTATGCGGACGGTTCGGAGACGGACTTTCCCCAACGCTTCAACTCGGCCACCAACTGGAGCCGCCAGGAACGCACGCGCTATAACGTCTTCGCCACGCTGGACCACGAATTCGCGCCCTTGTGGAAAGGATCGGTCACCCTGTCGCGCACCGGCGACGACAACGATCGCACTTACGGCTGGTTCAGCAGCAACGGTTGGGCCAGCCCGCAGACGGGGCAGGGCGCCTCGGTCTGGGTCGCGAAATGGCCCATTCCCAAGACCCAGAACGCCGTGGACGCCAGCTTGTCCGGCGCGTTCAATGCCCTGGGCCGCCAGCACGACCTGGTTTTGGGCGTGAACGCGTCCCGCACCAAGGCGGACTACGACACCTACCCGTTGTGGCTGGCGCCCGGCTATGACCCCAGGATTCCGGATATCCGCGCGTGGAACGGCGACATGCCCGAGCCGGATTGGCAGTCGACGGGCAAGCGCTATTACACCGAGAAGCAAGCGTCGATCTATGGCGCCGTGCGCCTGCGTCCCACCGAGGCCTTGTCGTTGGTGCTCGGGTCACGCGTGACGTGGTGGGACCAGCAAGCTTCCTATGCCTATACCGATGGCTCGTCCTATCCGGACAACATGCGCGAGCAAGGCGTCTACACGCCCTATGCCGGGGTGGTCTATGACCTGACCCGCAACCTGTCCGCCTACGCCAGCTACACCAGCATCTTCCTGCCGCAACAGGCGCAGAGCGTGTCAGGCAGTGTGTTGGCGCCCATCAAGGGCAACACCTATGAAGTCGGGCTGAAGACGACGCTGATGGACGGCCGCTTGAATGGATCGCTGGCCCTGTTCCGTACCCGCCAAGACAATTACGCGATGCTGGACGGCGATCGCCTGGCACCCAACGGCGACAGCGCGTTCGTTGCCGCCGACGGCGCGGTGATGCGCGGCGTGGAAGCCGAGGTGAGCGGCGAGCTCACGCCGGGCTGGCAGATGCAGCTGTCCTACGCCTATGTGGACCGCCGGCTGCCCCAGGGCTTTACGACGCAGGTGGGTCTGCCGCGCCACATCGCCAAGCTCTACACCACCTACCGCCTGCCCGGCGACTGGAGCGCCTTGACGGTGGGCGGCGGCGTACGCTGGGAAAGCCAGAGCGGCTATTCCAGCCGCGGACCCGGCGGTCGCCAGGCAGAGGCATCGCAAAGCGCCTACGCGCTACTGGACTTGATGGCGCGATACCAGTTCAACCGCCAGTGGTCCGCCACGCTGAATCTGAACAACGTGCTGGACAAGAAGTACTACGCCAGCACCAACGTCTACAGCAATTACTACGGTGCACCATTCAGCGCGATGCTGGGGGTGAATTACCGGTATTGAGCAGGGCGCAGGCACCCTCGGGTCGAAAAAAGGCAGGGCTGCGCATGGCAATTTATGGATAAATATGACATTATTAGTATCTAATAGATACATTTATCCTTTTTGCCTGCGCAGCTCGAACGAGTGGCAAAGCGTTCCGCCACGCCGGTATTTTCCCATCCGAAGCAAATGAATCAAACGATGAATAAGTTGTTGAAGATTGCGGCCTCTGCCGCTTGCGTTGGTGTGATGGCAGGCTGCGTCAGTGTTCCCATGGCCCCCGCGGAAGAAAATCAAAAGGCCAAGACCTTCCCGGCGCCGGACGACGGTAAATCGGGGTTGTTCATTTATCGTGACAGCTACGTCGGCAAGGGGCTGAAGAAAGACGTTTATCTGGATGGAAAGTGCGTGGGCGAGACCGCGGACCGGGTCTTCTTCTACACCCAGGTCGACGGCAACCAGCAGCACAAGATATCCACGGAATCGGAATTTTCGCCGAACGATCTGCTGCTGGTCATGGATGCGGGCAAGAACTACTTCGTGCGTCAATTCATCAAGGTTGGCGTCTTCGTGGGCGGAGCCGGTCTGGAGCAGGTCACCGAAACCGAAGGCCAACGCGTGATCAGCAAGCGCGAAGTCAACTTGGCGGTGCAAGGGCATTGCGATAATTGACCGGGGCGGCGGGCGTGCGCAAATGCACGCCCAACTGGGCGCGAAGCGTAAAGATTGGCGAATCAGCCCAAGCAATCCCTAATCGCCGAACAACCCATCCACCCGCTCTTGCATATCAAAGATATCCGACACGACATACAGCCCGGTGCTTTTCTTCAGCCGGCTGTTATCCGGCGGGGTGTCCACGCAAGCCTTGACCAGCGCGATCTGCCCCGCCGGATCCGGCATGAATTTCATGCCGGTTACCGACATGCGCTCAATGCGCAGTTCGCCGTCGTTATAGCGGCGGCCCTTGGCGGGTTTGTCCCGTAGTTCGTCGATGGACGGCACGTGGTCAAAGACCGCGTCGTAGCACTCGATGACCGGGCTGGTATTGGTGCCGGCGCAATAGTGGACGTACGCGGCGTAATAACGACCGTCCAATTGGTAAGACACCACATCGCCGGCCCGGTAGAAGGTCAGGCTGTCTGGCAGGCCCGGCGCGCGTTTCAATGCCACGGGCGGCGTCTGCAGGAAAGCCTGCTTGATATCGGCGGTCTTGCGGTGAAAGTCGTCGCTGAGGGCCACGGCGTCGTTCAGGGCATCAATGGCGGCGTCGGCCCGGGCGTTGATGGCTGCATCGGCAAGACCATATTTGTGCAGCAGGATGGCCAGCGCCACGACCGTCTTTTGCCGGTATAGGGCAGATGCCGTCTCATCACTCGCCTCCAGGACGCAGTTCCAGCGTCGCATCACCTGGGGCAACGCGCTCGCCCCGGGATTGGCAGCCAGTTCCGCGTCGTGCCTGGCGTACGCCATGAGAGTGGTCATGAGCCGGGCCAGGTCTTCGTCCAGCGTCTGGACCAGGGTGTCGGCGGCCAGTTTCTTCAGGGCTTGGGCGTGATTGATTGCGGCCATGCCGGGATCATCGTTGGGGTGAGTCAGGCGTCGCGGCGGGCCAGGCCCAGCCATTTTCCGACAGGTCTGGCTGTAGCGCCTTGAACGCGGCGTCGGCCCCCGCCTGTCCGGGGAACACGCCGGCCTTGTCGGGCCAGAACAGCTGCACGCAGGGAAAGTCGTCGCCGCCGTGGAACCAGCGGTTCCAGCCCAGGTGGTCGGGGTAGTGGGACTTGTCGACCGGCACGAGCAGGGCGTTGAAGCCGCGGAACAGGGTGTCGGTGGGCACGCCGATGGGCGGCGGGTTGCCGGCCTCGATCATCCGGTAGAGGTTCCACAGCACGTCGTGGGTGACTTCGCGCGGCAGAGAAAAGACGATGACCTCGGGAAAGCCGTGGCCGACCCAAAATCCCGTGGTGAAGGAGAAGCCCGGCTGATCGTCTTCGGCGAAGATCTCGGTACGAAACCAGCCGTGCTCGCGGATCTGGTTGACGAAGCGTTGCTCGTCGGCGTCCAGGACGCCGGCGGGGGCATCCAGGGCGGTGGCGATGTCGGGGATGGGGGGCATGCGGGCTCCGTGGGGTGGGCGAGCGCTGGGCAGTACGGCAGATCATACCCATACAGCTCCTCTGCCCGGGGGGGGCGAGTGATCTCCTGGCATGGCAGGCGGATAGCGGACAGTTCTGTAAACTTGCCTGCGTCTTGCCGGGCGTTGCCCGCCTTTCCCTCTCCTCTTCGACCGCTATCCGATGCCCACTTCCCACGCCGCTCTCGCCGACGCCCTGCGCGCACCGGTAGGTTCCCCCGCTGAATTGGATACGCTGGAAAAATTCTTCCAGCGCCCCGAAGTCAGCGCGTTCTACGCCGAAGCCCAGGAACCCGGCGAGACCGGCGCCGCGTTGCAATTCTGCGCCGGCCTGCTGCCTACCCTGCATCCCAGCCGCGCGGCGGGGTTGGCGCTGATGTGCGGATCCCTGGTGGAAGACGGCGCCGATCCCGTCATCCTGTTCCCGACACTGCAAGCGCTGCTGCGCCCCTGGTTGGAAACGCTGCGGCCGTACTGCGCCCAGGAAGTGGAAGCGGACGACGACGAGGTCGAAGAGGCTGACCGCCAGGCCTGGGCCGACGCGCAGGCGCGGCTGGCGGCGGTGCCGCAGGAGCAGCGCTGGGAAGTCGATGCGTTGCAGGAGGCCGTGGACACGCTGGTGCTGCCGATGATGGCGATGGTGATGCGCGACCGCCGCAACCATCAGGCCTTGATCGACGACGATGCGCTGCTGGAAGGGCTGTACGCGATGACGACAATGAACGACAGCCTGCCGTTCGAACAGCTGCATTTTCTGTGGCTGGCGTCGCGCATCAGCTACGAGGATGAGCTGGTGGTGGTGTTGCCGACATCCGGGACGGGCTTCGTGGCCCGGGCGCACGGCATCAACAACAACTTCCATGCGTTCACGCTGCTGCAGATCCTGATCGGCGAGCATGCCCAGGCGTTGGGCGTACGGTGCGAGATCGCGCCGCGCGAACCGGACGCGGATCGGGACAGCGCCGATTTCCAATGGCTGCAGGCGGACGCCTTTGTCGGCGGTGCGTTGCAGAACATCATGCGTTTGGCCTGGGGCGAGGGTGCGGTGCGCGATAACCACGCCAAGGGCGGCAAGCGGGTGCTGATCGCGCTGGAAACGGACGAAGGCATCAAACGCAATTGGTCGGGCTTCAATGGCGCGATCCACGACGCGCAACAACCGTCGATGACGTTCATGCGGTACCTGACGCCGGACGAGGTGGCGGCCTATTTGGCGTGACGCCGCCCCGACGAGCGGCGTGCCAAAGTTGGCGCGCACGACGACGTCGTAGCGCTTGGCCAGCCAGATATCGTCCTTGAAGCCGATCTTGCCGCGAGAGCGCAGGACGATGATCGATACCAAGGTATATGCCCCCTGGCCTGTTTGGAACGCCCAGCCAGTCCTACACTCCCGCTTGTCGCAAACCTAAAGGAGCCCGCCGTGGAAGACGACGGAAGTACCAGAACCTACGGCGCATGCCGGGCATGACGGGTCTGCACGCCTTTTCTTGCCAGCCGCCGCGCGCAATCCCGTCCTTCTGACGGCGCCGCAGCGCCACGCATGCGCCACTTGAACGCCTTCGGGCGGATCGTCCTGCATTCAGGAGACGCGCATGCTGTTCCATACCCAATCCCCGACCCCCGTGCGCAGCGCGCCCACCGCGCCGGCCTTTATTACCCTGACGTTCTACGGCAGCCCGACCGTGCTGGCCGCGATCCGCAAGCGCCTTTACGAAGCGCTGCGGCAGCGCGACGAGAGCGTGGCCGATGTCCGCTATTCGGCCGACGGCGAACAGGCCTGCACCGCCATCAGCCTGCGTAGCGATACCGGCAACCCCTGGCCGCTGATCACCTGGCTCAGCGACCTGTGCCGCGACATGGGCGTGCAGACGCTGCGTGTCGGGGTGTCGCCCGCGGCCCGCGCGCAGCCCGCGCCGGTGGTGGCGCCGACCCACCTCTGATCCATCTCTTTTCGATTTTCAATATCCATCGAGTTCGCGCTCGCCGCGGACGGGGGATGCCTGCGCCTTGACGCCGGCGCTGCCCTGTCCGCGACGAGCGCGGGCGGGAGCAGCGAACATGAAGCAAGTCCAAGAAGCCACGCTGCCGGCCCCGCGCGGGCCACGCAGCGAGAAGAACCGGGCGCCCGATACGGCGCCGGGCAAACGCCGCACGATGCCGGTGGCCCGCCATGCCGGGCTATCGGTGCAAGACAGCCTGCAGGCGTTGCAGACGCAGCGCTCGGGGCTGTCCGAAGCCGACGTGGCCGTGCGGCGCGCGGTCGACGGCATGAACGAGGTGGCGCACGACAAGCCGGCGCCGGCCTGGTTGCAGCTGCTGCGCGCCTTCCGCAATCCGTTCGTGCTGGTGCTGTTGGGCCTGGCAGCGGTGTCGTACATGACCGATATCCAGTTCGCCAACCCGGCGGACCGGGACTGGACCGGCATCATCATCATGCTGACGATGGTGACGATCAGCGGCCTGCTGCGGTTCATCCAGGAATACCGGTCGGGCCGCGCCGCGGAAAAGCTCAAGTCCATGGTGCGCAGCACCGCCACGGTGGTGCGGCGCGATAGCCAGGCCAGCGAGCCGGCGCGGCGTGAGGTGCCGATGAACGAGCTGGTGCCGGGCGATATCGTCGAGCTGCAGGCCGGCGACATGATTCCGGCCGACATCCGCTTACTGCAATCGCGCGACCTGTTCATCAGCCAGGCGATCCTGACCGGCGAAGCCTTGCCGGTGGAAAAGTACGACACGCTGGGCAGCGTCAGCGCCAAGCGCGCCGACGCGCAGGCCGGCGAAAACGCCGAGCTGCTGGATCTGGCCAATATCTGCTTCATGGGCACGAACGTGGTCAGCGGCACGGCCACCGCGCTGGTCGTGGGCACCGGGGCGAACACGTATTTTGGGTCGTTGGCCAAGAACGTGGTGTCGACCAAGCGTGTCGAGACCAGCTTTGACCGCGGCGTGAATAGCGTGTCGTGGCTGCTGATCAAGTTCATGCTGGTGATGGTGCCGATCGTGTTCGTCATCAACGGCGTCACCAAGGGGGACTGGGTGACGGCGCTGACGTTCGCTTTGGCGGTGGCGGTGGGGCTGACTCCCGAAATGCTGCCCATGATCGTCTCGGCCAATCTGGCCAAAGGCGCCGTGGCGATGGCGCGCCGCAAGGTCGTGGTCAAGCGCCTGAACTCGGTGCAGAACTTTGGCGCGATGGATGTTCTGTGCACGGACAAGACAGGCACGCTGACACAGGACCGCATCATCCTGGAGCACCACTTCAACGTGGACGGCGAGATCGACGACGAGGTACTGCGCCTGGGCTGGCTCAACAGCGTCAACCAGAGCGGGCAGCGTAACCTGATGGACCGCGCGATCCTGGCGCGGGCGCTGGATCTGCGCGGCTGGGAGCGCAGCGACGCCTACGGCAAGGTCGACGAGATTCCGTTTGATTTCGTGCGCCGGCGGCTGTCGGTGGTGGTGCGGGGCGCGGACGGTGGCCTGGAGATGATCACCAAGGGCGCGGTCGAGGAAATGCTGGCGGTGAGCACGGGTGTGGTCAGCGATGGCCGCGAGGTGCCGCTGGATGCGGCCATGCGCAAGCGTCTGCTGCGCAGCGCCGAAGCCTACAACCGCGACGGCTTCCGGGTGCTGGTGGTGGCCTCGCGCCGGCTGGAAGACACCGGGCGCACGCAGTTCCAGACGGCCGATGAGAGCGGGCTGGTGGTGCGCGGCTTCCTGACCTTCCTGGATCCGCCTAAGGACTCGGCGCAGGCGGCGATCCGCGCGCTGAATGACTACGGCGTGGCGGTGAAGGTGCTGACGGGCGACAACCCCATCGTGGCCGCCAAGGTGTGCCGCGACGTGGGCCTGGACCTGGGCACCGAACGCGATGGCCGCGTGGTGCTGGGGTCGGAAATCGAGCAGATGGACGATGTGGCGCTGTGCCAGCGCGTCGAGAACGCGGTGTTGTTCGCCAAGCTGACGCCGCTGCAGAAGTCGCGGGTGGTCAAGGCCTTGCAGGCCAACGGCCACACGGTGGGCTTTCTGGGCGATGGCATCAATGATGCGCCGGCGCTGCGCGATGCGGATGTGGGCATTTCGGTGGACAGCGGCGCCGACATCGCCAAGGAAACGGCCGACATCGTGCTGCTGGAAAAAGACCTGATGGTGCTGGAGCAGGGTGTCATCAAGGGCCGCGAGACCTTCGGCAATATTCTCAAGTACCTGAACATGACCGCCAGCTCGAACTTCGGCAACGTGTTCTCGGTGCTGGTGGCGTCGGCCTGGCTGCCTTGGGAGCCGATGCTGTCGCTGCAACTGCTGATCCAGAACCTGGTCTACGACATCTCGCAGCTGACGCTGCCGTGGGACCGCATGGACGAAGAGTTCCTGAAGAAGCCGCGCAAGTGGGAAGCGGGCAACATCCAGCGCTTCATGCTGTGGCTGGGACCGACGTCGTCGGTGTTCGATATCACGACTTATTTCCTGATGTGGACGGTGTTCGGCGCCGGCGCCGCGTACGCGCTGCACGGTGGCGACGGCGGCCAGACCATCATGAATTCGGGCTGGTTCATCGAAGGCCTGGTGTCGCAGACCTTTGTGGTGCACATGCTGCGCACGCGCAAGATTCCCTTCCTGCAAAGCACGGCGTCGCTGCCGGTGCTGTTGTCCACCACCGTCGCCATCGGGCTGGCGTGCTGGCTGCCGTTTTCGCCGATCGCCGAGTCCATCGGGTTCGTGGCCTTGCCGCCGATCTACTTCGGCTGGCTGGCGCTGACGATCCTGGGCTACATCGCGCTGACACAGCAGGTCAAGACGTTCTATATCCGGCGCTACGGCCGCTGGTACTGATATGTACGGAGAACCCCCATGGAAAAGGCATTCGAGGAAATGCGCAAGTTCTCGCGCGACATGCACGACTACACGGCCGAACGGGTGGCGCGCCGTGGCAGCGACCTGCCGGACATGCCGGACGGACCCTTGATTCCGCTGCGCCTGCTGGTGCCGATGCTGTTGGTGTGGACGGTGGGGGTGGGCGGAATCCTGTGCCTGCTGCGCTGATCGGGCGGTAAAAGTGAAAGGGCAAGGCCGCAAAACGGTCTTGCCCTTTTTTCGTGGGATGGAAGGCAGCCCGCGCCGGGCGGCGCGGGTCGCGCTTCAGACGCCGCCGTGCAGCATCTGGATGACGCCCAGCGCGATCCAGATGCCGACGAGCACGGCGCCGCGCGCGAGCCAGAGCGTCCTGATGGAGCGTTTCATGGGAATCTACCGGTGAATGTTGAAGGACAGGGCGCGGCTGGGCCGCAGCCCCGCGCGGGGGATGAAAAAATTATAGGTAGCGGCTCCCCGCGGCGCGAGGCGGGATTGGGGTGGCCGGCGTATACCTTGGTATACGCACGCTTTACGCAGGTAGGCCACGGCCGTCGGCTGTCTCTACAATGGCGTGTCGCGGCGCGCGGCGCATCCGAGCCGGCGCCGCTTTCCTTACACCGGGGTGGTCGCGTCATGTTCCACAAGCTGGCCAGGGGGTTGAAGCAGCGCCCGGGCGCGGGCGTCGCGCTGCTGATCGCGCTGATGGCGGCTATTTTCCTGGCGGACACCTTTACCCGCCTGGAAATCGCCGTGGCGGTGTTCTATGTGGCGGTGATCCTGGCGGCGCTCAGTTTCCTGTCGCGGCGCGGGGTGATCCTGGTGGCGTTGTCATGCGCCGCACTGACCCTGGTCAGCCTGTTCCTGACGCCCAATGGCGGTGCGCTGCGCGAGCTGGGGCTGATCAATGCGCTGATCAGCATTGCCGCGATCGGGGTGACGGCCTACCTGGCGCTCAAGCGCGCGGCGGCTGAAGACGCCGCGTTCGAGGCGCGCACGCAGCTGGCGCGGATGGCCCGCATCCACAGCCTGGGCGAACTGACGGCATCGATTGCCCACGAGATCAACCAGCCGCTGGCGGCCATCGCTACCAGCGGCAGCGCCTGCCAGCGCTGGCTGGAGCATGAACCGCCCAATATCGAACGCGCCTTGCGCGCCTTGCAGCGCATGACGGATGATGTGACCCGGGCGAGCGAGGTGGTGGCGCGGATTCGGCGCGATGCGCGCAATGCCGCGCCGCAACGGACCCGGCTGGCGCTGCCCGATGTGATCGGCGATGTGCTGGAACGGGCTGGCGGCGAACTCGAACGCCACGAGGTGGTGCTGTCCACCCGCATCCAGGAGCGCGTGCCCGCGGTGCTGGGCGATCGCGTGCAGCTGGGCCAGGTAATCGTCAATTTGGTGCTGAACGCCATAGAGGCCATGCAGGACACGCCCGCCGGCGCGCGCCAGCTGACGCTGCGGCTGGCCTCGCAAGAGCCCGGACAGGTCCAGTTCTCATTGACCGATACCGGGCCTGGCCTCAGCCAACAGGCGCGCGAGCGCCTGTTCGACACGTTCTGGACGACCAAGCCGGACGGCACCGGCCTGGGCCTGACCATCAGCCGGGGCATCATCGAAAGCCACGGCGGCCGCCTGTGGGCCGAGCCCGCCGGCCGTGGCGGCGCGGTGTTCTGTTTTACGCTGCCGGCGGCACCCGAGGAAGAACCATCATCATGAACACGCACGCACGGCCCGAGCCGGCCACGGTCCATATCGTCGACGACGACGTCTCGTTGCGCGAGTCGCTGGAAGACCTGATGCACTCGGTCGGGCTGCCGGTGCGCGGCTACGGGTCGGTGCAGGCGTTCCTGGACAGCGACGCGGGTGCCGGCCCCGGTTGCCTGGTGCTGGACGTACGCCTGCCGGGGCAGAGCGGCATGGACCTGCTGCGCCGCATGCAGCAGGCGCGGCGCCGGATGCCGGTGGTGATGATCACCGGCCATGGCGACATCGCGATGTCGGTGGCGGCGATGAAACTGGGCGCGGTGGATTTCCTGACCAAGCCCTTTCGCGACCAGGATCTGCTGGACACCATCCATGCGGCGGTGGAGCAAGATCGCGCCCAGCTGGCCAGCCTGTCGGGGTCCGAAGAGGTGCGCGCCCGTTGGGAGACGCTGACCGATGGCGAAAAGGCGGTGATGGAACGGGTGGTGCGCGGCATGCTGAACAAGCAGATCGCCGCGGAGCTGAACGTCAGCGAAATCACCGTCAAGGTGCGGCGCGGGCGGGTAATGCGCAAGATGCAGGTACGCACGCTGGCCGATCTGGTGCGGGCAGGCGGGCAGTTGGGCTAGCGGTTGCCGGTTGACCCGTCGGGACGGACCCTTGGGCCAGGCCCGTCGCCGGACCTGGCCCTCGATGCCGCGGGTCAAGCGCTTCGGTTATTTACGACAGGCCTTGCCGCCAGCGGGATGGTTGCCTTGCTTGACGGCGTCCGCTTCGGACATATAGGAACCCGCTTTGGTATTGCCGTAGTACTTGTCGCTGGGGCAGTGATAGACCTTGGAGCTGGGATTGACCCAGACCTGGCCCGGCATGCCTTGCTTGGCGGCAGCGGGTTGGGGCGGCGCGGCGGCGGGGGCTGGAGCGGTCTTGGCCGGTGCCATGGCGGGGGGCATGGCTGTGGCGGGCGGGGCGGTCTTGGTGGCAGGTGCCGGGGGGGTCTGGGCGTAGGCGCCCGAGGCGGCCAATAGTCCCGCAGCCAGCGTGATCGCCATGAGGGAGGTCTTCATACGGTTCTCCTTGGAGAGCGGCCCCAGGCAAAGGGGCGCATGACCATGCTAGACATTCGCGCGGGCGATAGCAATCCATCGTGTGGATAAATAAACGGTTCGGATGTCGAGCCTGACGCCAGGCTTAATTCGCGGGGCTCGGCGGCTGCGCCGCCGCCCGCCAGACCTCCAGGAAATGCCGCTTTTTCAGCGGATCCAGGTACACCAGCAGGCCCACCCCCAGGCCCACCGGCCGCACGCCCGCCGCCGGAATCACCGACGCGCCGACCGGCCGCATGCCGGATTGCCGGGACAGCATCTCCTGGCCACGCGGCGACAGCAGGTAGTCCAGGAAGCGGGCGCCCAGGTCTGCGCGTGGCGCCTGCCACGGAATGATGGCCGAGCGCGACAGCATCAGCGTGTAGTCCTGCGGGTAGACGATGGCCAGCGGCGCGCCCTGGTCGATGCGATGGCGCGTATAGGATTCCAGCAGGTTGTAGGCCAGCGTGATCTCGCCGCGTTGCAGCTTGTCCAGCGCGTCTTCGGTGGATTGATGCACGGCGACGCGGTTGCGGCCCAGCGCGGCCAGCAGCGCGCCGGCCAGGCTGTCCAGCCGCGCATCCTGGGTGGCGGCCAGGTAGCCGATGCCGCTGCCTTCCACGTCGTAGGTCGAGACGCGGCCGGCCAGCGGCTGGTCCGGCGCCTGCAGCAGCGCCAGCAGTTCGCGGCGCGTGCGCGGCGCGCGCGCCGCGTCCAGCCGGCGCGTGTCGTAGACCATTACGATGGGGTCGGTGCCGATGCTGAAGACCTCGTCGCGCCAGTTGGCCCAGGCAGGCAGGGCGCGGGTTTCGGGCGAGACATGGGGCTGGGCCAGGCCGTCGTTGACCAGCTTGGTCTGCAGGTCCATGGCGCTGCTGATGACCAGATCCGGGCCGGTCTTGACGCCGGGCGCCTGCGCGGCGCGCGCCACCGTGTCGCTGTACAGCGCCTGGGTCGACAGCTCGGTGTATTCCAGCCGCACGCCGGGGTTCAGCTGACTGAAGTCTTCGAGCACGCCGCGAAACACCTGCACGCTGTTGGACGCATGCACCACCAGTACGTGCTTGCTGGCGGCAGGGCCGAGCACCAGGCCGTCGCCACTGGTTTCGGCGGCGTGGCCGGCGGCGGCCAATAGCAGCGCAATGCTGCCTGCTGCCAGACGGGCGAGGAAAGTCGGTCTAGGCGTCATCGCGGTGGACCGGCAAGGTGATCACGGCATCCAGGCCGCCTTCCGGGCGGTTGCTCAGGCAGAGCTGGCCCTGGTGGATGTCGACCACGCGCTTGACGATCGACAGGCCCAGCCCGGCGCCCGGCGTGCGCGGATTGGGGCCGCGCGAAAAGCGCTCGAAGGCGCTGTGCGCCTGCGCGGGAGCAATGCCGGGGCCGCGGTCCGACACCGCAATGCGCCAGTGTGCGTCCCGCCGTTGCAGCCCGATATCGATAGGGCCGTCTTCCGAGGCGCCGTGGCGCAGAGCGTTGTCGATGAGATTCTTGAAGGCCTCGCGCAGCATTAGGCTGTCGCCGGGGGCCATTGCCGCGCCGGTGTCCGGCAGATGCAGCCGCACGTCGGGCTGCGGGTCTGCCTGCGGCACCGTGTCATGGACCGCCTGGCGCAGCAGTTCGGCCAGGTCCACGGGCTCGAATTTGCGCACGTTGCTGCGGTGGATCACGCTGGCGTCACTGAGCAGCTGGTTGACCAGGCGCGACAGCTTTTCGGCG
This sequence comes from Achromobacter sp. ASV32, assembly GCF_016428805.1. Taxonomy (GTDB): domain Bacteria; phylum Pseudomonadota; class Gammaproteobacteria; order Burkholderiales; family Burkholderiaceae_B; genus Achromobacter. The sequence continues at coordinate 119,844 of NZ_JAELTJ010000002.1, forward strand.
TTGCGCAGCACGGCCAAGAGGCTGCGCCGTTGTTCGGCGGGATCGTCTTCGTCCAGGGCGACTTCCATTTGTGCATGCAGCGCCGCCAGCGGCGTGCGCAGCTGGTGCGCGGCCTCGGCGATGAACAGGCGCAGGGTGTCCAGGTTTTCGGCCAGGCGGGCCATGAAGCCGTCCAGCGAATGCACCAGCGTGTCGAGTTCCTCGGGCACGGGCGCCGCGATGGGATGCAGGTCTGATGCGCTGCGCCCGGCCAGCTCGCGCTCGATGCGCTGGATCGGTGACAGCGAACGTTGCAGCCCCCAGTACGCCAGCGCCAGCGCGGCGGCGGTAAAGCCGATCAGCGCCAACGTGCCTTGCCACAGAATGCGTTCGGCCAGCGCGTCGCGGGCCTCGCGCGTTTGCGCCACCAGGATCCGCGCGGACTCGGTCGCGCGCGGGCCGGCGACCTTGCGTTCCATCCACGCGACCCGCACGGGCTGCCCCTGGTAAGTGGTGGCATACAGCTGCGGCGAATCCGCGGTCTCGGCGTGGCGTGCGGGCGGCAGCGGCAGATCGGCATACCCCGAAATCAACGCGTCGTCCGCCGCCGCTACCCGATAGAACACCCGGTCGCGCGGCGCCTGTTCCAGCAGCGCCAGCGCTGCGTAGGGCATATCCATCTGCCAATCGCCTTGCACCAGTTGCAGGCTATCGGCCATCGACAGCACCGAGGCGCGCAGCAATTGGTCGTACGTGGTGTCGGCGGTCTGTTGCGCATAGCCGCGCACCAGCGTGTACAGCGCGCCCAGCGCCACCACGAACAGCGCCAGCAGCATGGCCAGCAAGCGACGGCGTACGGAAATGCGGCGGCCGTGCTGCACGGCTCAGTCCCGAGAGGCGTCCGGCGCGGGCGCCGCCGCCGTGCCGGACGCGGCCGACTGGCCCTCATCCACCGCCGTCAGCAGATACCCCGTGCCGCGCTGCGTCTCGATGCGCAGCGGCGATCCTTCCAGTTTCTTGCGCAGCCGCGCGATATACACCTCGATCGCATTCGGTGCTGCGTCGTCGTCAAACGCAAACAACTTGTTCGCGATCTCCGACTTGCTGACCGCGCGATTCATCCCCGCCAGCAGGATTTCAAGCAAGCTGTATTCGCGCTTGGGCAGCTCGATGCGCTGCCCGGCCAGGCTGACATGCCGTGCGGCACTATCGATCACCAGTTCCCCGAACCGCAGCACGCCGGCTGCCTGTGCGCTGGGCCGCCGCAGCAATGCCCGGCAGCGCGCTTCCAGCTCGCGAAAATCAAACGGCTTGGCCAGATAATCATCAGCCCCGGTATCGAGCGCATGCACCCGATCCTCGATATCGATCCGCGCCGTCAACGCCAGCACCGGGGTCTTGCTACCGCGGTCGCGCAGCCGATGCAACACATCAAACCCCGACATCCGCGGCAAGCCGATATCCAGAATCACCAGATCAAAGGTCTCGTACTGCAACACCCCATCCGCGCTCAACCCATCACTCTGGCAATCGACGGCATGCCCAAGACGACGCAGTCGGCGTACGAGCGCGTCGGCCAGGTCCTCGTCGTCTTCGATCACCAGAATTCGCATGCGCGAGATTGTCGCATAACGATCGAGGTCGTCCGCTGATTATCCGTCCCTGGAATAGGTCCGCGACCACCGGATCCTCAGGAGGGCCCGTTCCCGTCGAAGAGACGCGGTCCGCCCGGTAACAACCGGGCGCCGCGCACACCTCAGAAACGCCAACGTACGTCAATCGATCCAGCGTGTTGGCGGTTACCGCCGCCGAACTCGCCGGCGTAGCTCAAGCCGGCCGTCATGTTACGTATCTGCACGAGATCGGCGCCCAGCTCCAGGCTGGCGGCGTCGCGCGCGATCGGGGTTCCCGCCACGCTGAAGGCCGGGCCCTGGTCGAACGATAACGCGACTGAAGGCCGGGTTTCGCCATAGACATGGCGCCACCCGAGCATGCCGCGCAGCGCGATGCTCGAACCGGGTACCCGCCAGTTTCCACGCAGGCCCGCCAGGCTGCTGACGTTGCGCTGGCGCTGCCCGTTGCTGGACAGCGCCGCCGAGCCGCCGGATTCCGAGAACGCGGGCATGCGCAGCTGGCTCCATGCCAGGCCGACAAACGGCTCTATGCTGGCCGCGGCCGATAGCGGCAACGCGTAGCCGAGCTCGGTGAACAACTGCGTGGTGGCACCGCGATAGCTGGCAGTGAGCCGCTCTTCCAGGCTGCCATAGCGCACTTGCCGTTGCGAGTCGATCTGGTGCCAGGAATAGGCGCCGCCGGCCATCAGCTTGAGCGCGCCTGCGCCGAGCGCGTAGGCCTTGCCGCCGTAGACGGTGGCGCTGTAGCTCCCGGCCTTGGCGCTGGCCTGGCGCGATTGCGCGCTCAGCCGCGCATCCGTGTAGCCGAAGGCGCCGCCCATGCGCCAGCCTGCGCCCACGGGCGCGTCCCCGCCTATCGTCAGCGAGGTGCTGTGCTGGGTCAGGTTCGGCGCGTTGCCGTCCCCAGCCAGGTTGCTCCATTCGCCGCCCAGTTGAACCCACAGCGGCGACGCGCCGCGGCGCGGCAGGGCCGAGGGGGGCGGCGGCGTGCCATTGTCAACGGCCGCGGTGGGCGCGCCAGGCCGCATGGGCGCCGACAGGTTGTAGCGCAGCGCCGCCAGTCCGTTCTGGGAGGCGGGCGCCATGGCGGCGCCCGCCAGCGCCGAGACGACGCTGGCGTGGGTGTCGCCGGATAGTTGAGCCAGGGCCGGACTCAGGTCGGCCACGTGGGTACTCAACGCGACAGTGCGCCAGACTTCGTGCTGGTGGGGCAGGGCGTCGATAGCCGTGGCCACGTTGGCCTGGTTGGCGGTGTGGGTCAGGCTGGCCATGCCGCGGTCGTTGCGTTTGAGCGCGAGCGTGACGTCGTTGCCGTCGCCGCCCGTGATGCTGACCGGCGCATCGAGGAAAAGCAAGGGGTTGCGCAGCGTCGTGAACTCGCCCTTGACCGCGCCGGGGCTGCGCTTGGCGATCAGCGTGTAGGGACCATTCAATGGCTGCCATGCCGCCGCGTCCATGGGCGAGAGCCGCAGTTCCAGCGTGGCGCCGGTAATGTCCACCTGTCCGGCGACATCCACGCGGCTGATCGCCGTAGGCGCCCCGCTCGCGCGCAGGGTGCCGTGGTTGACATAATCGCCGGAGATCACTTGCCCGCCGCCAGGATTGCCGGGCGCGTGTACCGCGCCCGCCTCGATCGTGGTGGCGCCCAGGCTGCCGGTACCGCCCAGGACGGTGCCGTTGCGCGCCAGCACGCTGGCGCCCAGCCGCGCGTTGTCGCGCAGCCACAGGCCGCCGCCGGCCACGGTGACGTGACCGACGTAGGCGCTGTTGTCGGCGTCCAGCGTGAACATGCCCGTGCCGGTCTTGATCACGCCGCCGGCGCCGCGGATCTGGCCGGTATAGACACTTTGTTGATTGTCGGCGCCGGTGGTCAGCGTGGCCGCGCCCAGCGCGACGCTGCCGCTGCCGGACAGCGAGCCGATGGTCTGGTCCAGGCCGCCCAGGTCGAGTTGCGTGCCGGCATTGAGCAGGAAGGCACTACGTGACGAGAATCCCCGGGCCGAGCCGGCGCGCAACGTGCCGTTCAGGAGCAGCGTCGGTCCGGAGTAGGCGCTGACGCCGGCCAGCACGAGTGTGCCGGGGCCCTGTTTGGTCAATCCGCCAGCGCCCTGGCCATCGTTCAATGCGCCCGTCAGCTTCAGCGTGTAGGCCTGGGTGTCGATATTGCCAACGCCGGTCAGCGAGATCGCATTGCCCACGGACAAGCCGTCGGCGGCTGCCTGCAGTGTGGCGCCTTGCGACATGGCGAGGAGGCCGGTGCCGAGCGCGTTGTTGTGACCCACGCCCAGCGTGCCTTCGCGCAACTGGGTGCCGCCGGAGTAACTGTTGTTGCCGGACAGTACCAGTGTGCCGGCCCCCGCCTTCACGAGGCTGCCTCGGTAGTGGGCATCGGTCTTGGCCGCCAGCGCAGCGATCCTTCCTTGGCGGACATCGATCTGGTCCTGGATCGATCTGTTTTGGTCGATGGCGGCAGTGCGTGGCGCGTTGACGGCCGCCTGCGTCAGTTCGCTGTCATTGCGTCCGGCGATGAACTTGTCGTAATCGGCGGTCTGGCTATAGTCGCTGCTCCATCCCGGGTGGGCCGATTCGTACAGGCCCAGCAAGAGCGACCCCTGGGGATGGGCGCGCAGCGCCGCCATTGCCGCGTCGAAGCGCTCGGACGTATAACCTGTCGGCGTGTTCGACTCGATGGCTTCTTTGAGCAGTGCACGGCCTTGGGTCATGCCGGCGATCATGTCAGGGGTGACCGAGGCAGCGCTTGGCACAGCCACGATGCGGCTTTGCAGCGCGGCTTTTTCGGCGGCCCAGGCGCCGATTTCCTTGGCTTCCTCGAGTCGGCGTTGCGTCAGGGCCGCTTCGGAAATGTTGTTTTTCCACGTGTCGGACACCCCGGCGGGCAGGTTGGCGGTGAACTGCCCCAACAGCTGGGCGGGGCCGTCCATGCCTTTGCGCAGGTCCGGTACCCCCCAGCCGTAGACGACGTTTGGCGTGTCGGCAGGCCCCTCGCCGCGATGCGAGGCGGTGGTCAGCAGGATCGTGCGGATCTCCTCGTTGCCCAGGTATGGGTAGCGCTCCATCAGCAGGCCCAGCGCGCCGGTCACGTGCGGCGCCGCCATGGACGTGCCATTCCACGACACGTATTTGTCGTTACCGGCCACGTCGGCGCTGAGGATGTTGGTACCCGGCGCGGCGAGGCACCAATATTTGGCCAGGCCGCATTGGTTGAAGATCTGGTCACCTGATTGCTTCAGGCCCGTAACCGCAATCCAGTATTTTTCAATTTCCGGTCGGAAATAGGGCACGCCGGCGCGAATCGAGGAATTTTTTGCGCCGGCATTGCCATTGGCCCAGACCTGCAGCGTGCCATATTGCAACGAGACGTCCGCGGCGGCGTCCAGCCACGTTTTCTTGCCCGCGCCGTTCAGGCGCAGGTATGCCTGGGTGAAACCCTCCACACTGCCATAGTCGTCCGCCCCAGGCGGCGAACCCCAGCTGCTGTTGATGACGCGCACGCCGGCGGCCGCCAAATTGCCATAGGCGGCCTTGAAATAGTTGTAGTCCATGTTGGACCCGTATATGGACTCGTCCGTGCCGTTGGAGTTGGTGGTGTAGTACTGGCTGCCGAACGACACGCCCATCATGCCCTGGCCATTCTTGGCGGCGGCGATGGTGCCCGAGACGTGGTTGCCGTGGTTATCGTTTGCCCCCGTTTTGCGAGCCAGGTCTGTCTTGCTGATGTAATCGCCTGGACGGTCGAAGGCATCGCCGGCGCGCCAGCTGAGCTGCGAGCCGTCCAGCTGGTCGCCGTCATTCCGATAGGTGCCTTTGACCTCCAGGGCAATGACGCCGCGGCGGGCGAACTCCTGATGCGTGGGCAGATAGCCGGAATCGACTGACCCCAGCTTGACGCCCGCGCCGCTCAGGCCGCGCGCGTAAGCGTATTGCGCGTTCATCGCGTCCAGCCCCCAATCTGCCTTGAACTCCGGTTGCTTCGCCCAGCTCGCGACCGCGGCGTTCTCGTCGTTGGTCCGGGTGCCGTCGTAATTGACGTAGGTCTGTGCCTGCGCAGTCGCCGCAAGCGCGTGGCCCAGCACCAGAAGGGCTGCATGCGTGGCCAGAACGCCTGGGCGCACCTGGAAGTTTGCGGGGGGACGCTGGTGTGGCTTCGCTTGTTTCATATTTTCCCTTTGAGATCGCGCGGCGTCCCGGCCGGACACGGGGCTGCCGCTCCCGGCCGGGCGCTGCTTGTTATGAAATGACGTGAATGGAGCAACTCGGATCAGCGTCGGGATTGTGTGTCGACGAGAGCGAAGACGGGTGCATCCGCAGAGATTTTCAGATTTGTCCTAGGTCTCTCGTTGGCCAGCGTCGAGCGTCGTTCCGGGCGGTCACGACAGGTTCCCGACAGCTTTTGCTCCTAGCCTTCCGGCCCAGCGCTCCCCAGGGCGCACATAACAACGAGTCCGGAGATATCCCAATGCTTTTGACCCTGCTCGGCTTCGGCATGGTGATCACGTTCATGACGCTGATCATGACCAAGCGCCTGTCGCCGTTGGTTGCCCTTATCCTTGTCCCCATTATTTTTGCCCTGCTGGGCGGCTTCGGCGCCGGCATCGACAAGATGATGCTCGACGGCATCCGCAAAATCGCCCCGACCGGCGTGATGCTGATGTTCGCCATCCTGTACTTCGGCGTCATGATCGACGCGGGCCTGTTCGACCCCATCGTGGGCCGCATCCTGCGCGCCGTGAAGGGCGATCCGCTCAAGATCGTCGTCGGCACCACGGTGCTGGCCCTGGTGATCTCTCTGGACGGCGACGGCTCCACCACCTACATGATCGTGGTGGCCTCCATGCTGCCGCTGTACCGCCGCCTGAAAATGAACGCGCTTTCCATGACCTGCCTGGCGATGCTGGCCAGCGGCGTCATGAACCTGACGCCGTGGGGCGGGCCGACCGCCCGTGCCGCCAGCGCGCTGCACGTGGACGCCGGCGACATCTTCGTGCCGCTGGTGCCGGTGATGGGCGTGGCCATCGTCGCCATCCTGGTGCTGGCTTTCTTCCTGGGGCTGCGCGAGCGCCGCCGCCTGGGCGTGCTGTCGCTGCCGGACGGCGCTTCGCTGCATGCGGGCTACGACGAGGACGGCCCCAAGAACCTGCCGGAAATCGAAGTCGACCACGACCTGCGCCGCCCCAAGCTGCTGTGGGTCAATGCCGGCCTGACGCTGGCGCTGATGGTGAGCCTGGTCATGGGCGTGCTGCCCTTGCCGGTGCTGTTCATGATTGCCTTCGCTATTGCGCTGATCATCAATTACCCGAACCTGGCCGAGCAGCGCCGCCGCGTTGCGCAGCACGCCGGCAACGTGCTGTCGGTGGTGTCGCTGATTTTCGCGGCCGGCATCTTTACCGGCATCCTGTCCGGCACCGGCATGGTCGAGGCTATGTCCCGCAGCCTGCTGGCCGTGATTCCAGACGCGCTCGGCCCTTATCTGGCCGGCATTACCGCGCTTGTGAGCCTGCCGTTCACGTTCTTCATGTCCAACGACGCCTTCTACTTCGGCGTGCTGCCGATCCTGAGCGAGGCCGCGCAAGGCTATGGCATTTCTGCCGTGGAAATGGCGCGCGCGTCCCTGATCGGCCAGCCGGTGCACCTGCTCAGCCCGCTGGTGCCGTCCACCTACCTGCTGGTGGGCCTGGCCGGCGTCGAGTTCGGCGATCACCAGCGCTATTCGCTCAAGTGGGCCACGATGGTCTGCCTGGTCATGTTGGCCGCGGCGCTGGCATTCGGTCTGTTCCCCCTGGTCGGTTCCGTCGCCTGACCGGCGGCACCGCTACGCGTTTCTTGAAAGGAGGTCGTTCATGGCTTTGCGCATTGCTTATGTCACCAGCGGGATGGGCCACACGGGCACCGCGATCTGCCAGGCGCTGCACCACGCGGGGCACCGCGTCGTGGCCGGCTGCGGGCCGCGTTCGTCGCGCAAGGATCACTGGTTGAAGGAACAGAAGTCGCTGGGTTATGACTTCATCGCCTCGGAAGGCGACGCCACCGACTGGGCTTCGACCGAGGCGGCCTTCGCCAAGGTGCGCCGCGAGGTGGGCGAGATCGACGTGCTGGTCAACAACGCCGGCGCCATGCTGGACATGCGTTTCCGGCAGATGAGCCACGCCGATTGGTCGGCGGTACTGCGCAGCAACCTGGATACGCTGTTCAACAGCACCAAGCAGGTCGTCGACAGCATGGCCGACCGCGGCTGGGGCCGCATCATCAACATCGGTTCCGTTGCCGCCGAGAAAGGCCAGATCGGCCAGATCAACTATGCCACCGCCAAGGGCGCGGTCATCGGCTTCACGCGGTCGCTGGCGCAGGAAGTGGCGGCGCGCGGCGTGACGGTCAATCTGGTGTCGCCCGGCTTCATCGCCGACGACACGGTGAAGGCGTTTCCGCCGGCGCTGCTGGACCGCATCATCGAAAGCGTGCCGGTGGGCCGGCTGGGCACCGCCAAGGATCTGGCCGGGCTATGCGCCTGGCTGGCGTCGGATGAAGCGGCGTTCGTGACCGGCGCCAACTACGCCATCAACGGCGGCGTGTACATGAGCTAGGGCCTGCGCCCGGCGCCCGCTGGCGCTCGCAGGCCTTATTGGCCCCGGCTTCGCAGGAAGTCGGGGATCGAGGTGGCGGCACGCTTGCTGTCCGCCAGCCATTCCACGCGCCACTCGGTGATGCGTTCGGTCGTGACATGCTCGAACGTGCCCGGCGTCGGCTCGCCGATGCATTCCCGTTGCCGCACCAGCACCAGCGGACGCTCGGCGCCCGGCGTTTCGTCCGCGCACTCGGCCGCGTCCTCGAAGGTGGCGAACGGATAGTAGTAGTCGTCGCCGTCATGCAGGTCTTCCCCGCCGGCATGCGGATGCACCCAGACCCGGTATTCCAGGACGTCGTCGTAGAAGTAGCCGCCGCCCGAATGGGTGATGGCGGGGTATTCGCCGACCTGGTCGGGGTCGATGGCGGCGGGGTAGGGGGAGGCGGGCGCGGCGGTCATGGCGGAATGTTGCGGTTCAAGAGGTTGCAAGTGGCAAGTGTAGCGGTGGTAAATTTCCGTGCACCCTTTTTCCGTGCATCCGCTTTTACTTGCGCCCGATTCGCCATGATCCTCACCGGCCTGGATATTGCTCTTGGACTTGAAGCCGCCGAAGCCCTGCATTTGCAGCGCCAGGTGGAAACCTATGGTCGTTTGACGGGGGCGCCCTCGGCCCGCGCCATTGCTACTTGCGGCGGCATCGCCGCCGTGACCGAAACGCTGTTCGGCCGCAAGCTGAACCACGTGACCGGGCTGGGCATGGGACAGCCTGTCACGGAAGCCGCGCTGCAGGCGCTGGAACACGCCTATAAGCAGTTGGGGTTGGCAACGGAGGTCGATCTTTGTCCGCACGCCGATGGCAGCGCATTGGACGTTCTGGCGCGGCGCGGCTACACGGTGAACGGCTTTAGCAACACGTATGTGCTGCCGTTGGCGAGCTGGGTATCGCCCGACGCGCCGGCGTCGGCCGTCCACGTCGAAGCCATCACCGGTGACCGGCAAGTGGCCTTCGTGCCGCATTCGGTGCAGGGATTCAGCGTGCAGGCCGACCGCCGGCCGGTGGAACTGCTGGAGATCACGGCCAGGATCGCCGCCGACCGGCAAGACACCTCGTTATTTGTGGCAAGACTGGAAGGCAAGGTCGCTGGCACCGCGGGATTGGCCGTGCTGGATACGCCCGCCGGCCGCATCGCGCACCTGTACATCGCCAGCACGTTGCCCGAGTTCCGCGGCCGAGGCGCACAGTCTGCCTTGCTGCGCGCGCGCCTGGTCGTCGCCCGGCAAGCCGGTTGCGTGCTGGCCCAAGTGACGGCGCGGCCGGCGAATAGCAGTGCCCGCAATACCGAGCGGGTGGGTTTCCGGCTGGCCTATACCAAGATGACTTTCGCTCGCCCGGCCTGAGACGGTCTCGCTATACGTCGATCTGATCGAACGGCAACCCGGGCGCGGCGGCGATGCGTCCATGGGCGCGCTTTCGGGGCGTCGCGCCAGGAAAGCCATTGCGTGCCCTCCAGGATTATGTCCGGCATATTTACGCCGCATTCTCCCCGCTCGCAAACATATCCACCAACGTCTGCCTCAGCCAGCGCTGCGCCGGCACGGTGTCGTTGCGTTGATGCCAGAACAGGCTCAGTATCCGCGGCGGCGCGTGCAGCGGCAGTGGCATGGCGTGCAGGTAGGGGGCGTGCGGGGATTGCGCGCCCAGGTTGCGCGGCAGCACGGCCAGCATGTCGGAATGGCGCACCATTTCATACGCCACGCCGTAGTGGTTGACGATGGCAACCACGTTGCGCGACAAGCCGCGCGCCGCCAGGTAGATGTCGTAGGACGGCAGCGCGGTGCCGGCCAGGCTGACGTCGACGTGACGCGCGGCCAGGAAGGCGCGGGTGCTCAGGCGCTTCATGGCCGCCAGGGGATGGCCGGCGCGCATGAAGCAGGCGTAATCGACCCGCCAGAGCGAACGTGAGCGGATGTGGTTGGCATGCTGGGCTTCGTTTACGTACACGCTCAGCACGCAGTCGACGCGGTTGTCTTCCAGCTGCTCGGCGATTTCCAGCACGGTGTTGGGTACGGTGCGCACGCGCGCCAGCGGCGCGACCTGCGCCAGGTGGTTGCACAGGCGCGGCATGACGACGCCGGCGGTGTAGTCGGACATGGACAGGCTGAATTCCACCGAGGCCTGGGCCGGGTCGAAGGCCTGTGCGTCCAGGGCGCCGCGCATGCGGCCCAAGGCTTCGCCCAGCTCGGCCCACAGGACGGCGGCGCGCTGGGTGGGCATGACGCCGTTGCCGGACCGCACAAACAGCGGGTCCTGCAGTCCGTCGCGCAGGCGGGCCAGAGCATTGCTGACGGCGGGCTGGGTCATGAACAGCGCGTTGGCGGCGCGGGTGACGCTGCCTTCCGTCATCAAGGCTTCGAAGACCTTGAGCAGGTTCAGATCGAGGGTACGGAAGGTCATGGCAGGTCATTCACATTAGTGATGGTGGGCATCATAACTATAAATTAGTGAGATAAAACCGCGCGTGCCTATCATGCGTTCTCTCATCCAGTACGGCTCGAGCCGTCGACCAAGGGGAACCGCATGTCCATGATTTCGGGACGCATCGAGCGTCTGCCGTTCGCGCATTTCCACAAACATCTGCTGCTGATGGGCGGCCTGGGGTATATGTTCGATGCCATGGACGCCGCGGTGCTGGCGTTCATCCTGCCGGTGCTGCGCAAGACCTGGGAACTGTCCAGCGTGCAGATCGGCCTGCTGGGCAGTAGCACCTACATCGGCTTTTTCTTCGGCGCGTTGCTGGCGGGCACGCTGGGCGACCTGATCGGACGCCGCACGGTGATGATCTGGGCGCTGGCGCTGTATTGCGTGGCCTCGCTCGTCAGCGCTTTCGTGAACAGCTGGCCGCCGTTCTTCGCGGCGCGGATCGTGGCGGGGATCGGCACTGGCGCCGAGAGCGCGATCATCGCGCCGTACCTGGCCGAATTCGTGGCCCGGCGGTTCCGGGGCAGCTTTACCGGGTCGCTGGCGGGATTCTTCTCGTTCGGCTTCGTGGCGGCGGCGCTGCTAGGTTATTTCATCGTACCGGCGCATGACGAGGGTTGGCGCATGGTGCTGGTCATCACGGCGCTGCCGGTGGTGATGCTGCTGTGGTGGCGCCGGGCGCTGCCCGAATCGCCGCGCTGGCTGGAAAGCCGGGGCCGGACTGACGAGGCCTCGCGCATCCTGGACAAGATCGAAGCGGACTTCGCGCGGCGCGGCTACGCGCTGGCCGAGGCGCAGCCCGAAATCGCGGCGGCCACCGGCAAAAGCGGTACGCTGCGCGAGAACTTCATGCTGTTGCTGGCGGGCCGCCAGGCACGCATCACCATCATGACGTGGATCATGTGGCTGTCGATCACGTTCAGCTACTACTCGTTCTTCGTGTGGATCCCGGGGCTGCTGGTCGAGACCGGCATGAGCATCACCAAGAGTTTTTCGTATTCGCTGGCGATCTATTGCGCGCAGGTGCCGGGTTATTTCAGCGCGGCCTGGTTCAACGAGAAGATCGGCCGCCAGGCCACCATCGCCACTTACATGCTGTTGGGCGGGGCCAGCGCGCTGGGCCTGGCTTTTTCGCAGAGCAACGAGCAGATCATGCTGGCCGGCATCTGCATGTCGTTCTTCATGAACGGCACTTATGCAGGCGTGTACGCCTACACGGCCGAGGTCTTCCCGACGGCGGTGCGCACCACCGGCGCGGGGCTGGCGTCGGCCATCGGGCGGATCGGCGCGATCGTGTCGCCGATCCTGGTCGGCTACCTGTATCCGAACTTCGGCTTTTTGGGCGTGTTCGGCCTGACGACGGTCGTGCTGCTGCTGGGCGCCGCCGTGGTGGTGTTGATGGGCGTGCCGACGCGCGGCCGCTCGCTTGAGGAAATCGCCGCGGGAGAAACGCAATGAAGTCCATTCGTCACACGGGAACCGCGCCAGCGGTCCCCGAACTGGATGCGGTGGCGGGTGCCCACGCCGCCCTGGACCAGCCGCAGGCGGTGTTCGCCGCGGTCGACCGCGCGCTGGCGGCACAGATCGGCCACCGGCTGTTCACCATCCTGTCCTACGACTCCGAGACCGCGCTGGCAACGCGGCTGTATTCGAACCTGCCCGACGCCTACCCGGCGGGCGGCAGCAAGACGGTGGCCCAGGGGCCTTGGACCGAGGCCGTGCTGGATCGCGGCGAGGCCTACATCGGGCGCACGCTGGATGATCTGCGCCAGGTGTTCTCGGACCACGCCCTGATCGATTCCCTGGGCTGCCAGAGTGTGCTGAACATGCCGATCCGCTGGCGCGGCCGCACGCTGGGCTCGCTGAATCTGTTGCACGCGGCCCATTGGTACGGTCCGGCCGACGCCGCCGCGTGCCGTCCCTATGCGCAACTGACGCTGCCGGCGGTGCTGCCGGTCCTACTTACGCTTTGATTGCGGGAGCCTCATGCAAACCCTATTGTTCAAGAATGCCGCGCTGCTGGACCCGGCCCATGCCGACCTGCAGGGCGACCACGATGTGCTCGTGGAGGACGGCCTGATCAAAGAGGTGTCCGACCGCCCCTTGCAGGCGTCGTCGGCGCGGGTGATCGACCTGAAGGGCAAGACCCTGATGCCGGGCCTGATCGACCTGCACGTGCATGTGATCGCCGTGGAATTGAATCTGGCGCAGCAGGTCAGCATGCCCAACGTGCTGGTGACCTTCCGGTCGGCGCCGATCCTGCGCGGCATGCTGCGGCGCGGCTTCACCACCGTACGGGACGCGGGCGGCGCGGGACACGCGTTCAAGCAGGCGGTCGAGCTGGGGCTGGTGCAGGGACCGCGATTGTTCGTGTCCGGCCGGGCGCTCAGCCAGACGGGCGGCCACGGCGACATGCGGGCCCGCAGCGATTTCCTGAACGAGGATTCACCGTGTCCGTGCTGCGTGCGGGTGGGCGCGCTGGCGCGCGTGGCCGACGGCGTGGATGCGGTGCGCCGGGCGGTGCGCCAGGAACTGCAGATGGGCGCGGACCAGATCAAGATCATGGCGTCGGGCGGGGTGGCGTCGCCCACCGACCCGGTGGGCGCGTGGGGGTACTCCGAAGACGAGATCCGCGCCATCGTGGCCGAGGCCCGCGGCCGCCAGACCTACGTGCTGGCGCATGCCTACACGGCCGAGGCGATCGCCCGCGCCGTGCGTTGCGGGGTGCGCACGATCGAGCACGGCAACCTGGTCGACGCCGAGACTGCCCGGTTGATGGCGCAAAGCCAGGCGTACGCCGTGCCGACGTTGGTGACCTACGAGGCGCTGGCCAGCGAAGGCGGCGATTTCGGCCTGCCGCCGGAAAGCGTGGCCAAGATTTCGCAGGTGCGCGATGCCGGTCTGCGGTCGCTGGAAATCTACCGCGATGCGGGCGTGGAAATGGGCTATGGCAGTGACCTGCTGGGCCCGTCGCAGCGGCTGCAAAGCGATGAGTTCCGCCTGCGGGCCGAGGTGCTGGGGCCACAGGCGGTGATCGACAGCGCCACGCGGGTGGGCGCCGAGGTGCTGGGCATGCAGGGCAAGCTGGGCTGCATCGCGCCCGGCGCCGTGGCGGACCTGCTGGTGGTCGAGGGCGACCCGTTGCGCGATGTGTCCTGCCTGCTCGGGCAGGGCGAACGCATTCCGCTGGTGGTGCAGGGCGGCAAGGTGCAGTTTGACGAACTGCACCTTGCCGCCTGATCGGAACGGGGCGGGGCGTTGGCGTCAGCCGCGGTGGATCGACACGCCGCCGTCGACCATCAGCGCCGTGCCGGTGGTGAAGCTGGACGCGTCCGAGGCCAGGTAGAGCGCCGATCGCGCGATCTCGGCAGGCGTGGCCAGCCGCTTGAGCGCGTGCAGGCTTTCGACGTAGCCGCGCGCTTCGGGCGTGTCCATCGACGACCGGCCCATCGGCGTGTCCGTGCCG
>NZ_JAELTJ010000296.1 GCF_016428805.1 Achromobacter sp. ASV32
GCTAAACTGTTGCGATGTACGAAGCGCTCGCTCATGGCGGGGTGGAGTTGTATCCAAATTGCTTAGGCATTGACACAATTGGCCGGAGAGAAAGCCTCCTTAGCATCATTTAGGACATCAATGATGCCCTGGGCCTTCTGTTTGGCAATGCCCTGAGCCGACTCGGGGACTTTGGAGACAGTGGCATCAATCATGCCTTGGCTCTGCTCGGCCATCCCATTAACCTGGTCCCTGACAATGTCACAGAGGCTATTGCTCTGGACAACATCTTTCTTGCCCTTGAGGTCATCAACAAGGGTTTGTGCGTGAGCAGTGAGTTCGTCAACGGGCTTGATGAGCTTGATTGAGTCAGACAATGTAAGCTTCTCGCTCTCATTGATGGTGCCAGTGCCCGTCTTGATGGTAGCGACAAGCTTGTTGGAGGCTTCAAGCACAGGAGCAGGGTCCGTAGTCCAACCCTTGACAGCCTCATCGAGGCCGTCAATATCGGTCTGGACAGAACCAAAGACGCCAATAATGGACTGAAGGTCCCGTGGGGCGATGACGAGAGATTGAACGCCACTGATGGCGGAGAGACGAGCCTGTCTCTTA
>NZ_JAELTJ010000297.1 GCF_016428805.1 Achromobacter sp. ASV32
CTACATACCACATATACAGAGCCACGCGAGATCCGTGGTACTTGCGAGTGGGCGAAATGGTCCTAAGTGACATTCAGCGACGATGCTGGGCTCCTTGTGGTTGGGCCGGCTTGCAAGATGTCCGTACTGGAGAGAAGGCGGATCGAATGGAAAGCTTCTTCCTAGGAGAGACAACCAAGTACATGTACCTGTTGTTTGAACCGGACCATCCACTCAACAACCTCGATGCTGCCTACGTCTTTACAACAGAAGGACACCCCCTACTAATTCCTAAAAAGAAGACGGCTGCTGGACGAGATCCCGGTCAGCGACCCAGCCGTAAATCAGGCGTTTCGATATACCAATACTATGACGATAGCTTCACAAACTCTTGCCCTGCGCCACGCACTCCGTTGGATGCTTTGGCTGGCTCCAACACTGCAGCGCGACGAGATCTTTTTGACGTATCGCGTTTTACGGATCTCTTCAACACACCGAATATCAATGGGCCGCTCATAGCCATTGAAGTTGACGACAAGAAGGAGGGTAAAATCACAAAATACCAAGCCCTGTCTCTTATACACATCTCCGAGCCCACGAGACCTAATAA
>NZ_JAELTJ010000298.1 GCF_016428805.1 Achromobacter sp. ASV32
GTATCTTCCTGAAAGTATTCGAGAAAGCAAAACTGCGGCAACTGGGAGGATACCGCCCAGAAGTAGGTTCTGAAGGCCCAAAAGCGACGATAGGTAGAATGTGTTTAGACAGACCTTGAATACAGATATGGGTAGTTCGTGCAAATTTAGAAAGGTCGTGGCAATCGTACCGCTAAGACTTTGTTAGCAACAAAGTTCCGAAATAGAGATTAGAAGTTGCCTTACCTGTCATCATCGAGCAAGTCCATCGGGTTGGGGGCAGTGTGGTCCCGATTCTTACCGCCATCCGTAGGGTCATCTTGAGCGTATGATCGCATCATCTTTTCAAATATAAGCGACTGAATTAGCGCCAAGGTTGGCAACTGTAGCTTCGTGTGTCCAATCCATCCGCCCCAACTGTCTGCTGCCGTCTCTCCCAGCTGACCAACGGCAATCAGGGCCACCCAAGCCCATACTCGACTTTCTCGAGATGAGGTTATTTCTAAACTCTGAAGCAAATGATGCATTGCGAAGCGAATAAGAAACTCCGATAATGCCTCCAATAATACGAGGATCCACTGCAGGACTAGCGGACCGAGACAGACCCGAG
>NZ_JAELTJ010000299.1 GCF_016428805.1 Achromobacter sp. ASV32
AGGTCTCGTGGGCTCGGAGATGTGTATAAGAGACAGGTCGGTCATTTTGCGTTATTCTGGATGAGCGCCTTGTCGCTCTCACCTCTGGCTTTTCTGGATTCTTTTTCGTCTTCTGACCTTTTGTTTGTTTCGTAGACTTTGTGGCTCTTTGCGTTTGTTTTGACGTCTCTGGCTCGTCTTGCTCGTCTCTCTCGTCTGGCTCCTGAGGCGAAACCGGTAGAGGTCGAGTTCCCCGGTAGCCTGAGGGCTGCAGCTGCTCAACATTGTGAAATTCTTCAAAAGACAACTCCGTAAACTGGTCGTCGAAACGATGGCGCTGGAATTCCTCACTGTTGCGGTCCGGGTCGTGCATCCGCAGCGCTTCCGAATATGCGCTATTCGCGTCTGCTATGCGGTCGTAAAATTCCTGATCCATACTAAAGTAGGGACCTTGACCGAAGAGCATCCGTTCTTCGCCTGCAGGGTAGACAATTACGCCGTATTTGAGTTCTGCAGTCGGCGGTCCACAGATGGACACAACATAGCTCGTATTTGCCAGGTATGCACCAATATCGTTCATTCTGTGGGTGCAATGAAATGCTGGAA
>NZ_JAELTJ010000300.1 GCF_016428805.1 Achromobacter sp. ASV32
GTTCTGGACATACAGTAAAAAGACGTTGACGGACCGAAACAAACGGATGACGGCTTACTAAGGGGTTGTGCAGCTGGCAGATGCAAACGAACCAAGGGCTCGAACAACTTCAAGGTTTGGAAACAACACACTTGTACATACTCGTACTCGTTACGACAAGTTCAATGGCATATCTGAACCATGAAATGGCCACTGCGCAGACCAGCTCCCCATAATCCAATCTCCTGTAAGCACTAGCCACTGTCAAGATTCTCGTCCGAAACGCCATGGCCGGAGCTAACATGAGCCGACTGAAGTTGTCCACTTGCTTTGTTCAACCCCTGTTAATGGGCCCCTTGCAGCATCACACCCCACACGGCCTCGCCACCATTGCCACGACTCTGCCCAAGACAGGCATGTTTCGTCCGACTCTAGCGATTAGCTTTGCTCCGCTGAGTTGGCGACATCTCTTTGGAATTGTTCGCGGAGCAATGATGCACAGTGGTTTGTTAAGCAGGTCAAAGTGGCTCTGCCACGCGCGGGGCCGGCGGCTTTACCAATATGTGAACCTAGCTTCAACCAGCTGGTTGTACGTCGTACGCG
>NZ_JAELTJ010000301.1 GCF_016428805.1 Achromobacter sp. ASV32
GTTTTCCCGACCTTTATAATTCCTGCTACTACGTTATGCGGTAATAATCTTTTACACTTAAAACCCGGTGCGACATTACCTTGCTTCTTGGATTGGTTCCATGGGACGGATGAATCGGACAGGCTGCGGGTTAAGAAGAAGCAGTGAGGGTGCTGGGATGAGACAGGCTCGATCTGTTCCCGGAGATTGTATGCGTATTCATTCTGTACGATTACTCTTGTATATATTTGTAAATGTAGCCTGATCTTTATATTCTAAATCGCGTAACTTCTGAGGCTACTATAAAACCGTCATGACGTCGGAATGCGCAGCCGTCTTGGCGCCCTGTAACAGCCTAGCCAAGAAGAGAGGCAACCCCTGAAAAAGGAAGGACAATTCTAGTAGCTTGCTTCTACCTAGCTCGCTAGCCCGTAACCCACTATCTTTATAACATGTTGTGTTAACTTCAGCGAAAGACCACAGCTTTAGAAATACAGCAAAGGATCACCTAGTTTAAGATATTTTCGTAAAGAACATGGTGCCATCTATGCCTCCAACTTTAGCGTATATATCGCATACTTTGTTTCGACATCTCTGTGG
>NZ_JAELTJ010000302.1 GCF_016428805.1 Achromobacter sp. ASV32
GCTAGAAACGTGGAGGACTCAACGGTAGATTTGGGCTGTGCTGGATCTCCAACAAATTGCCGACGCCTCTGCCCACTCTTGTGGCCCACCAGTTTGGTTAAGCACTGAGGATGAGGGTTTTGTTTCTCGTAGATGGTGGTTTCCTTTATAATAATCTATGGCTTTAAATCCAGCTCATAAGGCGTTCTTTTGAGGAAAAAAAAAAGAATCATCTTATGAGTGCTTCTTAATGTCAGCTTATGTTTGCTGAACCATCAAGGTGATGGCATCTGAAAGGTCTCCAACGTTTATCTTTTGATGCTATAGGCATATTTCTGTGCGTGGTTTTGAATGTTTCGAGCATGAGAGGAATGCACGCTGCAAAACAGTGCTCTGAGACTTTGACAAAACCAATACGTCACTTTCTGAATTTATTTCATTTTTAATTTTCAAATTAGAGGTAAAGTAGCCCCAGCTGCGTCAGCTTAAATCTGCTGTGCAATAACATTTTCTGCGCCGTTGTCTTGGGGTCGCCTTGTCCGTACCGACGCTACCCTATAAAGCTGTAAATCAAATTCAACCAAAACGCTGTCTC
>NZ_JAELTJ010000303.1 GCF_016428805.1 Achromobacter sp. ASV32
CGTCTGTGTAGCCTTGGCCCTCGAGGTTGGATGTCGTCGCCGTGGTCCAGAAGGAGCCGTCGCTCTGCCGGAATGGCGTAAGTTTGGTGGCGGCGCTGATGATGGAATTGCTGGGCGAGTCGTCGCGCGATTGCCCATAGTAAGTGTTGGTGAAATGGGTCATGTCTGGCCGCATGTACTCCCAGTACGCACAGAGACGGTCGTCGTTGGAGTGATGCATCATGCGATGAAAACTGGAAACATGTCAGCTTCATTTCCCATCTTGGCAGTGCGTAGCCAGACGCTACTGAGACTTGGGAAAATCTTACAAGAGCGGATCGAATCCAGAAGTAGTGGCAGCGAAAAAGGTCTCGCCGCAAGTAGCATCCGAGTGAATCCAGCCATGAACCTGCTCCATTCCAACACCGTTGTTTCCGGTCTGGACAAATTCCGGAAAGCTGCGAGAATAAATGTAGGCGGCATACTGCAAAACCACCATTCAGTCAGCTTAAGTCAAGTAATGAATGTCTTTTTTCGAAAGACTCACCGTGTTTTGACGCAGATTTCTCTGACTCAGACGGTAATTACCCTGT
>NZ_JAELTJ010000304.1 GCF_016428805.1 Achromobacter sp. ASV32
GCATGGACTGCCAGGGTGTCTGGTCCTCTGGCACCACCTACATCACCTTTGAGGACGTCAAGGTGCCCGTCGAGAACTTGCTGGGCAAGCAGAACCAGGGCTTCCGCGTCATCATGACCAACTTCAACCACGAGCGCATGGGCATCATCATCCAGTGCCTCCGCTTTTCGCGCGTCTGCTTCGAGGAGTCGGTCAAGTACGCCAACAAGCGCCGCACCTTTGGAAAGAAGCTCATGGAGCACCCCGTCATCCGCATGAAGCTCGCCCACATGGCTCGCCAGATTGAGGCCTCGTACAACTGGCTCGAGAACCTCGTCTACCAGTGCCAGAAGATGGGCGAGACCGAGGCCATGCTGCGCCTTGGTGGTCCCATTGCCAGTCTCAAGGCCCAGGCTACTGTTACTTTTGAGTTTTGTGCCCGTGAGGCTAGTCAAATCTTTGGCGGTCTGTCCTACTCTCGTGGCGGACAGGGTGCCAAGGTTGAGCGCCTGTACCGTGATGTGCGCGCCTATGCCATTCCTGGCGGTAGTGAGGAGATTATGCTGGATCTCAGCATGAGACAGAGCATGAG
>NZ_JAELTJ010000305.1 GCF_016428805.1 Achromobacter sp. ASV32
GTCCTGGCAAGTGTTTCAGACTGTATACCAAGTTTGCGTACATGAACGAAATGGACGAATCCACTATGCCAGAGATCCAACGCACAAACTTGAATGGCGTCGTTTTGCAGCTCAAGTCGCTTGGAATCAATGAGCTTTTAGACTTTGAGTTTATGGACCCTCCTCCAACAGAGGCTCTTATCGGCGCTCTGAACCAACTCTTTGCTCTGCAGGCGCTCAACCACAAAGGCGAACTTACCAAGCTTGGTCGCCAAATGGCAGAGTTCCCTGCGGATCCCATGCTGGCCAAGGCTGTGATTGCTGCAGATAAAGAAGGCTGTGTCGAGGAAGTACTGTCCATCGTCTCTATGCTCGGCGAAGCGTCAGCCCTATTTTTCCGTCCAAAAGATAAAAAGATCCACGCCGACAGCGCCAGAAACCGCTTCACTATCAAGGACGGCGGTGATCACATTACTCTACTCAATGTATGGAACCAGTGGGTGGACAGCGACTACTCGCCCATCTGGGCTCGCGAGAACTTCCTTCAGCAGCGATCGCTTACACGAGCACGCGACGTACGCGATCAGC
>NZ_JAELTJ010000030.1 GCF_016428805.1 Achromobacter sp. ASV32
CCCCCCCCCCCCCCCCCCCCCCCCCCCCCCCCCCCCCCCCCCCCCCCCCCCCCCCCCCCCCCCCCCCCCCCCCCCCCCCCCCCCCCCCTCTCCACCCCCAACACGCCATCCGAGATCGGTTATTAGGTCTCGTGGGCTCGGAGATGTGTATAAGAGACAGGCGCGGCATCGGCTGCCGGAGCGGCGGCGCCTTCGGCGGCGGCGGGCGCCGCGGCCACGGCCGGGGCCGGCACGTCGCCGCCCAGGGCGGCGGGCGTATTCAGCGGCGGCAGGCTGGCGGCCACCGACGCGGTGGCGCGGCCGTTCACATACAGCGTGACCCGGCTGCCGTCGGCCGTGACGGCCAGGTGCTGCCAGGCGGCGGGCGTCAGCGATTGGCCGGGCTGGCTGCGCTGGCCGTTCACTTCCACGAAGGGCACGCCCTGGTTGATACCGATCAGCAGCGCGTTGCCGGCGTCGCGGCGGGCATACACCAGCTGTTCGCCGGCCGGCTGGTCGGCGCGCACCCAGGCGCTGAAGGTGAAGGCGCCGGCGGCCGGCACGGCCAGCGACGGGCTGGCCGGCAGCATCAGCGGCGCGCCGCCCGCGAACTGCGCGGCACGGCCGATCACGCCGTCAACGGCGGCGGCCATCGGCGTCTGCGCGTTATTGCTGTTGCCGGTGGTGTCGCGCGGCGGAGCGCCGGCGGCGCCGTCGAAGTGATAGACCAGCGTGTAGTTGGGGTCGAACGTCAACTGGCCGTTGGCGGACGCCGGGGCCTTCTGGT
The DNA here is from genome assembly GCF_016428805.1 of Achromobacter sp. ASV32. Lineage (GTDB taxonomy): Bacteria > Pseudomonadota > Gammaproteobacteria > Burkholderiales > Burkholderiaceae_B > Achromobacter. The sequence continues at coordinate 767 of NZ_JAELTJ010000030.1, forward strand.
TGCCGTAGTACATCCAGATGTCCTGGCGCTGACCGTCGGCCAGCTCGGGCAGGTCCACCCACACCAGTGCCATGCCCAGCAGCGGGTCGAAGGCTTCCAGCTGGTGGTTCAGCACGGTCTGGTCATCGCCCGCCACGAAGCGGATGTCGGCGCCCTTCTCGTTGATGCCATCGAACGAGAAATTACCGGTATGCAGGCGCACCAGAAGCGGCGTGCGGCCGGCGGCGCCACCCAGCGGCGCGCCCTGCGGCGTGCTGTCGACGGTGATCTGCTTGCGGTACTGCCAGTCGGGCTGCCACCAGGCATGGGCGGCGGACGGCAATACGCCGGCCAGCACGGTCAGCAGGAGCATCAATAAGCGTTGCATGGTCAAGACTCCGGGGTAAATACGGTTTCGCGCGCGCTCAGAAGCTGGCGCGTACGCTGAAGTTCAGTCGAGGATCGTGTTTCTTGGTGTTCGGGCCATCCTTGAGCGGATAGCCCCAGTCCAGCGAGCCGGACAGCCAGTCCAGCACCTGCAGGCGCGTGCCCAGGCCGACGCTGGCCAGCGAATAGCTGGCGTCCTGCTCGGGCAAGGGGTCGCGCAGGCGCAGCGTGGCGGCGTCGGCAAACGCATAGAAGCGCCATTCATTGACATTGCTGCCCAGCCAGCGGGCCAGCGACGGCGTGCGCCATTCGACCGAGCCCAGGAAGCCGTCATCGCCGGTGCGCTCGGCGGCCAGGTAGCCGCGCACGCTGGTGCTGCCGCCGGCCGAGAACTGTTCGTTGGACACCAGCGCGCCCGACGACAGCTGGAAGCCGGCGCGCAGGCCCAGTTGCCAGTCGCCGAACAGGTTCTGCGTGTGGGTGCCGTCACCGCGCAGCAGCGCGAAGCTGGGGCTGGCGCGATAGCGCTTGTCGTCGAATTCCTTCCAGTCGCTGCCCATGCCGAAGAACGAACGGGTCGCGCCCACGACCGACAGGCCCACGCTGCTTTGCGACGCTTCGGAATAGCGGTAGCCGTTGTACGAGAAAGTGAACGGCACGTACTTGAGCGGAATGCGGTCTTCGTTGTTGCCGAAGCGCGTGGTCTCGTCGAACTTCTTGTAGTCCAGCCCGACGGACAGCGAGTTGTACCAGTCGCCCTGCGGCGCCAGGGTATAGATGGCGCTCATGCCGAACGAGTAGCCCTTGCCCAGCACGTTGGTGCCGCCGATGGTGGCGACGTTGCTGTCGCTCTTGTAGCCGGTGAACTGCAGGCTCCATTGCTTGTCCAGCGGCATCGAATACGAGCCGGACCAGACCTTGGCGTTGTCGGTTTCCTGCGGCGCGGTAAAAAAGGTCAGGCTGACCGAATGGCCCAGCTGCCACAGGTTGTCGTACCCCAGAGACGCCGTGCTGCGCAGCCGGGTGGTGTCGGCGCTGTAGTCGTTGTTCAGGCCCAGGCTGGCATGCCAGGGATTCTTGTCCTCGACCTTCAGGTCCACGTCCATGGTGCCGGGCACGCGGCCTTCCTTGACCAGCGGCACGACCTGGCGGCTGGCGCCCTTGTTCAGGTCGGTCAGCTGGGCCTGCGCCTGGTTGAAATTGGGCACGGCGCCTTCCTGCAGCGCCGGCACCTCGTCGCGGATGGTCAGCGGCGAATAGTGCTTGGCGCCCACCACGCGCACCCGGCCCACCTTGGTCTCGGCGACCTGCAGGAACACGATGCCATCGGCCACCTGCTGCTCGGGCAGGTCGACGTACACGGACTGGTAGCCGCGTTCCTGGTAGATCGTCTGCAGCGCTTCGCGCGCCGACTCGATGTCGGCCAGCGTACGGTCCGGCCCCAGGTAGGGGTAAACGGCTTTTTCGATATCGCGCGCATCCAGCACGGTGTTGCCGCGCACGATGTATTCGTTGATGTTGACGCGGCGCGCGTTGCTGTCCGCGGCCGGCGCCGGCTGCGCCCAGGCCGCGCCCGTGGCCAGCGCCAGCACCATCGCCCCGGGCGCGCTGCGCATCATGGCGCGCAGCGCGCCGACCCTGCTCTCGAAATCATGCATAGCGATGCACTCAGTTCCTTGTGTGATAACCGGTCTGGCACCGGCCGCTACCGTGCAGTGCGCTTGCGACAATCCCGTTACGGTTTTCTGCCCGCATACCCGCGTCTACAGCTTCTGCTTGTTACTAGACGTTCCGGCACGGCGCGGACTGCGCGTTGTAAGAAAAATTTCATGAAACAGCGCCGGCCCGGGGAAAAGCGGCGCCAGAAAGCATCAGGGCCCGGCATTTGCCGGGCCCTGATGGCTTTTTCACCCGCCGTGTCTGTGACGCGGGCGTGACACGGCGGCCGGTATTTCAGCCGCCGGGTTCACACGGCGCCTCAACCGCCGCCGTCCACGCCCTGCACCTGCACCACGCCATCGGGCCGGTAGGCCGGCGCCGCGGCGCGCGGTTGCGCCGGCGCGGGCGCGGCCGGCTCGTCGCCAAAGCCCAGAATCTGCACGCTGATGATGGACGGCTGGTTCTGCCGCGCCTGGTTCTGGGCGCGCTGCACCGAGTCCTGCGCGGCGCTGGACGCCGCCGAGGACGCGGCGCTGGCCGACGCCAGCGCGCCGGTGTTCACCACCGCCGTCACCGGGATCCCCTTGCTGTCGCCCTGCACCTGGATGTTGGCCGCGTTGACCACGTGCAGCGCCGCCACGTTGACGTTGCCCGAGACCCGGATGCCGGCCTCCCCCGCATCGATGGTGCCCAGGGGCGCGATCAGGTCCACGTCGCCGGCCGGCACTTCGGCAATCGGCGCCAGCGTGGCGATGCCCGCGCCGGTGGATGGCGCCGACGGCGACAGGGTGATGTTACCCAGGGCGTCATAGACCCGCTTGGGCGGCGTGTAGATCACCGTGGTCTTGGCGCCGCGGCCCGCGTTGATGTCGCCCTCCGACGACCAGGCCTGGATGTGGCCACCGAAGGTGGTCATGATGCGACTCTGGCCCAGCAGCACGCTGCCCAGCGCGTACAGCTGGATGTCGCCCTGCCCCTGCGTCACCACGCCCGACGACGCTGGCGGCGCCGCGCCCTCGATGCCCAGCACCTGCTGGCCGCCCGGCGTCAGCACCTGGATGTCGCCGCCGAACTGCGTGCGCAGGCCGGCGCCGCCATACATGGTGAAGTCGCCCTGATACAGGCGCTGCGCGCCCTGGGCGTCGGTCTGCGGGAACAGCGCCGCAATCGCGCGGCGGCCTCGCAGGTAGCTGCCGCTGCGCGGGCCGTCCTGCTCGTTGTATTCGCGGCCGCCCTTGCGCAGTTCGGCGAAGTACAGCTGGCGGGCGTAGATGCCCTGCTGCTCGGCTGCCAGCGCAGCCAGTGCGGCGCGCGCGCCGTCCTCGCCGCCGTCGTAGCCATGGTGCGTGCGCAGCCAGTTGACCAGGTGCAGCTCGCTTTCCTGGCGATAGTCCTGCATCAGGTCGCGGCGCTTGCGCGCCGGATCGGCTGCCACCTCGGCATCCAGCAGCGCCTGGCGTTGCGCCAGTTCGGCCGGCGCGCCCGATTCGTCGCCCTGGTAGCCATACGCCTGGCGCAGCCAGCCGGCCAGCGTCAGCTCACCGGCATAGGACTGCACCACGCGGTCCGGATTGGCACCCAGCGTCTGGCCCGCGGCCAGCGCGCGTGCCGGATCCAGGTAGCGCGCCAGCAGGCCGGCGTAGTCCGGCCCCTGCGGGCCGACGCCCGCCAGCACGGCAATGCTGGCGCCGGGGCGCGCGTCGCCGCGCACGATGGCGCCCACGCTGACGACGCTGGCCACGTCGTCCTGGCGGATGTTGCGGCCCGCCTGCACCAGCAGCGTACCGGGGCCGGCGACCTTCAGATCGGCCTGCACGATATCGCGGCCCGCGGTCACTTGCGACAGATCGCTGGCATTGCTGTGCAGCCCCAGCGCGCTCATCCCGAGGATGTCGCGCCCTGCCCGCACCGAGACCGGCAATGCGGCCTCGTACCAGGTCATCACGGTTTTGGGTCGGCCCAGCAGGCTGCGCGGCGCGAGCCGCGTCTCGGCGCCTGCGCGCAGGCCGACGATATCGCCATTCACGGCATGGAAGCGCGCCAGTTCTCCTTCCGCTTGACGCGGCGAGGCATCCAACGGGGTGTTGGGCCCGAACACGAACAGGGGCTTGGGCGAGTTCGGCCAGACCACGTTGCCTTCGACCGAGGCATTGGACAGCGTCTGGGTATTGTTCTCGCCGCCATTGCTGGCCATGAAGCCGGGACGCCACGGTGTCGGCAGCGGGGTGTCCGCGCCCGACATCGACACCGCATGCGCGCCCGCCGCGAAGATCGAGCCGCCCGCCAGCATCGACAACGCCCCGCTGGACGACGGCGCCAGCAACAGCACATGATTGACGCCGTCGGCCTCGCGCGTGGTGGTGGCCAGGATGATATTGCCGCCGGCCGCCGTCACATCAAGCTTGGACGGATAGACGTAGCTGATCTGCAGCTGCGCGCCGATCCGGGTCGTCTCCTCGATCAGCAGGTCCGTACCGGGCCGGAACGTATTGTTGGTGCTCAACGGCGTGACGTTGCCGCCCGCCGAGAACAGGTCGATGGCCGTGCCCGGCGTCCACAGCGTGAACCAGCTTTCCGCGCCACCGCCCTTGACCAGGCTGCCCTGGGTATACGGGCTGGTATTGATCTGGCGCACGCGGCCGGGGTCCGGCGCGTCGGCCAGCACCAGGTCGCCGCGCGTGTCGAACGACGCCACGGCATCGCCCAGCAGCAGGCGCGGTCCGCCCAAGGGTTTCCCGCCGCCCACCGCGGACAGGTCGGGGGCCCGCAGCTGCGCGCCGTCGCCATAGAACAGCGAGATGCCGCCCACGCGTCCGGCCGTCAAGGCCAGCTGGCCGCGCAGGTTGACCAGCAGCCCGTTGAGGTCGACGTCTTCCATGCTGCCGGCGTAGCCGCCGCCCAGGCCGCTGGCGCCGTCGGACTGCTGCACCGCGCGCAGGTTCGGGTTGAACGCGCCGCCGATCCGCAGGTCCATGTCGCCGCCGCCCGTCAGCACCAGGTCGCCGCCGACCACCCGGCCGGTGCCGGCCACCACGGCCACCAGGGCCTGCGAGCGGCCGGAGGCCATGTTGTTGTTGAGCAGCGCGTCGCCGCGCGGGTCGCGCACGCCGGCATCGCGGCCGGCGGCGATGCTGAGATTGCCGCCGCCCAGGGTGCCGAAGCCGGTGAAGCCGACCACCCGCGGCTGTTCCCCGTTGGTCGACGAATTGGCGGCGTACGTGCCGAAGTTGATCCACCAGCTCGAGGCGATATCCGTCACGCCCGGCATGCCCACGCTGCCCTGGCGCCACAGCCAGTTGCTGAGCGCGGCGCTGGGATACTTGGGATATTCGACGTCCGGCGTGCCGTACGGCTGGGCGTTCATGGCGGTCTTGGCCCACGCGTCGCCATAGATGTCGCGGCCCGCCGCCACGGTCAGGTTGCCGCCCTGGTCCGGATACCAGGCGCGGTAGGCGGCCAGCGCCGCGTCGTACTTGCCGTCGTACTGGATGGTGCCCAGCACGGCATCGTCGGCGGTAGTGCCGCGCGGCAGGTTGAAACGCGCATCCTGCCCCGCCCCCAGCGACGATGGCGTGCCGGCCGTGTACACGCCGTATACCGACGCCATGCCGACGTCGCGCCCGGCCAGCAGCGACAGGTCGCCAGTGCCGGTGCGCAACACGCTGAACAGCGGGGTACGGTCACCGTAGCGGTAGTCGCGCTTGGTGGTGGTCTCGGTGCGGCCGCCGCCTTCGCAATTGCCGGTCTCACCGCAGAACTCATCTTCCGAGATGCCCCACTCGGCTTCCAGCTCCACCACGTAGCGGCCCTTGCCGGACTCGTCGCCGAACCAGTAGATCGACCCCGCCGCCGTCAGCTTGCGCTTGCCCGCCTCGCAATAGCCCGTGCTGTTGCAGAAACTGTCCTCGCTCATCTCGTACTGGTCGGCAATGGGCTTGACGGGCGTGCCCAGCAACGACTGATCGAGTTCCAGTTCGTCGATGGCGCGCTGCGTCAGCACCCGCTCGCCGATGAAGACGTTGGTGACGCTCTTGCTGCCATAACCCAGCTTGCCGTAGTGCGTGTCGGCCAGAATGATGTCCCCCTGGCCGTCCGGCTTGCGCGCCGCCATGTCGGCCGACGTCAGGTCGGCGCCGGCCACGGCCATCAGGCTCCAGGCGCTGGCGCCTTCGCCCAGCATCGGCGCCAGGGCCCAGTTGCGGCCCTGCCTGCCATCCGGGCCCACCGGGCGCAGGTTGATGGGTTGATCGCCGGGCAGCTCGATATACGTCTGCGACGGAATCAGCGAACCGCGCGCCAGGTTCAGCGGCGCGCTGGCCTTCAAGGCCGCCGCCAGGGGCACGCCCTTGGGCCAGGTAAAGGCCTGCAACGCCGCCTCGCTGCGCAGCGTGAAGCCCGCGCCCAGGCGGGCGCCGGCGCCCAATGCCAGGGCTTCCTGCAGCACCGTGCCGGCGCGCAGCACGCGGCCGTCGGCCAGCGTCAGGTCACCCGTCAGCACCAGGCCCGCGGGCAGGGCCAAGGGGCCATTCAGCGTCGCCGCCATCGGCAGCACGGTGCCGGCCGGCAGCGTGGCGGCCTGCGCCGGCAGGTCGTAGTTCAGCGCCCGGCCGGCCGGGAAGAGGGTGCCCGCTTCCAGCTGAACGCCATCGATGGGCACCACCAGATCTTCGCCGAACGGCGTCTGGCCATTGCCGAGGAAACGCCCTTCGACCAGCTTCCAGCCGCCGTCGTCAATCGTATCGGGCGGCGGCGCGAAGCCGTCGTTGATGCTGCCGTGGATGGCCAGGTCGCCGCCGGCGCGCAGCACCAGCTTGCCGGGCTCGCCGTAGCCGCGCAGCGCGGCCACCGTGCGGTTGGCGCCGGGGCCGTAGCGGTAGCCGGACAAGTCGATGTCACCCGACACCGTCAGGTTGCCATCGGGCGTGGCGCTGACGATCTCGACGCCCGGCCGCAAGTGGTACGGGCCCAGCGCCGCCAGCCTGGCGGTCAGCGCGCCATTGCCGAGCGCGGCGTTCATATAGGCCACGCTCTCGCCGTCGATGCCGTCCAGATAGGCCTGCGTGATCAGCTGCGGCGTCTTGCCGCTGACGTCGGGCAGCGCGGCCGACGGCGCATCGTCATAGCGGCGGAAGGCATTCACGGCGACAGTCTTGGCGCCCAGGATCCGAGGCGTGCCCGTGATGCTGATGGCCACATCGTTGGCGCCATCGCCCGACCCGGCAATGGCGCCGCGTTCGGCGCCGCCGCCCAGGCGGCGCGCGTTCAGGTCGAGCGTGCCAAGCTGGCGGCCGCCCAGGCGGCCGGGGTCGTCGGTGCCGGCGCGCAGATCGAAGGCCGCGCCGGCGCCCAGCGCCAGCGTGCCGTCGCGCGAGGTCAGTTCGATGATGGCGCGGTTGGTGGCGTCGATGACCTTGCCATAGCTGTCCAGGCGCAGGCGTTCGCCATGCGCGTCCAGCAGGCCGTTGATGCGCAGGTCGTCGCGGGCCGCCAGGCGGATGCTACCCACCTGCCGGCCGCTGGCGTCGATGCGGCCGTTGACGGTCAGGCTGCCGCCGTCGACGCTGATCTCGACGACACGCGCCCGCAGCTCGTCGCCCACCACCAGGTCGCCCTGCTTGAGCTGGAAGCGACGGGCGCCCGTAACGCCGCCCTGGTTCAACCGTTGGTTCAGGCCCGCGAAATCCGCCAGCGTCTGCGCGCGCAGCGTGATCTCGGCGCCGTCGTAGGGCACGCGCGTGCCACCGGCGTCGTGCTCTCCGCTGGCGCTGCCCAGAATGGTGCCGTCCAGTGCCACGCGGCCGCCGGTCACGCCCAGCGCCACGGCCTGCATGCGGCCGCCGCGCTGCTTGCGCGCCGACAGGTCGATGACCGACCCGGCCGCCTGCACGATATTGCCCGTCACGCTGTTCAGGTCCAGGTCGCCGCCCCAGCTGTATCGCGTGGCATCGAATGCCGTGAAGGCGCGCCCCGCCAGGTCGATGCGCGCGCCCGCCCCCAGCGTGATGTCGCCGTCGGCCTTGACGATCAGCTTGCCCGAGGGCAGCGCCACGGTCGAGTCCAGCGTGACGCGCTGCGCCTTCAGATCGAGCGTGGCGCCGAGCGCGTCGCGGGCCGGGGCCACGGCGCCGGTGCCCGCCAGCGCCAGCGCGCCGCCGGCGCGCAACGCCAGCGTCGCGCCCGCCTCGCCCGTCAGCAGCGGCGTGCGCAGCATCAGGTCGCCGCCCTGGTAGCGCCAGCCTTCGCCGGCCGCGTAGCCGTTCTGCTTGTGATAAACGTGCAGGCTGCCGGTCGACACGCCCGTGATCATCCGGGCGGCTTCCAGGTTGACCGTGGCAAAGCCCAGCGCCAGCCGGTTGGCCGGCACCAGCGAGGCCGGCACCGTGTAGGGCGAGTAGTCGAAGCGGATGACGTCGGCCGCGATCGTCAGGCTGCCGTCGCCCAGGCGATCCAGCACCGCGCCGCCCGGCGCGGCCGGCGTGTCGTAGCCCAACGGCACTTTGCCGGCCGGGCTGGCCATGACCGAGCCGGCCCAGACGAACTCCGGCGCGCTGATGCGCGCGGTATCGCCGGCCGCGCCGTAGCCATACACGGCCGGTGCGCCCAGCACCAGCCGCCGCAAGGCCGAGGGACCGGCCGCGGCGCGGGTGTCCAGCGTCACCGCGCCATAGACGTTGATGGATTCAGCGGCATTGAAGATCAGGCTTTCCAGCCCGGGGGCACCCAACGCCGTATTGCCGCGCAGCAGCCGCGCCAGGGCGTCCTGGTCCAGCGCCAGTCCGGGCGGCAATTGTCCCGCCGCGGCGGCCTGCGCCAGTGCCTGCGGCGAGCCCAGGTTCAGGCCGGACACGCTCAGCATCAGGTTGCGCGTGCCGTACTCGACGTTGTCGCGCAAGGTGAAGGCGCCGTTGGTGGCCGCGCCGAGGGTGCCTTCGGACACCAGGCGCGTGGTTCCCGAGCAGACGCTCGCGCAAGCGCCGATGTCGATAGCCACCCGGCCGTCTTGCTCCGGCGGCCGCAAGTTGACCAGCCCATTGGACAAGACCAAGGCGCCGTTGGACTGGACCGAATAGTAATAGCCGCCACGTGCGTCCTGCGGCGCCGCCCCCCGCCCGACCGTGGACAGGACGGCCCCCTGCTCAACGGTAATACTGCCGTTGGTGGGCGCGAGCAGCACGAGCTCCGGCGCGTACAGGCGGGCGCCGCCGCGCACCAGCACGCGTTGCGAGTCGCCGCCCAGGCTGATCGCGCCGAGCGAATTGGCGGAGGCGCCTATCGCGCCGCCCAGCACCATGCGGGCGGGAAGCAAGGCGTTGAGCGCGTCGGCGGAGACCGCCACGCCAGGGCCGGCCAGGGCCGGCGCCTGCCCCGGCCCCAGAATTTCCAGGCCGCCGCCGCGCACGTCCACGGCCAGGGTGCCGCCCGCGCCGGTACTGCCCGGCGCCGCGGAGAAACGCGCCACGCCGCCGAACGATACGGCCGGCGTGCCTTCGCGGCCCGCGCCCGGTGTCAGCTTCAGGCGCAGCATGCCCGCGTCGGCCGGCAGCATCGGCAACGGCGTGCCGGTGCGGGCCGCGTTCGCCGCCAGGAAGGCGCTGTACGAGGTTTCGTTGTATTGCGCATGGCGGCGCACCACGTCGCCCGGCGTCACCAGCAGCTGGCTGGCGGGCACCGCGCCCGGGCTGACGCCCGGCGCCGTCATCCGGCCCGTGGTCACCCAGGAACCGCCGCGCGTCGGCGCGGCCTGCGCGGCGTCGAATACGCCCGGCGCGCCGGCCTCGACCCGGAAGGCGCCCGGCAGCAGGGCGAAATTGGCGGGCAGCAGCGTGTAGGTGCCGGGCGGCAAGCCCGGCACGCCGGCGCCAATGGTGACGCGCTGGCCGTACGCGGGCACGGCGGCGTCTTTCGTGGCCGGCGCATAGTCGCCGCCGAAGCCAGGCACGATGGCATAGACGGCATTGCCGGACTTGCTGAAACCGAAGCCGGGATTGGCGTCGGCCATGGCGTACTTGAGCACGTCCACCGAACCGCCGCGTCCGCGCACGAACGCGGCGCCGGTCAGTTCGCCGCCGCCGGACAGGTCCAGCAGCGAGCCGGCGTCGGCCACGACGGATTTCATGTTGATCTGGATCATGCGGGCTGGCGCGCCGTTCAAGTCATTGCCCCCCACGCCGCTGGTCCGGATCTCCTGCCCGCCGTACAGGTACTTGATGCCGTCGGTGGTGCCGCCGTAAGGCATGACCAACCCCTGGCCGCTGATCGATGTGACGCTGCCGGCCAGGAAACGCACGCTGGATGGCGCGCCTTCGGGTCCCATGAAGAGAATCGAGCCGAGCGGCGCGCGCACCACGCCGCCCTGGACGATATTGGGTCCCGACAGCGTCACCGAACCGAAGGCCGAATACGGCATATCCGGCATGGCGTCCGTGGCGCGCCGGATCGTCAGCACCGCATCCGGATTCTTCACCGCGCTGCCGCCGCCCTGCCCGTAGTATTCGCCCGCGGCGATCCCGCCGCCGCCGCCGGTGGTGGGATAGATCTGGGCCGCGGTGACGGTCAGGCGGTTGGGCGCGCCCAGCAGCGTGTTGCCATTGAAGTCCTGGCCCACGGACACGCCCGTCAGGCGCAGGTCGCCAGTCAGGTTCACCTGGACATCATCGAAACTGCGCAAGTCGCGCATGCCGCGCAGGTCCATCATGCCGGCGTCCAGCACCAGGCGATGCCCGCGCTTGAGCCAGTCCGGCGTCACCACGCCGACCTGCACCACGCTGTCGGACCCCAGCGGCGGCTCATAGGCCGCGTGATTCAGGAACATGTACGGGGCCGACAGGTGCACCAGGCTGCCCGCGGGGGCATTCTGGCTCAGCATCAGCGGGCCCGACAGGCGCAGGCTCTGGGGCATGGCCAGCGTCAGGCCGCTGTCGGCCCTTACCGACGCGAACAGGGCCAGGTTGCCGAAGCCGCCGGTCTGGACCTGCTCCACGCTCAGGCCGCCGACGCCATAGCGCAGGTCCGCGCCAAGTTCGCCCGGACGCAGGCTGGCGGGCAATAGGGACGCGCCCTGCTGCTGCGTCAGCGCCAGCACGCGCGGCGTCAGCACCGCGGCGTCGGCCAGGCTTCTCAGATAGAACGCCGGCGTCAGCGCCACGGCCAGCGTGCCGCCGGCCGCGCCCGGGCCGCCCGCCGCGGCGCGCAGACCGCCGTCCAGATACAGGCTGTTGGCCGACGACAGCACGATGCTGCCGCCGTTGTAGGCCAGCAGCGTGGCGCCGCGCCCCGGCAGGTCCACCAGGGCCTGCGAGCCCGATGCATCCAACAGCGAGCCGGGCCGCAGGATCAGATGGCGGTCCATCGGACGGTTGGTGGCGTAGGCATCGGCCTCCCAGTCCAGCGCGCCGCCGATCTGGATGGCGCCGCCGGCGCGCGCCACGCCATAGCGGTGGCCGTCAGCGGCCACTGCGACGCGGCTGTCGCCGGCCACGTCCAGCACGGCCCGCTCGCCGACCCAGACCGACCGGCCATTGGCCTTCGGGGTGTAGTACTGCTGGGAATTCAGGCGGGTGTCCATGAGGGAGATCAGGCCGCCCGGCGCCGTCAGGCGGCCCAGCACCGTGATCTGGTCGCCGCCGCTCAGGCGGATGGACTGGCCCGGATCCACCGCGATCCGGGCGTTCTCGCCGACCACCAGCGCGCCGCCCGCGCCGGCGCGGTCCGAACGCAGGCTCAGGCTGGCGCCGGCGCGTTGGGTCAGCTTGCCGCGCTTGGCATCTTCGGTATAGACGGGCGGCGTCCACAGCGCCAGCGCCTCGGCCGGATCGATGCCCGACCGCGGCAAGGGACCCGTCTCGCGCCGCAGGCGCAACACCGGCATGGCGACCTCGAGCTGCGCGCCCTCGGCGACGCGCAGGCCGCCATGGCCGTTGAGGTCGTAGCTGGCAAAGCCGGTCTGGAACAGGACCGGGTCCAGCCGCAGCACATCGGCGGCCAGGCCGTCGGCCGGGCCGCCCAGGACGAGCGTGCCGCCGCTGGCGATGCTAAAGGTGCCGCCGCCGCTCACGCCATAGCCGCGCACCGCGCCGCCCAGCGCCAGCTTGCCGCCCGACTCCGCCTGCGTGCTGATCGCGTTGGCCTCCAGCGTCACGCTGCCGCCGCGTCCGCCCTGCACCGCGCCGGTGGCCAGCAGCGCCGCGCCCGACGACACATCGATCACGCTGCCTGCCGCCAGAGCCACGTCGCCGGTGCCGCGCAACAGCACGCGCCCGCCATCGATGACGGCCAGGCCGCGCTGCGCGGCCGGATCTTCCTTCAGATTGCTCCACACGCCGCGGGCATCGAGCGCCACGCCGCCGGCCACGCGCAGCGCGGCCTTGGCGCCGGCGGCCGGCGCCAAGGCCACGTCCTCGATCCGGCCGGACGAACCCGGCTGGCGCAGCGTATTGCCGGCCTGGATCAGGCCGCCGCGGCTGACCAGGTCGGCGTTGATGTCGATGGTGGGCGCATACAGCGTGATCTCGCCGCCGTCGGCGCTGCGCAAGCCGGCATCCACGCTGATCGTGCGGCTGGCGGCGATGCGCAGCGCGCCCAGGCCGAAGCCGTTCAGGCGATCGGCGTCCAGGAACAGCTTGCCCTTCAGGTCGGCAGGCAAGGCATCGTCCAGACCCAGGCCGGCGGCGCGGCCCGCCAGGCCCTTGCCCACCACCACGTCCGCGGCCGTGCCGGTGGCGCCCAGCTGGTAGCGCAAGAACGAGCCTGCAGCGTCAAAGAACGGCAGATAGGTGCCGGCCACCAGTTGCGCGGCGCGCGCCGCATTGCGGTGCGACTGGCTGTAGCCGTCCTGGTCGACCAGCGGCGCGCGCGTCTGCCGGTCGCCCAGGTAGGTGTCGCTGATGACGTCGCCGTCCAGCACCGCGTTGCGGGTCGACACCACCAGCGCGCCCGCGTCGCGGCCGACGGTATAGCCCGATTCGTAGCGGGTCGGCGGCGCGATCAGCGGGTTGTAGAAGCGCCGCGTGGCGTTCTCGCCCCAGCGCCGCGACACCGCCTCGTAGCCCCGGTACAGGCCGGAATAGAGCAGATCGCCCGGCGCGCGGTCGGCCAGGTACAGGCGGCCATCGTCGCCGCGCAGCCAGCTCTGGCGGATCTCGCCGCTCTGCACATCGAGCGTGCCGCCCGACAGATTGATAGCCGAGCCGGCCTGCGTCACCACCTCTGCGCCCTCGAAACGCACCACCCCGCCCTGCGCCAGCCAATGGCTCACCGGCACGCCCAGCGTGCCCAGGTAGCCGCCCACTTCCAGCAGCCCGCCCGCGGTGTACCAGCGGTCGGCATCATTGCCGCCCTTGCCCGCCGCCACGCGCACCAGCTCGCGCCGGTCCAGCCAAACATCGCTGTTGTTCAGCAGCTTGCTGTCGCGGTTGACCGGCGCATCGCGCTGCTCGTTGCCCTGCAGGTTGATCTTGAGATTGTTCGACTCCATCGACACGATCACGCCCACCGCGCCGCCCACGTCGATGCGCGCGCCCTCCTGTACCAGCGCCCGCCCATCGGCCTTGACCCCCACCTGGCCGCCTGTGGCCAGCGTCAGCGAACCGCCCTGGAAGTCGACGGTGCCCTGGCTGTTGATCTGCACCAGCGACAGGTCGCGGCGGAACGTATCGCCCGGCATCAGCGCGGCGTTGGACGGCACCGCCGGTTGCAGCAGGCTGGCGCGCTGGCCATCCAGGGCGGTCGTCAGGCTCGCGTCCACCAGGATGGCGCTGACCGCCGATTCACGCAGCGTCACCGCCGCGCCGCTGCCGCGCGCGTCCAGGTGGATGGTGCCGCGCGCGTCCACTGACGTCGTCGACACGGCCACGCCGGCCTGCTCCACGCGCTGGCCGGTCAGCGTGATGTCGCCCTGCGGCGCCTGGATCAGGCCGGTGTTGCGCGCCAGCCCCTGGCCCGTGATCTGCACTTCGTTGCCGCGGGTGGTGGACGCCTGGTTGCTGTCCGACCCCTGGCCGCGCCGGATGATGAAACTGTCGCCCGCGGCCAGCAGCGCCTGGCCTTGCTGCGTGCTGATTTCACCGGCGTTGTGCACGTCCTTGCCGGCCAGCAGCACGTAGCCGCCCCCGCGCGTGGCGCTGCCGGGCGCGGCTGTCGCCAGGCGCGCGCCGGCCTGCACCTCGATCTTGCCCAGCGCATCCTTGAACGTGGGCTGGGTGGCATCGGCGTCGGCATAGATGCCGCGCTCGCGGAATTGCGCATCGGTCATCGTCGCGGCGGCCACCACCAGATTGCGCGCGTTCACCTGGCTGGTGCCGGTAAAGATCACGCCGTTCTGGTTCACCACCAGCACCGTGCCATCCGCCTTGATCGCCCCCTGGATCTGGCTGGGCCGGGCCCCCGCGCCCACCACCCGGTTCAGCACCGCGTCGTCCGCCCCCTGCTTGAACTGCACCGTGGTGTTGCGGCCCACGTTGAACGTGTCCCAGTTCAGCACCGCGCGCGACTGCGTCTGCTCGATCGTCACCAGCTGGCGACCGCCTTCCGTGCCGGGCTGGGGCGCCTTGGCCCCTTCCCACTTGGCCAGCGCGCCCTCGGCCACCCACAAGCCGCCCGGCGTCAAGCCATCGGGCACGCTGCTGCCATTGGCCGCCGCCGCGGCGCGGGCCGCGGCCTGCGCGGCCTGCTGCGCCGCCACCGCGGCCGCCGTGCGGTTCAGGTTGTCCAGCGAACGCTGCAGCTTCTGCCGCGACTCGGCCTGCTGGCGCGCGCTGTTGCCGATGCCCGCCAGGCTGCCGTCAGGCATGCGCCCGGTGCGCTGCGCCGTCGATTGCACCGCGTTCTTGTCGGCGAACCAACTCGAACTGAAGGCCCGCGGCTGCGCTTGCGCCGCGCCGCTCCAGCTGCCCGCCACCAGCAGCAGCGCAACCGCCTGCGACAACGGTTTCAGGCGCCAGAGAGCGCGGCGCGGACGGTGGGAAACACGAGCGTGAAAACGGCTGGACATGACGGCTTTCCTTCCTGGAATCGGATCTGGCATCTGCAGCGCCGGGGCCGGCTCGCCGGAAGTGGTGGCGAGGCGAAGGACCGGGCGATTCTGCGCATGGGTGCCTAGACCGTCTGAAGCGTCATCGACTGCGCCTTTTCATAAAAAATTCATATTTCATGTTTTATGCCGGGAACGCCGCGCAGCAGGGCCCTGGGCCATGCCCGGCGGTCTCAGCTCAGCAGCACGATGCCGCCAGGCAGCGAGGTGACCTGGGCGCCGTACACGTCGCGGATCAGGAGCGCCGCGTCGGCCAGCTGGTCCAGCGAAAAACGCGCCTGCACCAGGCTGTCGGCCAGCCGCTGGCCCACCAGCACGATGCGGCCGGGCCGGTAGCGGTTGATCTCGTCCACCACCTGGGCGAGCGGCACGTTGTTGAATTCCAGCACGCCGCGCCGCCACGCCGTGACCTGCTCGGCATCGACCCGCTTGGGCGCGCTGGCGCCGCCGGCGCCCAACACCACCTGCTGCGCGGCCACCAGGTCCAGCGTGTCGTGGCGGATGGCCACGCGCGCACTGCCTTCCAGGCAGGTCACACGGACCAGTCCATCGGTGTAGCGCACGTTGACGCAGCCCGCCGTGGCCATCACCCGGCCCGCGCCCGCCGTCAGGCTGACGGGCTGGCCGGCGGTTTTCAGTTCGACTTCGCCGGCCAGCAGATCGATCTGCTCGGCCCCGCCGCTGTGCGACAGGTTGATGCGCGTCTGCGTATTCAATTGCACCGTGGCATCGCCCGCCAGCGCCACCTGGCGCTGCTCGCCGGTGCCGCTGCGCACGTCCGCCGCCAGCTCGTCCAACGCCGGCCACAGGCCCAGCGGCGGCTTGAACGCCAGATACGCGGTGGCGGCCGCCACCGCGCCGCCCAGAAAGGCACGGCGGGCCGGCAACGCCACCCGGGCGCGGCTTGCCTTATCGGCTTGCCTGGCGGCGGCCTGGCGCGCCACCGGCGCCAGCTGCTGCCAGGCACCGCGCGTTTCCTTGAAGACGCGGGCGTGCTCCGCGCTCTGGGCGCACCAGCGCCGGAACGCCTCGCCGTCGGCCACACTGGCCTGTCCCGATGCCAGACGCACGACCCAGGCCTGCGCCTCGCGGCGCAGCCTGGCCGACGGGTCGGCATCAAGGGGAGATCGTCTGAACATGGCGGTCATATGCCTAAGACGTTTCCCGGGCCTGAGGACCGTAGCGCTGGACATACTTTTTTTCCAATTTCTTGCAGCAGTGCTCCAGTCCCGCGCGCAACTCCTTTTCCACCGTGCGTATCGAAATGCCGAAACGCTCGGCGATCTCGCGGTGCGGCACCTCGTCCACCCGGGCCGCGATCACGATGGCCTGGCGCCGGCGCGGCAGTTCGGCCAGCGCCGCCTCCAGCGCGGCCAACTGCTCGCGGCCTTCGGCCACCTCGACCGGCCCCGCGGCCTCGTCGGCCATTTCGTACAGCTCGTCGAGCTCGTCCATCGACAGAATGCGGGCATTGGCGCGGCGCTGATCCTCGGCGATGTTGGCGGCGATCTTGAACAGATAGGCTGCCGGGTATTCCACCGGCGCGGTCTCGGCCAGGCTGTCCACCCGCAGCCAGGCTTCCTGCATGGCATCGTTGGCCAGGTCTTCCGAGCCCAGCCTGATGCGCAGGCGTTTGCGGAATTCCTGGTACTTGGACAGGAACAGGTCGCGCAGGGCGTCTCCGGTGACGGACATGGCGGCTCAGCCCGCGGCCACGCCGGCCTGGCGGCAATCGGCCTGCGGATCGGGCCGCGGCGACAACACCAGCGTCACGGGCTGCGGCAGGCCGGCGGGCGGCGGCGCGTCCATCACCAGCCCGGACAGCACGCCGGCCAGCGCCTCATCGCGGCGCGCGTCGCCCGTGCCCGATACCAACCGGGCCTGCCGCACGACGCCATTGCGGCCGATCCACAATTGCACCGATGCGCGGTAGCGGCCGAACTGCGCGCCCGTCCAGGCGCACAGCGCGCGCGTCACGGTGTTCTGCAAAATGCCGGCGTAGCGCGGCAACGCCGCCGGATCGGACGCAGCGGCCGGCGCGCGGGCGCCATCGGCGGCGCGCGCGGTCTCGACCAGCGTAAAGGCGGACGCGCTGGCAAAGCGCGCCTGCAGGCCCGTGCCCGCCAGCAATTGCCGCAGCGCTTCCTGCGGCGCCAGCCGGCCGCGCACCGCCGCGGCCCGGCGGCCGGCCGTCAGCCGGCTGGTGACCAGCACCGCCAGGCCCGTGGCCTCGGTGTAGGCGGCCAGCGCGCTGGCCAGCGGCTGCGCCGCGATATCGAACGATATCCCGTCGGGCTCGGCGGGCCGCCCCTGGGCCCACGCGGCCGGCGGCAACACCGACAGGCCCAGCGCTAGCCAGCAGGCGAACGCCCAAGCGGCCCCAGGCGCCTGCGTCACTGTCATAACACCCCGGTTCAGGAAGATGGCGTGGCGGCTGCGCCCCGGCGGTAACCGGACGCAGTGCGGAAGCGGCATGGTAGCGACCCCATGTGACGGTCGGGTGACGCGCTCGTGACAACGGCGGGCTCAAGCGCCGGCCGCCGTCACCCGCTTGTAAGAGCCGGCACGGCCATCGGCCGCGCGCTTGACAGGGACGCCGGCAAGGCCGTCCCCGCCTTGCCCTTACATCGCCAGCTTGCTCCGTTCCTGCGGACTCAGGCCGCGCATCTCGCTGTCGTCCAGCGTGCCCGCGCCCAGCACCTGCACGGCGCTGGCGGCGTCGTAACGCGTGGCCGCCGCCGACGGGCCCGGTGACGGCGCGCTGGCGCCCGCCACCGGTTCCTCGCCATACCCCAGGATCTGCACGCTGATCACCGACGGCTGGTTCTGCCGCGCCTGGTTCTGCGCGCGCTGCGCCGATTCCTGCGCCGCGCCCACCGCCGAGGTCGCCGCCGCGCTGGCCGACGACATTGCCCCCGTGTTCACGGCGGCCGTCACCGGCACCCCTTTGCTCTCGCCCTGGGCCTGGATGTTGGCCGCGTTCACCACCTGCAGCGCCGCGATGTTGACGTTGCCCGACACCCGGATGCCCGCCTCGCCCGCATCGATGGTGCCCAGCGGCGCGTACAGGTCGACGTCGCCCGCCGGCACTTCCGGCAGCGGCGCCAGCGTGGCGATGCCCGCGCCGGTGGCCGGCGCGCTGGGCGACAGGGTGACGTTGCCGACCGCGTCGTAGACCCGCTTGGGCGGGGTGTACAGCACCGTGGTCTTGGACCCGCGCCCGGCGTTAATGTCGCCTTGCGCGGACCAGGCCGTGATGCCCCCGCCAAAGGTGGTCATGACCCGGCTCTGCCCCAGCAGGATGCTGCCCAGCGCGTACAGCTGGATGTTGCCCTGCCCCTGGGTGATGATGCCGGCGCTGGCGGGCGGCGCCGCGCCTTCCACGCCGAACACCTGCTTGCCGCCCGGCGTCAGCAGCTGGATGTCGCCGCCGAAGCTGGTGCGGATGCCGGCGCCGCCGTACAGAGTCAGGTCACCCTGGTAGGCGCCGGCCGCGGTCTGCGGGAACAGCGCCGCAATGGCCTGGCGGCCGCGCAGGTAGCTGCCCTGGCGCGGACTGGACTTGTCGTTGTATTCCCGCCCACCCGCGCGCAGCTCGGCGAAGTACACCTGCCGCGCGAAGATACGCTGCTGCTCGGCCGGCAGCGCCTGGAAATAGGCTTGCGCGTCTTCCGTGCTGCCGGCAAAGCCAAAGCGCTGCGTCAACCACAGCAGCAGTTCCGCTTCATAGGTCTTGAAGGCGATGCCCTGGTCGGCCAGCGGACGGCCGGGATCCGCCTGCCGCGACGCATCCAGGTAACGCGCCAGAAAGCCCGCGTAATCCGGCCCGGCCGCGCCCACGCCCGCCAGCACGGCAATTGACGCGCCCGGGCGGCGATCGCCCGGCAGCACCGCGCCCAGGCTGTTGAGCGACGCCCGGTCGCCCATCAGCACATGACGGCCGGCCGTCACTTCCAGCGTGCCGGGGCCGGCCACCTGGAACGAGCTGTAGAGAATGTCGCGCCCCGCCGACACCCGCGACACGTCCTGCGCGTCGCGGTGCAGGAACAGGTTGCCGGACGACGTGGCCGACGCCACGGCCGCGGCAAAGTAATAGCCATTGGTCGTCGGCACGTTCAATTGCACGCCGGTATCGGTGCCCGAGGCTACGATGTCGCGTCCGGCCATCATCCAGACCGGGCCCGCCGCCTCGTACCAGGTCTGTCCCAGATTGGGGCCCTCGATGATGGCGAGCGCTTCGCCGCTGCGCAGCCCGACGATGTCGCCGTCCCGGGCGTACAGGCGCGTCACCCGGCCGGACCCCGCCGCGCTGGCGGTGGGCGCATCGAAATAAAACAATGGGAAGTGCGTATTGCGCGCGCCGTCGATGCCATTGGCCCCCTTGTTGCTCAACGTGACCGCGCTGCTGTCCAGCGAGGTATACCCCGCGAAAGCCGGCGCCAGCACGTTGGCCACGCTGGCCGGGTCCGCGCCCGACCGGTTGATGGCGTAGCCGCCGGCGTAGATCGAATTGCCCGCCAGCAGCTCGAGCTGACCGCGCGCGCCGGGCGCCAAGGTCAGTGAATACGGCAGGCCATTGGCCTCGGCGTTCAGGTAGCCGGCCGAGACGCCCGCATAGATGCTGCCGTCATACGCCGTGGCGCGCAGGATAGAGGGGTACCAGTAGCGCGCATCCGACGCCGACGTATTGCGGCCGGTCTGCAACCCCAGGCCCTGCCCGCTGTGCGAGGTCTGCCGGCTGGGCGTCAGGTTGCCGCCCGCGCTGGACAGCTCGATGGCGGTATTCGCCGTCCACATCGAGAACCAGCTGTAGCCGCCGCCCTCGATCTGGGTGCCATCGCGCAACCGGAATGGCGTGCTGTTCTGCAACGCCACCCGGCCCGGATCGCTGGCCCCGCCCACCACCAGGTCGCCGCGCGTGTCCAGCCGGATCACCGCGTCGCCCGGAATCAGCGCCAGTCCGCCCGTGGCGCTGGCCAGCGACGATTCGTAGGGATCGAAGCCGCGGCTGTCCTTGGCATCGCGCAGCGCGGGCTCGCTGCTGTAGCGCAGGTCCAGCCCGCCAATCGCGCCACCCGCGAACTGCACATTGCCGCGCAGGTTGATCAGCGCGCCTTGCAGGTCGATGGCCGGATCGCCGTAGTACGGCGTGGGACCGTTGGTGGACGACACCGCCCCGCGCGCATTCTGCGTGGGGTTGAGGGCGCCGCCGATGCGCACGTCGATATCGCCGCCGCCGGTCAGCGTCATGCCGCCATCGGCCGCGATGCGGCCGGTGCTGCCCACCGCCACGATCAGCCCCTGGCTGCGCGGGTTACTGCGCGAGCCGCGCGCCTCGATGTTGCCCGCGTCGCCGTCGGTGCGCACGCTGACATTGCCGCCGCCCAAGGCGCCGAAACCGGTAAAGCCGACCAACAGCGGCGTCGTGTCCTTGAAGTCGGACGGCGCCCGGGTGTAGCTGCCGAAGTTGATCCACCACGCGGTCGGCGTGTCGCCGCCGTTGGCGCTGCCGCTGCCCTGGCGCCACAGCCAATTGCCGACGCCCACGCTTGCATCCACCCTGCGGGCGTCGAACGTGCTTTGCGCGGTCTGGCCCCATACGTCGCCCCGCAACACCCCGCCCGCGTACAGACTGAGGTTGCCGCCAGCTTCGGGGTACCAGGCCTGGTAGCCGCTGCCTGCCGTCACGAACGGTTCATAGGTCGCCGCATGGTCGTCGCCCAGCACCGTGGCGCCGAAACGGCCGCGCGGCAGCTGGTAGGCCGATGCGATATTCGCCGACTGTGTGCCGGCCGTGTACACGCCGTACGCCGACATCAGGCTGATATCGCCCCCCGCGCCCAGGTCCAGGTCGCCGGTGCCGGTGCGAAGCACGCTGAAGTTCTGCGTATGCGGCGTCACCGAAACCGCGTTGGCGTCGCCGCGCTCGCAGAATCCTTCGATCAGATCGCATATCCAGGCCATGTCGTCCGGCACCGGCGTGCCCGGCTCGTAGCCGGATTGCTCGGCATCCGGCCCCCAGACCCAGCCGCCGCCCTGGACCAGACTGGCGCTGTAATGGGTATCGGCCAGCGTCAGCTTGCCGGCGCCCGGGCCGGTCAGCACCCGGCGCGGATCGGCCGCGTCCAGGTCCGCGCCGGCCACCAGTTGCACCGACCACGACTGGCTGCCTGCCGGCAGCATCTGGGCCACGGCCCAATTGCGCCGCTGGTCCACCGGCGTACCGGGGCGCAGGTCCACATAGTCGGTACCGGCCGGGAACACCAGCTTGGTCTGCGACGGAATGAACGCGCCCTGCTTGAGCGTGATGCTGCCTTCCATCAGCAACACATTCGGCTCATAGCCCTGCGTGGTGTACAGATTGGGCAGGGCCACGTTGGCGGGCCAGGTGAACGACTGCAACGCGGTGCCGCCGACCAGCAGCGTGCCCGCCCCCAGGCGGGTTCCCGCGGGCAGATCCACCGCCTGGCCCAGCACCGTGCCGGCGCCGTACAGCAACTGGCCCGAGGCATCCCGCACGTCGCCGGACAGCACCGTGCCGCTGGCCAGGGACAGCGTCTGGTCCAGGGCGGCTTCCACCGGCAGGCGGGTGCCCGCCGCCAGTTTCACGGCTTTGAGCGGCAAGGGGTAATTCAGCGTCTTGCCCCCGGGGAACTCGGTGCCGTCGGCAAGCGTGACGCCGCCGCGCGGCAGCACCACGTCGCCGCCAAATGGCTGCACGCCCGGCGTCAGGACCCAGCCGTGCTCGTCGTCCGGTGTGGTGGCCGGCGGCGCGAAGCCGTCGTTGATGCTGCCGTACACATCCAGGTTGCCCTTGGCGCGCAGGATCAGCGCACCGGCCTCGCCCGAGCCGTATACGCCGGTCAACGGCGAACGCGGGTTCACGCCCGCGTAGCGATAGCGCGAGAGGTCCAGGTCGCCCTGCACCACCAGATCGCCGTCCGCGGTCCTGCTGACGATCTCCACGCCCGGACGCAGATGGAACACGTCGCGGTAGGCGGCGTTGTTCAGGCCCGCCAGCTTGGCGTTCATCAGGTTGCCGTTCGCCAGCGCCCCACCCATGAATGCAATGCTGTCGGCGTGTTTCAGGTCCAGATAGGCCTGGTCGATGATCTGGTATTCGCGACCATTGGCGCGATCGGCAGGGTTGCCCACGTCGGCATCGTCATAGCGCTGCAGGGCAGTCAATGTGATCGACTTGGCGCCGTCGATCGCGACCGGTCCGCGCGCCTCGATGGCGATGTCGCCATAACGGGCCGCGGAACCCGGCGCCCCGCCGCCGTTGATGCCGGTATTGCCGGCCGCGTCGATGCGCGGCGCCAGCAGTTCCAGCGTGCCGCGTTGTGCGCCGTCATGCTGCGCGGCCGACGTGCCGTGGCGCAGGTCGATGCGCGCGCCGCCGGCCAGGGTCAGCACCCCCAGCCCCGAATTGAGCTCCACCACCGCCCGGTTGGGCGCGTCGATGATCTTGCCGTAGCTATCCACGCGCAGCACCGTGCTGTGCGCGTCCAGCACCGACGTCGCGGCCAGCGTCAAGCCGTCGCGCGCCGCCAGGCGGATGCGGCCGACCCGCTCGCCGCTGGCGTCCACCCGGCCCGCCACCGTCAGGCTGCCGCCGTCGATCGACAGATTGATGTCGTTAGCGCGCAGCGTGTCGCCCACCGTCAGGCTGCCCTGCTTGATCTGGAAGCCGCGCGCGCCGAACACGCCGCCGTCGTTCAGACGCTGGTTCAGCGCGTCGAAATCGGCGTTCAGGGCGCCCGCCGCCCCCAGGCGCTGGGCGCGGATGTCGATGCTGCCCGCGCGGTACGGCACCGCGGTGCCGCCGGCATCGTAATGGCCCGAGCTGGCGCCCAGGATGCGGCCCAACAGTTCCACCTGCCCCGCGCCCGCGGCCAAGGCCACGGCCCGCAGGCTGCCCGCGTCGTTCTCCTTGGCCGACAGATCGATCACCGCGCCGGCCTCCTGGCGGATGCTGCCCTGGCTGCTTTCCAGGATCACGTCGCCGCCCCAGCTGTAGCGCAGCACGTCATTGAAAGCGATGGCGCGCCCGGCCACGTCCAGCTGCGACGTGCCGGTCAGCAGCACGCTGTCGCGCCCTTGCAGTGTCAGCTTGCCGCTGGGCAGCACGATCGTGCCGTCGATCCGCACATTGGCGCCGGCCAGGCTCAGTTCGCCGCCCAGCGCCTGTACCGGGGCCGCCTGCACGCCCGGCAGGGCCGCCACGCGCACATCGCCGCCAGCGGTGATCCTGTTCACGGAGCCCGACGCGCCCGTCAGCAGCGGCGTGTTCAGGTTGAGGTTGCCGCCGCTATAGGTGTAGCCGCTGCCGCTGACATAGGCGCCTTGCGATTGATACACCGCCAGGCTGCCGCGGTGATTGGCCGTGATGCGCTCGCTGGCGTTCAGGTTGACGCTGGCAAAACCCAGCGCCAGCCGGGCGTTGTCGTCCAGGCCGCTGGGCTGGGCGCCCTGACCGTAGCCGAACTCGATGCGTTCGGCCTCGACGCGCAGCCCCCCCGAGCCGGTGCCGGCCCCGCCGGCCGCCACCGCGCCGGGCGCCTGCGTGGCGCCGTTCCACACCAGATTCCGGGTGCGGATACTGGCTTCATCGCCGGCGCCGCCATAGCCGTATATGGCCGGCGTACCCAATGCCAGCGTGGCCAAGCTGTAGGTACCCGTGACCGGATCGCGCGTATCCAGCGCCACCGTGCCGTAGAAATTCATGGACTCGCGCGCCGTCAGCGTCAGCCGCTCCAGCGCCGGGGCGCCGGTGCTGGTGTCGCCCCGCAGCAGGCGCGCCAGGATGGTCTGGTTCAGCGTCAGGCCGTTGGGCAGCACGCCGCGCGCGGCGGCCTGCGCCAGCGCATCGGCCGTGCCTGCATTGATCGCCCCGACGGCCAGCGTCAGGTTGCGGGTGCCGTACAGCACCTGCTCGCCCAGATCGAACACGCCATTGGTGGCCGCGGCGAGGGTGCCCTCGGAATACAGCCGCGTCACGCCCTGGCAAGGCGCCGCCGCGCAGGTGCCGATGCGGATCGCGCCCTCGCCCAGCGCATCGGGCGCCAGCACGTCCAGGCGGCCGTTGGACACCGCCAGCAGGCCGGCGGCGCCGGGCGCGAACGCATAGCCGTTGGTCGAATCGACCGACGGCGCGCCCCGGCCCAGCGTCGAGATGCCCGCGCCGGCTTCGACCCCGATCGTGCGCGAGGAAATGATGACCTCGGGCGCCGCCAGTTGCGCGCCGGCCCGCATCACCACTTCGTTGGCGGCGCCCTGGAAGGTATAGAAACGGCCGCCCTGGCCGTACACCACGACCGGCAGCGCACCGATCACCAGGCGGCTCGCCCCCAACGCCGCCAACGCATCGGCCTGCACCGACGCGCCGCCATAACCGGCCGTGGGCGCCTGGCCCGATGCCAGGATCTCGACATACGGACTGCCGCCGCTGAGCGCCGCCGTGCCGCCAAAACCGCCGTCCGCCGGCTTGAAATCGGCCAGTCCCTCAAAGCGCAATGCCTGCCCGTCGGACGACCCCTGGTGCACCGCCAGGCGCAAGGTGCGGCCATCGGCCGGCAGCATCGCGCGCGGCACGCCCCGCGTGGCCGCATCGGCGCGCACGAAGCTGGCGTAGCTGGTCTCGTTGTATTGCGACAGCATGCGCAGCACATTGGCCGGCGTCAGAATCACCGGCGTGGCCAGGCTGTCGGCCACGTGCGTGCCCGCCACAGACAGCGTGCCGCTGGCCGCCCACGACAGGTTACGCATCTGCGCTGGCGCCATGGCCGCGCCCGCCAACGCGCCGGTATTGATCTCGACGCGGAATGCGCCCGGCAACAGCGCATAGGTCGACGGCATCAGCGTGTAGGTGCCGGCAGGCAGGCCGGGCACGCCCGCGCCGATCGTGATGCGCTGGCCCAGGCCCGGCGCCGAAGCGCCGGCTTCGCCGCCCGCCGGCGCATAGTCCGGTTGCACGCCCGGCACGATCGCGTAGACGGGATTGCCCGCCAACCCCGGCAAGGTAAAGCCGCCCTTGGGGTTGTTGCGCACCAGCGGGTTGTAGCGCGCGTCGGTCGAGCCGCCGCGCCCGGACACAAAGCCCGCCCCCGTCAGCTCGCCGCCGCCCGACAGGTCCAGCACCGACCCCGGCAGCGCGTCCACATCGCGAAAGCCCAGCGTGATGCCGGTGCGCAGCGACGCGCCGCCGCCAGCGCCCGTGGCGCCCCCGGCGCCCATCAGCGAAACCTCGGTCCCCTTGAACTTGTACGACACGCCATCGGTCGTGCCGCCGTAAGGCATCAACAGGCCCGCCCCGCTGACCGACGTCACGCTGCCGGGCAGCAAGACCAGGCGCTGCACGCCTGTCGCCGAGCTGATGTCTCCCAGGACGATGGCGCCCAGCGGCGCGCGCAGCACGCCGCCCTGCTCCACCGTGGCCGCGGCCAGGCGCAGCGTGCCGAACGCCGAATACGGCACGGCCGGCAGTGCCGCGGCGGCCCCGCCGGACCGGCCGACACGCAGCGTGCGAGCCGGATCGAACACATTGACGCCGGACTGCGGATTGCGGGTGTAGCCCGCCAGCACTTCGGCTTCGGCGCCCGTCACCGGATACAGCTGCGCGGCGATCAGGTCCAGGTCGCCGCGCGTCCACAGCCGCGTGCGCGGTTCGCTGTCGTTCTGCCCCAGAAAGCGCAGGTCACCGCCGCTTTCCAGCCGTACGCGGTCAAAGCCCGCGCGCGCCACCGTCAGCAGACCGCCCACGGGGCGGTTGATGCTGCCCTGGGTGCCGAACGACAGGCTGTTGCCCACTTCCAGCAGATCGGTGGCGTGCACCGTGAACGCGCCCGTGCCCATCGACGGCGCGTCGCCGAACAGCACGCGCGGCCGGAGCATGCCGTTGGTGGCGTAGTACTTGCCCGGCCCGGACAGGCGCACCTGCGAGGCCGCCAGATGGACGCGCGTCGCCGTATCGGCGCCCGGCGCCAGCGAAAATGCCCCGGCGTACAGCCGCAGGCTCTGCCGCACCGCGATATCGACCGCGCCGTCAAACGACATCAGGCCGTTCGCCAGCACTCCCAGCTGATCGAAGCCGCCGCCCGCCAGCAGGCGCGCCACGTCCAGGCGGGCCTGACCGTAACGCAGCGCGCCGGCGGCCTCGCCCGGCTGCAGGTCCGTGGCCAGCGGGCTGGCGCCGCCAGCGGCCAGCACCAGCTCGCGCGGCACCTGCACGTCGATGCTGGACGGATTGTCGCCCTGGGCGCGGTACAGCGGCGTCTCCAGCGCGATGTCCAGGGCGCCGCCCGCGGCGTTCGCGCCGCCGGCCCGGGCCACGACGGTGCCGTCCAGGAACAGGCCGTTATAGGAGCTGAACGCGATGCGGCCGCCGTTGCGGTCCATCCGCACCGGCCCCACCCCGTTGACGTCCACGGTCGCGCTCGACCCGGACGCATCCAGCACCGCTCCCGGCCGGATGATCACGTAGGCGTCCGACGACGTCGCCGTGGCGCGGTCGTGATTGATCTCGCCGCCGATCACGATGACGCCGCCCGCGTCGGCCACGCCGTAGCGGCGTCCCTGCGCATCGACGCCGGTTTCCGCGCGGCCGGCCACGTTCAGCACGGCCTGTTCGCCGATCCAGATCGACCGGTTGTGCACCTGGCCCGCGGCGGTCTCGATGGACTCGGCCACATCGATGTCGCCCAGGCGCAGCTGGCGGATGTCGATCTTGCCGCCGGCCGCCGTCAGCGCGCCCAGCACCGTGATCTGCCCGGCCCCGCGCAGCTGGATGGTCTGGCCCGGATCCACATTGATCTGCGCGCCCCGGCCGACGAGCAGCGCCGCATCGGCATCGGCGCCCGGCAGCGACACGCTGCGGCCGCTTTGCAGCGACAGGCTGGCGCCGCGGCGGCGCGTCACCGTGCCTGCGGCCAGATCGTGCTGGTAGAGCGGCGGCTGCCAGATTTCCAGCGCCGCGCGGGCCGGCGTGCCCGTGGCCAACCCGGCGGCATCAAGCACCGGCCGCAGCACCGGCATCGACACGGCGATGCGGGCGTCGTCGGCCACGCTTACGCCCCGGCTGCCCGTGATCTCGTAGCGCGAGAAGCCCTGTTGAAAGAACGGCGCGGCCAGCGCCAGCACATCGGCATCGGTCTGCGCGGCGCCAAGCGCCACCTTGCCCGCCGTCACCGCCAGTGTGCCGCCGCCTTCCACGCCATAGCCGCGCAGCGTCGCGTCCAGCACCAGCCGTCCGCCCGCCGAGGCGCCGGCCGCCACCGCTTCCACGGTCACATTGCCGCCCTTGCCGCCCGTCACCTTGCCCTTGGCGCGCAGCGCCGCACCGGCGCCGACGTCGATCACGCTTCCCGCCTGCAACAGCAGGTCCTGCGTGCTGCGCAACGACACGCTGCCGCCGTTCAGGTACGGCATGGCGCCCGTCTGCCCCGGCGCCAGCGCCAGGTTGGCCCACAGCCCTGACGTATCCAGCCGCGCCCGCGCGCCCAGCGTCAGCCGGTCGTTCGCGCCGGGCACGCCGGCCGTCGTGTCCACCATGCCGCCAGGCGTCGCCTGAAGCAACGTATTGCCCAGCCGGATGCTGCCGGCGTTGGCGGTCAGCGCCGCATCCACCGCCAGCTGGTTCGCGAACAGCGTGATGTCGCCTGCCGGCGCCACGGTCAGGTCCGACTGCACCGCGATGTCGCCCGCGGCGATCTTGACCGCGCCCAGGCCAAAGCCGTTGAGCCGCGTGGTATCCAGCTGCAGGATGCCGGCGCGGTCGGCGGGCAGCGCGGTATCCAGGTCCAGCCCCGCCGCAATCGCCGCCACCCGGTCGGACAGCACCACCTGCTTGACCGTGCCGTCGCCGCGGCCCAGCGCATACTGCAACGCCCCCGTGGTCTTGCTGTAGTACGGCGTGTACGTGCCCACCACCAATTGCGCCCCGCGCGCCACCGCGCGCTGCGACTGCTGGTAGCCATCCAGGCCCGCCTGCGCCGCGGCGTTCTGCCGGTCGCCCTGGAACGTCGTGCCGATCAGTTCGCCTTCCAGCACCGCGCTGCGCGTGCCGATCACCAGCCGGCCGGCATCGCGCCCGACGGTATAGCCGGTCTCGAAACGCTCGCGCGGCGCAAGCAGCGGATTGTAGAAATAGCGCGTCTGGCCCCAGCGTGCGCTGTTGGCCTCGAAGCCCTTGTACAGCCCCGTATAGGCCAGGTCGCCCGGTGCGCGCGTCACTTCGTACAGGCGGCCGTCCACGCCGCGCAGCCAGCTCTGGCGGATCATCCCGTCCTGCACGTCCAGCGAGCCCCCCGACAGGTTGATCTGCGAACCGGCCCGCGTCACCACGTCCCCGCCCGTGAATTCGACATTGCCGCCCTGCGCCATCCACTCGGTGACGGCATGCCCCTGCGTGCCCAGATAACCGCTCACTTCCAGCAGTCCGCCAGCCGTGTACCAGCGGTCGGTGGCGTAGCCGTTGGTGCCCGCCGGCACCAGCACCAGGTCGCGGATGTCGACCCAGACGTCATTGCTGTTGAGCTTGCCGCTGTCCCGGTTCACCGGCGCGTCGCGCTGCTCGTTGCCCTGCACGTTGATCTTGAGGTTGTTGTTTTCCATCGCGACCGGCACGCCCACCGCGCCCGCCACGTCCAGCACCGCGCCGTCGCGCAGCAGGCTGCGCTGCGCGGCGTATACGGCGATCTGCCCGCCGGTGGCCAACGTGATCGAGCCAGCCGCGAAATCCACCGTGCCCGAGCTGCTGATCTCCACCCGCGACAGCTCGCGCCGGTCGGCGCCCGCCGCGAGCAAAGGCGTGTCGCTTTGCGCCGCCGGCGGCACGCGCAGGCCGTCGCGCTGGCTGTCCAGCGCCAGGGCGCCGCTGCGGTCCAGCAGAATCGCCGTGGTGCTGTTCTCGGCCACCGTGATCCGGCCATCCGCGCCCGTCGCGCTCAGGTGCACCGTGCCGCGCGTGTCCACCGAGGTGCTCGACAGCACCACGCCGCGCTGCGCCACATCGCCGCCCGTCAGCGTCACATCACCCAGGGCGGCCTGGATCAGGCCCGTGTTCTCGACCCGGCCGGGCACGCCGGCGGGCGTGACCTCGTTGCCCTTGGTCGTGGACACCAGGTTGCCCGAGGTGCCCTGGCCACGCTTGATCACGAAACTGTCGCCCGCCGCCAGCAGCGCCTGGCCGCCCGGGGTGTCGATCGTGCCCGCGTTGGTCGCCATCTTGCCCAACAGCAGCACATAACCGCCGCCCGTGGTGGATGTGGCGGATGCGGCGGTTTGCAGGCGCGCGCCGGCCTGCACCTCGACAGCGCCCAGCGCGTCCGTGAAGGTCGGCTGCGCGCCATTGTCGGCGTACAGGCCCTTGGCCTTGAATTGCGCATCGGTCATTGTCGCGGCGGCCACCACCAGATTGCGCGCGTTCACCTGGCTGGTGCCGGTGAAGATCACGCCGTTCTGATTCACCACCAGCACCGTGCCATCCGCCTTGATCGCCCCCTGGATCTGGCTGGGCCGGGCCCCCGCGCCCACCACCCGGTTCAGCACCGCGTCGTCCGCCCCCTGCTTGAACTGCACCGTGGTATTGCGGCCCACGTTGAACGTGTCCCAGTTCAGCACCGCGCGCGACTGCGTCTGCTCGATCGTCACCAACTGGCGACCGCCTTCCGTGCCGGGCTGGGGCGCCTTGGCCCCTTCCCACTTGGCCAGCGCGCCCTCGGCCACCCACAAGCCGCCCGGCGTCAAACCATCGGGCACGCTGCTGCCATTGGCCGCCGCCGCGGCGCGGGCCGCGGCCTGCGCGGCCTGCTGCGCCGCCACCGCGGCCGCCGTGCGGTTCAGGTTGTCCAGCGAACGCTGCAGCTTCTGCCGCGACTCGGCCTGCTGGCGCGCGCTGTTGCCGATGCCCGCCAGGCTGCCGTCGGGCATGCGCCCGGTGCGCTGCGCCGTCGATTGCACCGCGTTCTTGTCCGCGAACCAGCTCGAACTGAAGGCCCGCGGCTGCGCTTGCGCCGCGCCGCTCCAGCTGCCTGCGATCAGCAGCGCCGTCAGCGCGCGCGACAACGGCGTGGGACGCCAGTCCGGGCGGCCGCGCCCCGCTTTGCGCGCCATGATTGCCTTACCGCCCCGCTGCGCCATCCGTGCCTGCATGATCGTCCTTCCTTATTCCAATCGCGAGTGTTCGCCACCTAGAACAAGACAGACGGATGGAAAAATGCCGACCAGAACCCTGTCATAAATAATTCACGAAATCCCTCACGACAGGATCACCACGCCCCCGGGCAGGCGCGTCACCTCGGCGCCGTACGCATCGCGGATCAGCTGCTCGGCGTCCGCCACCTGCGTCAGCGAAACGCGCGCCTGTACCCGGCGCTGGGCCAATTGCCTGTTCATCAGCACCAGCCGGCCACGGCGGTAGCGGTTCAGCTCGTCCACCACATCGGCCAGCGGCACCCGGTCAAACACCAGCCAGCCACGCCGCCAGGCCGTCACGGCCTCGGTATTCACCTTGGCCGGCGGCAGCACCCGCGCATCGTCGTAGCGCAGCTCCTGCCCGGCGCCAATGTCGAATTCCCCTTGCGCATGCGCCAGGCGCACGGAGCCCGACAGGCAGCACAGGCTGGCCTGGCCGCCCAGATAACGCAGGTTGAACACCGCCTCGCGCGCCGTGATGCGCCCGGCGCCCGCGACGACCTGCGCCGGCGCGGCGGCGGCCAAGGCGGGCTCGATCCGCGCTTCTGCCGGCAGCAACGCCGCCGGCCGCGCAGGCGATTCGGACGCCCCCCCGGCAGGCTGGCTGGCCGGCGCCCGGCCCACGCGGATTTCCGCCTCGCCGGCCGCCAGCTCGATCACCGCGCCATCGCCCGGCGCCGACCGCACATTGATGCGCGTCTGCGTATTCATTTCAAATTCCAGCGCGTCGCCCAGCGCCACCCGGCGCTGCTCGCCCGTCGCCGTGCGGTAATC
Source organism: Achromobacter sp. ASV32 (assembly GCF_016428805.1). Taxonomy (GTDB): domain Bacteria; phylum Pseudomonadota; class Gammaproteobacteria; order Burkholderiales; family Burkholderiaceae_B; genus Achromobacter. The sequence continues at coordinate 31,785 of NZ_JAELTJ010000030.1, forward strand.
GGCGCCCAGCTCCCCCAGCCCGGGCCACAGCCCCAGCGGCGGCCGCAACGCCAGATAGGCCGCCGACGCCGCCACCGCGCCGCCCAGGAACGCGCGCCGTCCCGCCAGGCGCGGCCGGCGGGCCGCCGCCGCGGCCGCCTCCTCCTGCACGGCCGGCCCCAGCGCCAGCCACAGCCGCTTCGCTTCGGCGAAGGCGGCCTCGTGCCGCGGATCGGCGCCCAGCCAGGCGCGAAACGCCTCGGCGTCATCCTCCGTCGCCCGGCCCGAGGTCAGCGTCAGCAGCCACAGACGCGCCGCTTCCCTGGGTTCGGGGCCGCGCCTGCGGCTTCCCGGCATCATCGTCAACACCATGGTTCTTCTTCCCTGCCCGGCGCCGGCTCGGCTTGCGCCGCCATGACCTTGCCGCAGTGGTCCAGCGCCCGCTTGAGCTCCTTGGACACGATGCGTTCCGACACGCCGTAACGCCTGGCGATCTCGGCGTGCGGCAGATCGTGCACCCGGGCGGCCAGCAACATCTGCTGCGTGCGCTCGGGCAACTGCCGCAACGCGCGGCGAAACGCGTCGATCTGGTCGCGGCCCTGCGCGATGCGCGCCGGGTCCGCCGCCTCGTCCGTGCCGCCGATCAGCTCCGTGATTTCCATGCCCGTCAGCAGCCGCGAATCGCGCCGCCGCTGGTCTTCGGCGATATTGAGCGCCACCCGGAACAGATACGCCGCCGGTTGCTGGATCGACGAACTGGCCGGCATGTCGTTCACCTTCAGGAAGGCTTCCTGCATCGCGTCATGCGCCAGGTCCTCGGACCCCAGGCGGCGCTTGAGCTGGCTGCGAAAATCGTTATAGCGCTCCAGGAACAACGCCCGCAGCGAGCCGGACGGCTTGTCATCCCGCACGGCCGTCTCCTGGCAACGCCTGGCAGTCCTGGGCGCTGCCCGGTTGCAGCAACACCGTCACCGGTTGCGGCATGCCGGCGGGCAAGGGCCCTGCCGTCACGCCGCGCAGCGCCGCCTCCAGCCGCTGATTCAGCGGCGCCGACCCTGTGTCGGACACCCAATCCACCTGATTGACGCGCCAGGCTTTGTCGAACCACAGCTTGACCAGGGCCCGGTAGCCCCCCGGCGCCGCGCCCTGCCCCTTGCACAGCGCCCGCATCAAGGCGCCCTGCAACGCCGCCGCGTAGGGCGTATCGCGCAGCCGCGCGGTGCGGGCCGGCGGCACAGCCGGCGCGGCCACCAAAGTGAACGAATGCGGACTGGCGTAGCGGATGGCCAGGGGCGAGCCAGCCAGCAGGCGGCGCAGGGCATCGCCCGGCGTGTAGGTGCCCACCACCGCCGGCGCTTCGCGCCCCGCCGTCAGCGCGCTGTCGACCAGCACCGTCAGGCCGCTGGCCAGGCTGTATTGCGCCAGCGCCTGGTCCAGCGGCTGCGCCGCGATGGCGAACGCGATCTCGCGCGGCGGCGTCTGCGCCACGCCCGCGCCAGCCAGCGCCACCAGCCCCAACGCCAGGCAGGCACGGCGCATCCAGCCCCCGCCGGACGGACAGGCAAGGGTCATCGACGCCAACACGTAGGAAAAATGCCAGGCATGGCCATTGCCGCGGACGCTGCTGCGCCCGTCCCGATGCGAAAGGCGCCATGCTAGGGTGCGCGAATGACGTAATCGTGACACGCCGCAGCCGCGCGCCGTCCGGCCGCCACGCAAACGTCACCTGCGCGGCACGATCCGTCCCTATACTGATTGCATGGCGGCCGCTGGCCGCCGGGCCTTTTCCAAGGAACCCGCATGCGCCCATTCAGCCTTATTCCGAACCGCGCCTGCCTGCTGTTGCTGACCGCGTTGGCGGCCACGCCGATGGCGGCCCAGGCTCAGGGCCAGGCTCCCTCGCCGCCCGCCGCGCCTGCGCCGGCCACGACCAAGCCCGGCGCCTGCATCGACACCGAGGTCAACGGCTACCGCGCCCTGTCGTACGACTGCCTGAACCAGAAGATGGCGCCCGACGCCACGCCCAGGCCGCCGGCCACGCTGGGCTCGGAAGCCATCACGCAAAAGCCGCCCAACCAGATGGGCCTGCCCACGCCCGCCACCATCGGCAACCGCATGGGCAACACGTTCGGCACCTCGGCCTATCCGCAGCGGCCGACGCCGCCCTGAGGCCGCCTGTACCCCGCCGCATCCGGGACGGGCGCGGCATCCGGCCCGCCGGCCCGCGGATGCCGGCCTCAGACCGTGCGGCTGATGAAATAGATCTTCTTGACGAACGTATCCACTTCCCAGCGGCCCGTATAGCCTTCCGGCATCACGAAGGCTTCGCCCACCGTCAATGCGTGCACCGTGCCATCCGGATCAACCAGACGCGCGGCCCCCTCGACGATGTAGCCGAACTCGATATAGCCCGTGGTGTTGGACTGGAAACTGCCCGCGGTGCTTTCCCACACGCCGGCCTCGGCGCGGCCGGCATTGCCTTCGAAGGCCGTCACCGTGCGAAACGCCGCGTCGCCGGAAATCGGCCGCTTGGGCTTGCCGGGCACCGGGTTCTTGAGGGGGCCCGCATCGATGCGGACCAGCCGCGATTGATCATGCTTCACTGCGCTTTCCTTGGAATCAATGCGCCGCCACGACCAGCACCTCGGCCGCGCCGCGGCTGACCGTGCGCATGCGATGCGGCAGTTCGGAATCGAAATAGAGGGAATCGCCGGCATCCAGGCGGAACTCGCGTTCGCCCACCTGCACCTCGATGGCGCCCTTGAGCACCAGCAGGAATTCCTCGCCCGGGTGCGGAAACACCGCCGATGCGTCGGGAAACTCGCGCGGCGGATGCACCAGGAAAGGTTCCATGGCCTTGACCTTGCGGCGCCCGGCCAGCGACTCGTAGTGGTACTCGCTGCCCAGATCGCGGCGTTGCAGCGCCTCGCGATCGGCCACCCGCACCAGGCTCACCACCTCGTCCTGCGCCGCGTCATCGCCGCTGCCCACCAACTGCGACACGCCGACACCATAGGCTTCGGCCAGCCGCAGCACGGTCGAAATCGAGGGCTCGCTCAAGCCGCGTTCCAGCTTGGAGAGATAACTTTTGGTCAGTCCCGTGCGCTCGCCCAGTTGTTCCAGGGACAGGGACTGCTGGCGACGCAACGTGCGCAAACGATGAGGCAGGTCAATCATGGGGCGGAAAAGGACGCGGTAACGACCGGTAAGCATGCCCGAAACCGGCTGCTACGTCGAGCGGACCTGCCCGGGCCAGCCCCTGACGGCCGCCCGCCGCATCGTCCTCGGGCGGCCCCGGCCGGTCGTCGTGCCCGCGCGACGACACGCCCCGTCCGGTCAGCCCAGCACGTCCGGATGCTGACGCAGCGCCCGCCGCGCGTAATACGCAAAGCCCACCTGCGAGCGCTTGGGCGTCAGGATCCAGTCATGCGCCTCGCTGCCCAGCGCCGGCGGAATCGGCTGGATCTTGCCTGCCGCCATCGCCAAAAGCTGCATGCGCGCGGCCCGCTCGAACTGCAGCGCCAGCACGCAGGCCTCTTGCACCGTGCCCGCCGCCACCAGCATGCCGTGATGCGACAGCAGGATCGCGCGCTTGTCGCCCAGCGAGGCCGAAATGATCTCGCCTTCTTCGTTGCCCACCGGCACACCCGGCCAGTCCTTCAGGAACGCCACGTCGCCGTACAACGGACAGTTGTCCATGTGCGAGACCTCCAGCGGCACCTCCAGCATCGACAGCGACGCCACGTGCAGCGGATGCGTATGGATGATGCAGTTCACGTCCGGCCGCGCGCGGTAGATCCACGAATGAAAGCGGTTCGCCGGATTGGGCATGCCGCCGCCTTCCTGCACCCGCAGGTCCTCGTCCACCAGCAGCAGGTTGTCCGCGGTGATCTCGTCAAAGCCCAGCCCGAGCCGCTGCGTGTAATAGCGGTTCGGCTCCGGCGCGCGCGCCGTGATCTGCCCCGCCAGGCCCGAATCATGCCCGCCATCGAACAGGATGCGGCAGGTCAGCGCCAGGCACTGGCGCAGCGTCCAGTCCGGCGTCTCCAGCGTGCGCTGCATGTCGGCCTGCGCCCGCTGTATCAACTCGTCCTTGCCCAGATTCATCGTATCGGCCATCTCGACTCCTTTCTATGCCGTTTCCAACAACGGCGTAAAGCCCGGCAACGCGCGCATGCGCGCCAGCCAGGCGCTGATATGGGTAAAGGCGGACAGGTCGTAGCCGCCCTGGTCCGCCATGCTGGTGTACGGATACAACGCAATGTCCGCGATCGTCGGCGCTTCGCCCACCAGGAACCGGCGGTCCGCCAGATGCGCATCCATCCACGCCGCCGCCCGCATGCCGGTTTCGCGCCACTGCACCATCGCCGGATCGTCCACCCGCGCCGTCTGGCGCAGATGGATCAACAAACGCGGCTGCGCGAATGCGTGCATGTGCTGGGTCTGCTCAAAGCTCAGCCAACTGGCCACCTGCGCCTGTTCCAGGCGGCCTTCCGGCAGCCAGGACGTACCGCGCCCCAGATACCACAGGATCGCCTGGGACTCGGCCAGCCACTGGCCTTCCGGCGTCAGCAGCGCCGGCACCTGACGCCAGGGATTGATGCGGCCGAATGCCTCGGTCTCCAGATCGCCCTGCACGATATCGAAGGTGCGGCGCGTGAGCGCAAGCCCCATGAAGCCGCAGGCCAGCCGGATCTTCCAGGCATTGCCCGAACGCAGCGTGTCCGCCAGTTCCAGGGGTTTTCCGGCCAGGGGATGCAAGGTGTGGGGTGTCTGGCGCAACGTGCCCATCGGGTCTTCTGTCTCAAGGGTCATCGGGTGGGCCGCGGGTGCCGCCGCCTGGGTCCTGGCTTCGCTCATCGTCGCCCTCCTCAATCCATCTTGATATCGGCGCGCTTCACAATCTCGGCCCACTTCGTCTTCTCGGCGGCGATAAAGCGCTGATACTCATCCGGCGCGCCGGTATACAGCTGCGTGCCCTGTCCCGCCAGCCGCGCCTTCAGGTCCGGCGACGCCAGCGTCTGGCGCAGCGCCGCATTCAGCTTTTCCACCACCGCCGGCGGCGTGCCCGCCGGCACGAAGAACGCGTTCCACGAACTGATCTGCAACGCCGCATCGCCCGCCTCGCCGGCGGACGGCACCTGCGGCGCCGAGGCCAGCCGCTGATCCGACGCCACCGCCAGCGCCCGCAACTTGCCCGACTGCGCATGCGGCATGATCACCGGACTGGCGTCCATCACCACGTCCACCTGCCCGCCGATAGCCGCATTGACCGCCTCGCTGCCGCTCTTGAACGGCACATGCACGATGTCCACGCCCGCCGTCAGCTTCAGCAATTCCAGCCCCAGGTGCGGCGAACTGGCCGTACCCGCCGATCCGAAATTCAGCTTGGCCGGATGCGCCTTGGCATACGCGACGAACTCGGCAAAATTCGCCGCCGGCAGATCACCGCGCACCGCCAGCAGGTAAGGCGACCCCGACACCAGTCCCACCGGCACGAACTTGTCCGCGTCATAGCTGAGCTTGGCATAGATCAGCGGGTTCACCACCTGCGTGCCCACGGTGCCCATGAAAACCGTGTAGCCGTCGGCCGGCGCCGCGGCCGCCATCTGCGCGGCGATCACCCCGCCCGCGCCCGGCCGGTTCTCCACCACCACGCTCTGGCCCAGCGCATCGCCCATGCCCTTGCCGACCTGCCGCGCCACGATATCCGTGATACCGCCCGCCCCGAAAGGCACCACCAGCCGGACCGGATGATCCGGATACGCCGCCTGCGCCGCGCCGCCCAACCCCGCCGCCAACGCCAGCGCGGCGGCCATGATCTTGCTTTTCATGCCATTCCCCTTGTGTCCGCCGCTCGGATGCGGCTATGACACAAAGTGTCCTATAGGAGATTGATTTTCCGCAAGAGGAATGTGATTGGGGGATACCCTGAGCAGTTGGAATGAAGTTCGCCTTCTTTGTTGACGTTCGCCTTTTGGCTTTGGCCGGCGAACCAGCTATTGCGCGGGCATCTTCTCCATGCGGGTCCACATCAGCGGGATGCGTCGCTGCCGCGAAATACTGGCCACGCAGCCGCTTGCCGCCCATGCGCTTGCCGATCGTCAACGCGGCCTCGATTCCGCGACATACGAATCCCCCGGATTCGAGGAAACGAAGAAGCAAGGCTCCATCGAGGGCGTACCGTTTCTGACGGTGATGCGCAACCACTCGCGTCAGGTTTTCGCCATCATGTTCGCCCAGGTGGCACCCGACACCTTCTTCTACGCCTGCTCGGTAGCGCTCGTCTCCTATTCCGTCACCCACCTCGGAGTCAGCCAGACCCGGAGCTGGCCGCCGTCTCCTGGGGTCTTTCGTCGAAATGTGCATGATCCCGGTCTTTGGCGCGCTTGCGGACCGGGTACCGCGCAGGTGTGTTGCGGCGAAACACGCGTAAGACCACCCGGGCTGGCCCGCCCCTTAATAGGCCTATTAGCGGATCTAATAAATTTGTTTGCAATTTTTAGGCGAAATTCCGATATAAAGAGGTGGTTTACTCGTGCCTGAGGCAAGGCCCTGCCTGCCCTGCCGCCCTCCAAGGATTCCGCTATGACCCAACTTCAAATCAACGGCCAGGCGAAGGACGTCGACGTCCCGGGCGAAACGCCCTTGCTCTGGACTCTGAGAGACGAGCTCGGCATGACCGGCACCAAGTTCGGATGTGGCATGGCGCTGTGCGGCGCCTGTACGGTGCACATGGACGGCGCGCCAATCCGTTCCTGCGTTACCCCGATCTCAGCGGTGTCTGGCCACAATATCACCACGATCGAAGGGATGGAGGCAGATGCGGTCGGCCAGGCGGTGCAGCAGGCCTGGATAGAGCAGAATGTCGCTCAATGCGGCTACTGCCAGGCGGGCCAGATCATGACGGCGGTAAGTCTGCTCAAAACGACTCCGCAGCCTACTGACCAGGAGATCGCGGACGCCATGAGCGGCAATATCTGCCGCTGCGGCACGTACCCCCGCATCCGCGCCGCCATACAACAGGCTGCCAAGCGCCTGACCCCGGGAGGCAAGCAATGACGCTCACCCCTCAACTCTCCCGGCGCACCTTTCTGCAGGGAGGCCTGGGCGCGCTTACCCTGGCCATCTCATCCAAGGGGTTTATCACGACAGTCTGGGCAGCGGAGGCTGCCGCTCAGAAGTACGGGGCCGACAGTATGCCCGGCGGCACGGTCGACGACCCGCTGGTTTTCGTCAGCATCGCCGCGGACGGCACCGTTACCATCGTTGCGCATCGCGCGGAAATGGGCACGGGAGTCCGCACCAGCCTGCCCATGGTGGTAGCCGATGAGATGGAAGCGCGTTGGGACCGCGTACAGGTCATCCAGGCGCAAGCCGATGAGGCGCGCTATGGCAATCAGAATGTGGACGGCTCGCGAAGCGTCCGGCACTTCCTGATGCCCATGAGGCGCGTCGGCGCGGCGGCCCGGCAGATGCTGGAAGCCGCGGCGGCGGCGCGGTGGTCCGTTCCTCTTGCTGAAGTCAAGGCAGTTCAGCATGAGGTGCTGCACCAGCCGTCCGGGCGCCGTTTGGCTTACGGCGAACTCGCGGCCGACGCAGCCCGGCAGCCTGTTCCCACCGGTGACGCGCTCAAACTCAAGGACCGCAGCGAGTTCCGCTACATAGGGAAAGATCAGGTGCGACTCGTGGACCTGGATGCCATCGGGAAAGGCCAGGCACGCTACGGCATGGATATGCACCTGCCCGGCATGGTCTATGCCGTGGTGGCGCGCCCTCCTGTTGTCGGCGGCAAGCTCCGTCGCTTCGACAGTGCTAAGGCGCTGGCCGTTCCAGGGGTGCTGAAGGTCGTGGAAATCCCCCCGATGCAAGGCGCACCCGCATTCCAGCCTCTGGGCGGCATCGCGGTCGTCGCACGCAACACCTGGGCAGCCCGCCAGGGCCGCAATGCGCTGGAGATCGAATGGGACGACGGACCTAACGGCAGCTACGACTCGGCCGCCTACCATCAGGCGCTGGAGTCGGCGGCACGAGAATCCGGCAAGGCGATACGCAATCAAGGCGACGTGGCACAAGCCTGGGCTAAAGCACCCGAGGCCGATCGCCTGGCTGCGGAATACTACGTACCCCACCTTGCCCATGCATCGATGGAGCCGCCTGTGGCCACCGTCCAGATCAAAGACGGCAACGCCGAAGTCTGGACCTCCATTCAGAACCCGGTCGCGGCGCGAGATGCGGTGGCGGCCCGACTGAAGCTGGATCCCGCCAACGTCAAGGTAAATGTCCTGTTGCTGGGGGGAGGCTTTGGCCGCAAATCCAAGCCCGACTTCGTAGACGAAGCCGCCATTGTCGCCCGCGCCATGCCCGAGGGCACGCCAGTCAAGCTGGTGTGGACGCGCGAGGACGACATTCAACATGATTACCTGCACACCGTGTCGGTTGAGCGTTTGGAAGCCGTTCTGGACAAGAATGGACAAGTCCAATCCTGGCTGCACCGCAGCGCCGCTCCCACCATCGCCTCTCTCTTCTCCGAGGGCGCAAAAGGTCAGCAGATGTTCGAGTCGGCCATGTCGGCCATCAACATGCCCTACCGCATTCCGAACGTGCGGGTGGAAACGGCTGAAGTGGGGGCCCATGCCCGCATCGGGTGGTTCCGTTCGGTAGCCAATATCCCCCATGCCTTCGCGGCACAGTGCTTTATTGCCGAATTGGCGCAGCGCGCGGGAAAGGACCCTAAGGATTTCGCGCTCGAACTTATCGGACCGGCGCGCCGGATTGACCCGGGCACGCTGGCCGACACCTGGAATTACTCGGAATCACCCGAGCGCTATCCTTACGACACGGGCCGCCTGCGCGGCGTGATCGAAGCGGCGTGCAAAGGCGCTGAATGGGGCAGGCAGCTGCCCAAAGGCCATGGCCTTGGCCTGGCATTCTGCTACAGCTTCATGAGCTACACAGCCACCGTAGTCGAAGTGGCCGTAGACGAGAAGGGCGAGGTGCGCATCGTTGCTGTGGATATGGCGATGGACTGCGGCCCGCAGATCAATCCCGAACGCATTCGCGCGCAAATGGAAGGTGGCGCCATCATGGGCCTGAGCCTTGCGCTCACCAGCGAAATCACCTTCGAGAAAGGCCGCGTGAAGCAGAGCAATTTCCACGATTATGAAGTGCTGCGCCACAATGCGTCGCCGCGCGTGATCCGGACACATCTGGTCAATGACGACCACTCTCTTCCGCCCGGTGGCGTAGGCGAGCCGCCGGTTCCGCCGGTGGCGCCTGCGCTGTGCAATGCCATATTCGCCGCAACGGGAAAGCGGATTCGTACTCTGCCCGTGCGCAGAGTCGCCTGACGCAACGCAAATGCAACCACCCACCATCATCGTATTGGCCGCCGGCCGAGGGGAGCGCTTCAGCCGGTCCGGCGGCACCACGCACAAGCTCGACGCGATGCTGGCAGGCATCCCGGTGCTTGAGCGCGTCCTTCATGCCGTCGCCCAATCCGGCCTGCCGAGCCACGTTGTCCGGCCCGAGCAGGCTTCACCGGAGAGTGGCATGGGCGACTCCATAGCACGAGGAGTCCGTTCGACCCAGGACGCCAGCGGCTGGCTGATTCTGCCCGGCGATCTGCCGCTGATCGACGCCCGCAGCCTGCATTTAGTTGCGCAGGGGCTGGCCTGCGGGTCGGTGGTTGTGCCGTCCTGGCGCGGCCAGCAGGGGCATCCCGTCGGATTCGGCCCGGAATGCGGGAAGGCGCTAATGGCGCTTGGCGGCGACAAAGGCGCGGCCTCCATCGTACGGGCATATCGCGAAAAAGGCGCCGTACAGGAGCTGCATCTGGACGATCCCGGCATCGCCATGGACATCGACACGCAAGACGACCTGGCGCGCGCCGAAGCCATGCTCCAGGTCCGCCTTCCCAGCTAAGGAGCATCAGCGTGGAAACTGTCGAGGTTCGTGTATTGCGAGAAGCCCGTTCGTGGCAAACCGAGGAGCACCGGCTGCTACTGGCTACGGTAGTCAAGACCTGGGGCTCGTCTCCGCGCCCTGTTGGCTCCATGATGGCGCTGCGCGAGGACGGGCGCTGCATTGGCTCTGTGTCGGGCGGGTGCATTGAAGATGATCTGATCCACCGATACACCCGCGCCTATGGCGACGGCGCCATTGAGCAGAAGGCTCCCGAGCTGGTCCGCTACGGGATTACGGCTGACGACGCACACCGCTTCGGCCTGCCTTGCGGCGGCACGCTGGAATTGCTGCTGGAGTTTCAGCCGGATTTCGAGACACTCGACGCCCTGATACGACGGCTGGAATCGGGGCAACTCGTCCGGCGCACCGTCTGCGTGGCCACTGGAGCGGTGACGCTGACCCCCACTTCGGCGCCCGAGGCGGTTCGGTTCGATGGCGTGACGCTCTCCTGCACCCTGGGGCCGCAGTACCGGATGCTGCTCATCGGCGCCGGCGTATTGGCGGAATACCTGGCCACCATGGCCTTGTTCAATGACTTTTCCGTGACGATATGCGATCCGCGGGTGGAACACCTGGGAAACTGGTCCGTGTCCGGGGTACATACCACCCGCGAAATGCCTGATGACGCCGTGCTCGCCCTGGCGCCCGACACGCGCACCTGCGTCGTCGCCCTGAGCCACGATCCCAAACTGGACGACCTTGCGCTATTGGAAGCGATTCACAGCCCTGCCTTCTACGTCGGCGCCATCGGCTCGCGCCGCAACACGAGCAGCCGCAGGGAACGGTTCATTGAGCATTTTGGCGAAACCGCCACGTCTCTGGAACGCTTGCATGCGCCGGTCGGCATCTACATCGGCAGCCGGACGCCCGCCGAAATCGCGGTGAGCATCATGGCCGAGATCCTTGCAGTCAAGAACGGCGTTGCTCTGCCAGCCACTCTCTCCGTCGAACAGGCCAAACGCCAGCTGACGGCATCCGTTGCCTGAGACATGGTCTGGTCGCCGTCATTCGGCATCGGGGCCGGGCTCCGCGTCAAGAGTGCGGGAGCGGCGTCGAAGCCTGCACACACGAAGTCAAGAATGCCAGGCTTGCCGCCAGCAGCAGCACGGCAGCGCTTGCCATGAAGGTGCTTCGATAGCCCATCGAGTCGAACAGCAGTCCGCCCATAGTCGATCCGCAAGCGATGGCCAACTGAATCACCGCCACCATCAGGCCGCCGCCCGCCTCCGCATTCCGCGGCATGGTTTCGGCGATCCAGCTCCACCAGCCCACGGGCGCCGACGTCGCCATCAAGCCCCACAGACCCAGCAAGACGACGACAGGCGCCATCCAGGCTCCGAACGGAATCAGTACTAGCGCGATCGCCGCCATGAGGATGGGAATGGCGACCAGCGCCCCGTACAGGCCGCGCTTGAGAACAAGGCCAATCAACGCGGTACCGATAACCCCCGCCACGCCGATCACGAGCAAGATAAGAGACAGCGCGGAAATCTGAACTCGCGTCACCGTCTCCAGGAAGGGCCGGACGTAGGTGAACAGGGCAAATTGTCCCATGAAGAAGGCCCCGCACGCGGCCATGCCGAGTGCAATGGGTCGACGCTTCAGAACGCTGAAAGCGTTGCCGGTATCCGCCGCATGATTCTGACTCGGCATGGAAGGCAGACTGATCCATTGCCAGACCAAAGCAATCAAGGCCACCGGCACAAGGCAAAAGAAAGCGCCGCGCCAGCCAATTACCGCGCCGAGATAGCTGCCCAGGGGCGCCGCTATCACTGTCGCCAGCGCGTTGCCTCCGTTGAAGACCGCCAACGCGCGCGCTACCTGGTCAGCAGGCACCAGCCGCATTGCCGTGGCAGCTGACATCGACCAGAAGCCCCCTATCACCACGCCGATAAGGGCACGGCCGGCCATATAGGTCAGATAGTCTGGCGCCATTGCAACCACGGCGCCCGACACAGCCATCAGCGCCGTCAGCACAAGCAGCAGGGTCTTTCGATTCATCGCCCTCGCCACGGTGGAGATCGACAGGCTGGTCACCACTGCAAATACGCCGGAGATCGCAATGCCCTGCCCTGCCGCACCTTCCGTTACCTGAAGGTCCATCGCCATCGGCGTCAGGAGGCTGACCGGCATGAATTCGGAAGCGATCAATGCAAACACGCACAGCGACATGGCAAGGACGCCGCTCCAATTGGCAGCCTGCATCCCGGTCTCGCACGGGGTTGAAAATGCGGCCGTTGCTGCCTTGCCTGTTCGAGTCTTCATGAAATTGCCTATCCCTGCCGATCTGATCCATCGTCTTCGCATCAACGATGCGACATGGCAATGTTGGCGCATCCACCAGCCACTTACTAGCTAATCAATTCTTAAAAGGTATATTAGTAAAACTAATTAATTACCATGAGAGACTCCGCCATGGTCAAACGTAACCTCAACGATCTTCTCTATTTCGTGACAGTGGCAAGGGAAGGCAGCTTCACGCGCGCCGCTTCGCTGCTGGGCGTGACTCAGTCCGCCCTGAGCCAAGCCATCAGCGGCCTCGAAGCAAGACTTGAGATCCGGCTGTTGACGCGCACCACCCGAAGCGTGTCTCCCACGAGCGCCGGCGAACGTCTGCTGAACGCCATTGGGCACCGTTTTGACGAGATCGATGCCGAACTGGATGCACTCACGGAAATGCGCGACAAGCCGGCGGGCACCGTCCGGATCACCTGCGGCGAGCATGTCCTCAGGACAACACTGCTGCCGAAGCTGACTCCCCTGATGCGCGAGTATCCCGACATCAAAATGGAGTTTGACGTCAACTACGGATTCAGGGATATCGTCGCGGATCGGTACGATGCGGGGGTACGCCTGGGCGACACGATCGACAAGGACATGATCGCCTTGCCTATCGGACCTCGGCTGCGCATGGCGGCCGCGGCTTCACCCGTTTACTTTCACGCCAACCCCATCCCGAAGAATCCCCGCGATCTTATCAAGCACAATTGCATCAATATGCGGATGCAAACAGCCGGCGGACTCTATGTGTGGGACTTCGAGCGCCGCGGCCAGCCATTGAACGTGCGGGTGGATGGCCAACTCATCTTCAATACCTCCCCAAGCATGGTGGACGCCGCAGTGGCAGGGCTGGGCATCGCATTTCTTCCCGAGGACGAGTTTGCGCCTCACATCGAGGAAGGAAGGTTGGTGCGCGTGCTGGACGATTGGTGCCCGCTCTTTCCCGGTTATTACTTGTACTATCCGAGCCGCCGTCAGCCTTCGGCGGCGTTTTCCCTGGTAGCAAACGCATTGCGTGCACGTCCCTGAGTCTTGTCCCCCTGGAATGGGTTTCTCATCGACCGCGCGACATTACGGCATTAACAAAGTCTTGATGGCACGGCGCTGGTTCGCAATATATCGACGCGCCTCCTACGGTCAAAAAGGCGAACTTTATGCCTGCTGCTCATACCCTGAGCAGTTGGAATGAAGTTCGCCTTCTTTGAAGACAAGGCATTGCCAGCGCAGGAAACGTCGTGCTTAGTCTTGATGACGCGGCGGCGTTTGCGGCGAGTAGCCGCTCTCGGCCAGAAGCGGTCTTGGGTGACAGTCGGCTTTCGGGTAACCGTGATCGGAACACTGCGCCTATCTGGCCACGTTGGACGCGGCCGCACGCGATACGCCGATACGCCGCCTCAAGCGAGGCTACCGAAGCGCGACCTGGAAGCCGGTCGGCGCCGGCATCGACGCCGCGATCGCGCAAGCCCACGCCGATGATTACTGCGTCGCGTCCTGGCAACCTGGGGGGTTGCGATGTCCGCGCCATTGAGATTGCCTGGCGGTCGCCCTCAGGCATGTCTGCTTTTCACATCGGCACCTGAACGACATTATTCTCCCTTATGTATGGTTTTTTTGATATTTTTTCGCCAATAAAATCCATACAAAAAGAACCATTCAACCATTTGTATGGATCTTGACGGTAGAATTCGTCCGTCTATGGGAAACATGGCGCCCGCCGCGCCGAGTCTGTCTGCATGCCGGGAACCGGCGTTCTTTCTTTGCCTGCCTCTCGCGCGGCAAATGAAGTTGCTGAAAGCAGCGTTTTGAGGAAATGATGAATTTTTGGGTCCCTGTCGTCTTCGGTACGTTCAAGCTCCTCGTGTTGGGCACGGGCATGTTTCTGGCCATCAAGTCTCACTACGATGGAGAAAAGAAGGACAAAGAGAAGGAAAAGGCTAAGGAGATAGAAGCCCCGTAGGGACGACCTCGTCTCTGCTGGAGATGCCCTGGCCGCGGTGTTCGACAGCGCCCACTCGCCCGGGCACAGGCAGCGCGTCAAGCCATGGGTACGAAGGCCGCCTGCCCGGCCCGCCGCTACTGCGCTGCCGGCAACCCGTACTTGGCGCGGTACTCGCGTTGATACTTGTCCCGTATCGCCGCCAGGCGCTCCAATTCAGCGGGATCGTTGACCGTTGCCATCATCCGCACCCACTTGCCGCTTTCCTGCGAGTACTGGTAGACGTTCAGGCCATAGGCCTTCAGGATGGTCTGCGGGTCCTTGCCCGCTTCCACGCCCGCGCTCATGTCCGCCTGCAGCCGTGCATAGTCGTCATAGGTCGCCAGGCGCCCGTCCACCTTGGGTTGATCACCCGCGCGGGCAAAGCGCCCCACGGCGGGGTTGGCAAACACCTCGCCGTAGCGCATGAACGTGGCCGAGCCCGGATCGCCCGTCTTGAGCGCCTGCAGGAAGGCGGCGTCGGCCTGCTTCCACTGCCCTTCATTCACGCGCAGCACCTGCAACACCCCGTCCAGCGGCTGGTTGTTGGCCAGGCGCGCATTGGCCGCGGCCCACTCTTCGAAGGTGATGCCATTGACCGGCGCCGGCAGCCCCTCTTCGGCATAGGCATTCATGGCCAGCAACAACAGGACCGTGGCAGCGGCCTGACGGATCGGACGTACGCGCATGACGTGGACTCCTCGACGTTGAAAGCAGCGGTTGACCGGATGCCGTGCAGGTATCGCTACCCGCTTCGCAGCGCGGATCATCCCCAAGACGAGCGATTTTTGCGTATTCGCGCCGCCGCGTGTGTAACAGTCGGCGAACGTCGGGCCGCGCGGCTGCGGCACGGTCTAGCGCAAGGCGTAGCCTGCCCAGGCAGCCGCCACCATCAGCACCAGCCCCGGCACCACCTTCGCGGCGAAAGCGGCCCCACCGCTGACCGCCGCGAACACCGCCTTGCTGACCGCATTGGCGGACATGGCCAGCAATACGGGCATCACCGATTGCTGTGGCGAGATCGTATCGGCAGCCACCAGCGTGGCGACCGATGCCGCCGCCGCATGGGTATCCACCAGGCCGCCCACCACCGCGGCGAGCGCTATGCCGCGCGGCCCCAGCCAGGCATTCAGGGCCGCGGTAACCAGCAATACCGCCGCGGCCACGGCCGCCAGCGTCAATGCCGTCCGCAATTTGAATGGCCTGCCCGCGTCAAGGCTCCGGGTGCCCGGCTGACGTATCGCCTTGAACAGAAACAACAGGCCATAGCCCAGCGCGGCAGCGCCGCCGACGGCAAGGGGGACGATCAACGCCTGCAAGGCGGCGGGGCTGACGGCGGCCAGGACGGCGGTCATGAGCGCCACCGTCGATACCGAGGAAAGCACCGCACCCGCGACCGCCGGGCCGCTCACCGCGGGGTCGGCCGCGGCCCGCTCGCCCATGACGCCGATGGTCACCGTGCTGGAAATGAAGCCGGATGCGAATCCCGCCAGGGGCAGGCCGATCCGGGGACCGAACAGCCGCAGCGCGATGTGGCCGGCGGCGCTGACCGCCATGACCAGCAAGGTGAATGTCCAGATCGTGCGCAGGTTCAGCGCCTCGAACGGGCCGATGAAGGCATCCGGCAGCAAGGGCAGCACCACCAGCGCCGCGGCTGCCAGGATCAGGGCGTCGACCAGCTCTTGCGGACTGAGCACCGTGCGCACGAATCGATGCAGGCCGGTGCGAGCCGCCAGCAGGATCGTCGCCGCCACCGCCAAGCCTGACGCCAACGCCGGGTCGCGCAGGCACAGGCCGCCAAGCAGCAGGGTCAGCAGCAATGCCGCCTGCGTGGCCAGCCCCTGGCCGCGCTCGCCGCCATGCGCGTGAGCCAGCAACACGCCGCCCAGTCCGATGGCTGCCAGACCGAGCAACAGCGCGCCGCCCAGGTGCATCGCCACCGCGCCCGACAGCGACACGATGGCGAAGCTGCGGACACCGGCGGTCGGGCGCGACAGCCAGGGGCGCTTGCGCCGCTCGCGTTCCACGCCGATCAGCAGACCGATACCAAGCGCGATTGCGAAGGGAAGCGCCGTTCGCGTGTCCATGCTCCGCACCCGGAAAGCAGGTCAGCGCGCGCCCTTGTGGTCCTTCTGGCCGGCATTCTTGTGCCGGCCCAGCACCTCGGCCCTCTCGGCCTTGTTCTGCTGCTGCGCCGCGGCCTGCTTCGGGTCGGTCCGCGCCGGCTTCGGTTTGGGCAAAGGATTCTTGACGGGCTGTGCCATGGTGATCTCCTGAAACCGGACGGGGTTGCCGTCCGCCCTGAATAGAGCGAGGTCCTGTTGAACATGGGCGGCGCGGGCCTGGCAATGGAACTGCTGCGCCGGCTAGTGGGAAAACAGCACCGGCACGGTCATGGCCTTGAGCAAGGAACGCGTCGCGCCCCCCATGATCAATTGCCGCATGCGGCTGTGCCCATAGGCGCCCATGACAATGAGGTCAGCGCCGAAATCCGCCGCCGCACTCAATATCGCGTCGCCGATATCGATGTCGGCGGTACTGCGTGTTTCGAGTTCGGCCCGCGGGAAACCATGGCAGGCGCAATAGGCCGCCAGGTCTTCGAACGGCGCGGCGTCCCCGCCCTTGACGCTGCCGGGCGCATCCAGCGCCAACACCCGCAGGGCGCTGGCATTGCGCAACAGCGGGGCCGCATCGGCAATCGCCCTGGCGGCTTCCCGTCCCCCATTCCAGCCGTACAGCACCCGCGTTCCAAGCCGCTCGAACGTCCCGGCGGTCGGCAGGACAATGACCGGCCGGCCAACGTCCAGCAAGGTCTGCTCCACGAACTCGTTGCCCGTCGCGGCCTCCAGGTCATAGGGGTTTTCCTGACCGACGACCAGGACGTCCGAATAGCGCGCATGCCGCGCCACGCACTGCGCGGGCGAGCCGTCGCCCTGCCGCCACGAGACCGCCACGCCCACGTCCCCCGCCGCCTGGCTGAACGCGGTCTGCAACGCGGCGCGGCCCTGGGTGTCGATCGCGATGGCTTTTTCCATTGACCGGGCCCACAGACCCGCCTCGTCAAAGAAATATCCGGGCATGACGTAACTGGCGAATATGCCCGTCAGATGGGCATCGTGCGCCTTGGCCACGCGCAGGCAGAAGTCGATGCGGCGCTGGCAATCGACCCCATGGTCCAAATGAACGGCGATGCGGCGAAACATGGCTACCTCCACGCGAAAGGGGAGTTCAAATGGGATCCTGACAACGCCCCCGCGGGTCCCGAACGCCCCCGCAGGTCCTGGTACGGCGACCGCACCCCGCGGGGCATGACCGGCACCGTTCCCGGGCACGGTGAGCATGCGCTCACCTTCCCCTGCATCTTGCGCGCCCGCGCCCGGCCCATGTTGACCTTTGTCAATCCTGAAACGGGGACAACGCCACGCCCCACAGCGCCGGCAAGGCACCCGAAACTTGACCGGCATCAAGTGAAGGCGCGGCAGCGGTGCCATGATGGACTGCCGCGCCCAGAGGTATTGCAGAGGGCGCTGACGCCGGAGGCATCATGAAAAACGTACTCATCCCCGTGGACGGATCGGCCAACGCCCTGCGCGCCGTGCATTACATGATCGAGCATGTCCGGGAAAACGGTCCGTGCTCCATTCACCTGCTGAACGTGCAGCCGCCTATCGTGTCCGGCACCGTCTGGACCTTCATCTCAAAGGAAATGATCCAGGAGTACTACGACGATGAGGCCCGCACTGCCATGGCCGAGGCAAAGGCGGCGCTGGACAAGGCAGGGATCATGTACCAGGCGGCCGTGCGCATCGGCAACGCCGCCGAATCGATCACGGCATACGCCACCGAACAGCGGTGCGACCATATCGTCATGGGTTCGCGGGGGCTGGGGGCAGCCGGAAGCTTGCTGCTGGGGTCGGTTACCTTGAAAGTCCTGCATTCGGTTCATGTCCCCGTGGTGCTGATCAACTAGGGCCTGTTCACACTAGAAGGCGCCTCGCATGAGTACCCAAATGAGTGGCTATCAAGGCGCGAAGCGCAGTCGTGGCCGCCCCCCGGCGAGCATTCGCAACGCTGAGAGGCGCTCATTTGGG
>NZ_JAELTJ010000306.1 GCF_016428805.1 Achromobacter sp. ASV32
TGTGTATAAGAGACAGTACCTATTTGGCGCAAAAACGCCACCGGCGGTCCGCCCACTCTGTTCTTCTCACTTCAACCACTCACTCATTCACTCACTCACTCACTCACCCAAAGGGTACCCGCCCATCCTTAACAAATCGGGTCAGCCATGTAAATGACGTTGCAAAAGTAACCCCCCGCCCCCTAAACCAAGAAATGAAAAGGATGTTTGCGGTTGCGGCTGCAACCCTTCAAGTTTAGGCCGCTGTAAAGCCGAATTCCGGGGTTTGTCCCCAGACGTAGAGTGACATGTTCTGTTACCCGACATTTGCCGGCACTAATACTTCTTGTACACAACATGTTAAATTTTCACGTCTCTGTGTACCGAGTCTATTAAATTACACAAATGGATATAATACAGGAGCTTCATACTCGTTAATTTACGCCGCCAAGACACCGGGACCCACGACCACGCACGCGAGCAACGCCTGCAAAGAGCAAAACTCTACTCCGTATAAGCTCCGCTCCTCGGTGGGACCTCGACTCTGATATCACCGATATGGGGCTGTGGTCCTCTGTTACATAT
>NZ_JAELTJ010000307.1 GCF_016428805.1 Achromobacter sp. ASV32
GCAGCTTCACCGTCGACCAGAACGGCAACTGGAAGTACGAGCTGGACAACGCCAGCGACAAGGTCCAGGCCCTGAAGGAAGGCGAGAAGGTTACCGACACCATCACCGTGACCGTCGACGACGGCCACGGCGGCACGGCCACCCAGGTCATCACGGTCACGGTCACCGGCACCAACGATGCGGCGGTCGTCACCCCGAGCAAGCCGGGCGATGACGCGGGCACCGTCAAGGAAGACGAGATCTCCACCACCGGCGGCAAGCTGGACGTGACCGACAAGGACGCTGGCGAGGCTGTCTTCAAGCCGCAGACCGATGCCGCGGGTGAGCACGGCAAGTTCTCGATCGATGCCAACGGCAACTGGAAGTACACGCTGGACGACACCGATCCCAAGGTCCAGGCCCTGGCGGTCGGCGAGAAGCTGACCGAGACCTTTACGGTCACCACGGCTGACGGCACCCAGAGCACCGTCACCGTCACCATCGAAGGCACCAACGACGATCCGACGCTGTCCGGCAAGACCGACGGCGCGGTCGCCGAAGACGGCACCAGCACCGCCACCG
>NZ_JAELTJ010000308.1 GCF_016428805.1 Achromobacter sp. ASV32
CCCCCTTTTACACTTATCCGTCCCCCCCCGACCTCCACACAACCGCATCGTCGTCGGCAGCTCAGATGTGTATAAGAGACAGAGCTAATACATGCTAAAAATCCCGACTTCGGAAGGGATGTATTTATTAGATTAAAAACCAATGCCCTCTGGGCTCTTTGGTGATTCATGATAACTTCTCGAATCGCACGGCCTTGCGCCGGCGATGGTTCATTCAAATTTCTTCCCTATCAACTTTCGATGTTTGGGTATTGGCCAAACATGGTTGCAACGGGTAACGGAGGGTTAGGGCTCGACCCCGGAGAAGGAGCCTGAGAAACGGCTACTACATCCAAGGAAGGCAGCAGGCGCGCAAATTACCCAATCCCGACACGGGGAGGTAGTGACAATAAATACTGATACAGGGCTCTTTTGGGTCTTGTAATTGGAATGAGTACAATTTAAATCCCTTAACGAGGAACAATTGGAGGGCAAGTCTGGTGCCAGCAGCCGCGGTAATTCCAGCTCCAATAGCGTATATTAAAGTTGTTGTGGTTAAAAAGCTCGTAGTTGAACCT
>NZ_JAELTJ010000309.1 GCF_016428805.1 Achromobacter sp. ASV32
TAAGAGACAGGACGACTTCGAAACCATTCCAAAACTGCTCGATTTCGAGGTACATTTCGGGAGTGGCTTGGTTGAAATCTCGCCTGTAAATCTCTTCCATGGCACTGATAAGCCCTCCACTTATTGCCCACTCAAACTGGGCTTCCGTCAGGGAAGACGTGTCAATGTTCTTCCAGTTTTCATGAGCCCACCTCCTCCGATCCTCGTTCTTGTGGTCGAAGAGAAAGTAGGCCATGCCAGGAAGGGGATCCTTTGTGCCGAGCTTCAAATAGCTCTTGCCCTGGAGGCGCATAAACACGTATTGGAACACTGCCCGCTGGTCCGGATTCGCGAGATACTTCATACAGCATAACGCCTCATAAACCGTGATCAGAACTGTGGCTAGATGCTCGCCAAACTCGGATTTTTTGAACACGACACCCTTTTTCTCAATTTCTGATATGTAGTCCTTTGCCCAGTTCAAATTCTGGTCGATTCGCGCAATGTCTAAGGCGTCGAGTAGATGTTCTATTTGCGTGACAGCTTCTTCGTCCCAACGTCTGCGGATATGTTAGAAG
>NZ_JAELTJ010000310.1 GCF_016428805.1 Achromobacter sp. ASV32
GTATTGGAAATGTTGGGGTACCACATACTGCCGTCCGCTGGGTCACCGTTGAATGTTTTCGCATAAGGGTACTGCAGGAGGGTAGCCGCCGTCTTGACCCTATTTTCGCAACGTAGAATGCGTCATCGGAGTTGATGACGGAGTAGTTGTTTTGGATGTCATCTTGATATGAGTTGTCTTCGAAGAATTCCCAGTTGCTGTATAACCACATTTTGGTCAATGTTGACTTCATATGTGCCATCATATTTGGGCGGAGACGTTCCCCAGATACTGATGGACTTGTTAAATTTCTCTCTGATGAACTTGTTCATCTCAATGACACTGTATGCTGGCGAACAACTGCCCAAATTGGGGCGCTGAGCCGTGGGGTGGCGGGCAGCGATGACCAAATAATTTACGGATCGAAAGCCGCGGGAGTGTGGAAACCTGTTTCTCTAGCATCGTTTCTACATACATATAATGCAGATAAAGGTAAGCAAGTTAAATTTTAAACTTGGTATATGACATCAAAAGTCACTTTGTCATCGGAATGCGAGTGCAAGCGCGGAGCTTATAG
>NZ_JAELTJ010000311.1 GCF_016428805.1 Achromobacter sp. ASV32
GTGTCTTTGACTACGCTCACCTTCGTGCCCCCATGCAAAAGGGAATCGTCTCGGGAATCTTCAAGGGCAGCCCCAACAGCTACTTCCTGATGCGCCGAAGCGTCGACGGCTACGTCTCGGCTACCGGCATGTTCAAGGCCACCTTTCCCTACGCCGAGGCCGCTGACGAGGAAACCGAGCGCAAGTACATCAAGTCTCTGCCGACTACTAGCCATGAGGAGACGGCTGGCAACATCTGGATTCCCCCCGAGCAGGCTCTCGCATTGGCCGAGGAGTACAGCATTACCCCCTGGATCCGCGCCCTGCTCGACCCTGCCAAGATTACCATTTCTCAGTCTGGTGGCAGCGGCGACTCGTCTCCTCAGCGCAAAATCTCTGCACCTCCCAAGTTTGACGTTTCCAAGGTCCTGCCTCACCTTGCGCCGCCCACGCCCTCGTCTGGAACTGGTTCGCGCCGCAGCCGACGATCCGTCAGCCCGACCAAGGGCTCCAAGAAAAGCCCTGCCTCTCCCCGCAAGCGAAGCGCCAAGTCCAAGGCCGCCTCGGAAGAGAAGG
>NZ_JAELTJ010000312.1 GCF_016428805.1 Achromobacter sp. ASV32
GTATTGTGCATGTGCTCCGTCGAAAAGGCGTCGTGTGGCGCGCGGGGTTCTGGTTGTCCCAGGGTTCGGAGTACCGAAGACGCAACGCTTGGACGTAGGCGGCGCTGGCAGTGTTGATCGTCATGTCCCACGACTTTGGCAACAGGTTGACAAGCTACCGGCCCTTGTTGTGCCAAAAGTGGCATGTAGATGTGGTGGCAATCGTGGTCGCCGTAGATTTGTGTGTGGATATTTTATGCATGCTGTCGATATTGTGCCACCACTGTTTATCGCTCTTCATCCTCAACGGCGCGCGGCACGACATATAATAATAGAGCACGGTCTCCGGATGAATGTAGACTCGTAGTATTCAGACGGCGTCAACATGTTACTAGTCAGAGCTTGTTCGAGATTTGCTTTTTTTTTGGGTTTGTGGACATCGGGCTCCAGGCTACACTGCCTGACTGCAACATCATAAAGAGCGCTAAGGATATAAAACGTTGTCTGTGGCGTCGAGATACATGCTCCGTGTCTTATTGGTACCTTGCTTGTAGTAGCCCCTGTCTCTTATACAC
>NZ_JAELTJ010000313.1 GCF_016428805.1 Achromobacter sp. ASV32
TTTTAGGCGCGCCCATTTCTCATCCTGGAGCCGCGTAAGTGTGCTAGTGACTCTGCAATCGCGCCAGTACTCAAAATCGCGGACGATCCTTCCGATAACCCAGCTCGAGTTTTCGCGCATGTATCCGTTGGAGACGTTGATAACCATGCACGGGCAGTCGGGATGACTTGGCATGAGTTTGTTTTGCCCGACTGCTGCCGTCAATGCAGCGACCGAGTAGGCAACCCAGCCTGGTAAGTATTAGTAGATAGTGCAGATACGGCTGTTTCAACCCATAGGTGGAAGTCCTTACCGAAGGAGAATGTTACCGGCGCGATCCCGGATCCAGCGAGTTGGGCAAGTGCATGACTTATGACATCGCCTCCGAGGATGAGCAAGACACTGAATACATCGCTTGGATTAGCCCACTGAGCACCAAACTGTGCTGATGACATGGCAAGGTTGTCACTGCGTAGTCACGTACTGCAGAGAAGGGTCGATAGGCGAATGGTAAACTCAATCATTTGCACCCTACAGGCTTACAACTACCCCCGCCCATCTCTTTGTCTGGGTG
>NZ_JAELTJ010000314.1 GCF_016428805.1 Achromobacter sp. ASV32
GTGTGGGTGGGTGGGCATACGACCTAAGGTACCTACCTACTGTACTTAGGAACAGTACCGTAGGCGTGGGTGATGCGAGTGGCCGTTGTTAGCCTGGCCACAGCTGGCGCTGGAAAACAAAGGTGGCGGCGGATGGGCGGCGGATGCCAGTGTGTGTCCAGTCTAGCGGCCGACGACGAGTGCTTAGCTGTGGCCAAGTTTTTGGGTCCTCGTACGAATCAGGGAGCCAGCGAGAATTTGGCGCCAATCAGAGGGGCAGCTTGCGCTAACGCGAGACAGAAATGGTCACTGAAAATGGGCCAGACAACCGCTGAGCCGCTAAAAGCCTCGCTGTGGAGCCCGCTGGGAGCCCACTATACGGTTACGTCAATTGGCCAGACGCAGCCTTTGTCGTCCGGCGCGTGGCGTTTTGCTTGGTTCTCGGTTGGGGCTACTTTTTGGAATGTGTTTCTGTGCCCCTCGCTTGCCGGGTGTCTATTGGGGTGATTAGTCCAGCAGACAAGTTCTTTGCGTTATCGTCTGTGAAAAGAACCGAATCACTCCATGTGAGC
>NZ_JAELTJ010000315.1 GCF_016428805.1 Achromobacter sp. ASV32
CTGCAGACTACAAAGAGCGCGACGACGCAGCTGACGAGGAGGAAATGCTCGACGGCGTAGCTGAATGGCAATACGGCGATTCGTCAGATGAAATGGAGGCGTCTGGCAGCGAGGAAGAATCCGGTGACGAAGCTGAAGCGTCTGAAGTGGAGGAGGAGGAGGAGGCTCCTAAACCCGTCGCAAAAAATGGCCGCAAAGCTGTCACAAATGCAAAGGCCGCAGCTGGTACTAAGCCGGCGATCAAGGCCAACGTGCTCGCTCAGCTTCAACGTGGAGGTCGTGCGAGCAGATCATCCAAGGGGTACGATATGGATCTGGATGACTAGGCAGAATTGCCCAAAAAAGGAAAGGTACTTGTTTGTTGCAGGTTTTGAGGTTCGGGGTTCTCTTTATGATAATGCCATCTATTTGTTGGATTTTGATTTCGGGTTCTGTAAGGTGGCTGACCAAAGGGTGATGAAATTGGTCTTTTTTTTTTTTTTTTGGCAAAAGATTGTATAACCGATATTATGTATTGGTGTCTCTTATACACAACTGACGCTGCCGACGA